>NC_022781.1:328750-657500 GCF_000496285.1 Bacillus toyonensis BCT-7112 | reverse complement strand
CTCATGTATATGTGTTACGAATTTATGAACAAAAAATCAATCATAAAAATACGGGGAAGATGATAATTTATTTGAAATATATTACATAATTTTCAAGTGAGAAATAAAAAAGCAGCAATGAGCAAAATAATTTAGAGCCGCATTATATTAAACATAAGTGGTACTTCTAATATTAATCTGCTTCATTATATTGTTATTACCAATGCTACAGAATGCGTGAAGTGGTTTAGTAATGTTAAAACAAGAAATTCTCAGAATCTACGGGTTTAAAATGAAAAAATTTTAGTCATTGGACACAAGGGGGATTCTATATTAATTGGTTAAGTGGTTGAAAGAGAGACTTTGTTTATTTCGTTTCTTTTTCACTTAATTCATTAGAAATGATATCTAGTAATGATACATATGAAGCGTATATTTTGAATTAACTAATAGAATAATATATATTTATATTGATTTAATGATTTTAATTTATTAAAAATGAGGAAATCAATATGAAGATTAAATTTGCCGTAATAAAAGATGAAAACTTTGATTTTAGTTTATTAGAAACAAAATTATTGAAAACCTTTAAAGAAGTAGATTTTGAAGCAGATATTGTAAAGGTTGAAGATAAGATTTTTGAGGGAAATAATATTCAAACGAATTTAGCTGAAATCACCATTAATGTTACTGGAAAAAATATCGGCTATAGGTCCGTTTCAGCTAGTATATTTATTGTTCTAGAAAGTTTATCATTACAGTTATTTCAAATTAATATTAGTTTACATTAAGCAGCTAAAAAAGAGAATTTCTTCAGAAAATTATACTGACTATAATGAGTTGTAAATATGAGAATGGTGATTTAAATAATAGTAATTATTGTAGGTGCTCCCGTATGTTGGATTGCACCTTGTTTGTTATTAAAGAAATAAAAAAGCCTTTAAATAAGATGAAAGTCTTTATGAAACGGCATATAAAGAGTGTTCAGGATACGTTATGAAAGTAGAATAATTCAATGTTTATTCATATCGCATGTTATTTAAATGCTTGTTTATACAGAAAAATGGAAATGTGTAAATAATTCAATTAGATTGTACAAATAATTTGGTGCGCGAATATACGGAATGTATTCACGGGTAAAAGGGTTGTCTCATAATATATATAGATTTTTCTATTAAGATGAACAGAGGGTGTGAATATATGGAAGATGTTTACGCGAAAATTGACAGCCTAAAAGCAGAGCAAAAAGAAATTATGAGAGACATTCGTACTTTAGAAACGCGTACCACTATTAATGAGAAAGACATAGCAACAATCAATAAGCAATTAGAGAAAATAAGTACAAACACAACTTGGATTTTGCGAATTATTATTAGTGCGATAGTAATGTCAGTTTTAGGATTGATATTAAAAGGGATTATTTAACCTTGTAAAATGGCTCAATATAAACGAAAGAGGGGCAATTCTCCCTCTTTTTATTATACGAATGAGAAATGGCTTTCCTCCAAGCGTTAAATGAAGGTGGAGGACGAACCTATTTTTTGCAAAAAAACTGAAACAATGTGCTAAACGAGTTTTATAAACTGAATCCAATTAGGAATGGATACTATAAGAACCGAGCATTATTTGTCAACGAAAAGAGTATTTAGGTCCTTCACATTATACTTGGCACAAAGCATATAGCAGTTAGATAAAACATACTATGCATGTATACGTATAAAATGTTTATTTTTAGATACAAATCAATTATAAATACTGAAAAATAGACCTACATAAATAGAGTCCTTTTTTAGTTTTAAAATTTTTAATTACTACTAGAACAATATGGATCTATTGAAAAATGTTCTAGATTGTAGCCTCATGTAGAAAACTTTGTAATAGAATCAAACCGCTTACCTTAAGTTGATGAACATATATGGAGACCGTTTGTTTTGTAATTTAAATAATTAGATTAATGTGATAACATTTTGAGGTAGGGTGTAAATGAAATACTGAGGAGGATAAGTATGCAAAAGAGACTAGGAACAAATGAATATAATCCATACTACTCAACGTACATAAAATTAGTACCAGATGGAGATATCATACATATTCTAGAGCAACAAATGAAGGAAACGAATCTTTTATTGAAGGATATTTCTGATAGTGAAGGACATTTTCGATATGCCCCTAATAAATGGAGTATAAAAGAAGTAATCGGTCATATTGCAGATACTGAACGTATTATGGCATATCGTTTGCTGTCCATAGCAAGAGGTGAGACAGCAGAACTTCCTGGCTATACTGACGATATGTATGTTCTTAGAGCAGCTTTTGATAAGCAATCTATGCAAAATCTTCTTACGAATTTAACAGTTGTTCGCCAATCTACTGTGCATTTACTTAAAAGTTTAGATAAAGATGCCTGGTTGCAAAGGGGAATTGCGAACAATTCTGAAGTCACGGTTCGTGCATTAGCAAACATTATTGCTGGTCATGAGCTTCATCATCGGCAAATTATAAAAGTACGTTATTTTGGGGCTAATGCATTTACAGAATGTTAAAATACGGAAAATAAAAGATGATGATTTGTAAAAAAATTACGATTCATCATCTTTTTATTTTTTCTCAATGACCAAATATTACTTAACAGTGGCAAGCTTAATTTATAAGAAAAGAATGACTACATTAGCAACAAGGGTTTAAAGAAAGGGGGATTGATAGTAAGTTGTTTAATTAAAATGGTAAAGAGTAACCTTTACCTTACTTTTTGTTATAAATAAAGGAGCAGTTAGCAAAAGCTAACTGCTCATCTCCAAGGGGGAGCAAGGAGAAAAATCTAATGTCATCTACAGTGTTGACGGAATATGGAGTTTTATTCAGGGGATTTACTGATTATGTAGGTTACATAAAAAGTCCTATTAACATTCAGGCTATTCCGATTAGAATTAAAGATTTGAGTGTAATCCAAAACTTTTTTTCTGGCTTTTGAAATTCTAAAAAGCCTTTTCGTAAGAGCAGAAATAAACCCGCTTCAAGACAGAGGAAAACAACTAGACCAAGAAATTAAAAGTACAAAAGGGATTTATTATGAGAGTAAGGAAGAAATCGAAATTACCTTTGAATACTTAAGAAAAGAAATTGATAATGATGATGATGAGAGTCAGCAAATTATTACAGATTACAAAGAGGTATCTTAAAATAAAACTAGAAAAGCATCCAAAACTATTGTTTTTCTTTTTTAATATAGAAATTACACATTAAACATATATTTATACGTGTTGTTACTAAACGCTAAGGAATAGTAATAAAAAAATGATGCTGATAAAACTGTATAAAAATAAAAAGAATCCTAAGATGGGGAATGTTTTATGAAAGTTGATCATGATAAACCTCCTTGATATATAAAGTATTTTAATATATTGTTGGTCTATTTAGAAGGAAAAACATAATTTGGTACATGTTAAACGAAAATTTGAACAAACTAGATATTGGAATAAATGATGCCTTCCTTAAAATAACCTTAATTAAAATATAGCTTTAATAACATTTGGAAATTAAATGGTATAATTTTCTAGGATAACCTAAATAAAGTTTATTTTAGAAAAGAGGTAGAGGGGAAATGTTTCAAAAGCTTAAGTTTTATTTAATGAGCATTTTAATTAGTTCAATGTTAGGTGGAATTATTATAGGTGCTAATTTCTTGGTCCATAACATATATAATTTGGTTGCAGGTAAAGAGTATCATTTTAATATGTGGTCTTCTATTATTATATTTAGTGTTGTATTTATTTCGGGCTTCTCGTACATGTTGAAGAAGGGGCCAGATATATTTGTTAATGATTAAATTAATAGCAATTATCAATAGGTGTTGCCGTGTGATTCGGTTGAAGTCTTTTCTAGCGTGTTAGTTATCTCAATATATATGTATCTCTTGGCACCTGGGCGAGGGTGCTCTCTTTTTATCGAAGGAATAATAAAATGTATATAATATAATTAATAGATTTATATTTGAATCTGAGGGGTACAAATTCGATGCGACGTAAAAAGGATTTGTTGAAACAATGGAAGGTGGATTTACAGGCTATTCAAGAAGAGAAGAGGATGAAGAAGAAGGCTAAAAATAAGAAATATAGCATTCCTGGTAATACAGCTGGATTCATGAATGGAAAGCATACTTATCGTAAAGAGAATGGGGTATGGAAGCAAAGAAATAAATGACGTGAGGATAAATAGATTTCATTAAGTTTGTAGCATTATTCTAGGCGTTCCCATGATTTGGGTGGCGTCTTGTTTGTTGTTTATGAAGTAATCCCTAAACGTATTATATTATTGTTTTTAATTAACAGATATAAAAAATGATTTATTTGTTTTATTGATAATTAGTAAACATTATTATAATATGTTTGTATATGAGTAGACTAAAAGTGTTTTTGTTTGATTTTATTAAAAGATGGGGGATATCGATAACAATAAAATAATGGGTATATCACCTACAAAAAGCTGCAAAAGGAATGGAAGCAGTATGGAAAAGGTGCTTTCGTGAAAAAATTCGAAAAATAAGCAGTATTAGCTCTTGAAGAAAAATGACTAGAAAAGTTACAACTAGATGGAGCATAAGGTTATACAAAAAATCTTAAAAGGGGGACAAAATTATGGAACAAGGAAAGTATTCAGTAACACCTCAAGATCGAATGAATTATTTATTAGGTCTTTATTCTGCAGATCAACAAATTAATGCGGTTCTTTATTTTCCTGTAGGTCTATCAAAGGAAATACTTGAACAATCAGTAAGGATAACATTACAATTGCAGCCAGTTTTGAATAGTCGATTTGTAGAAAATGATACTCCTTACTGGGAGGAACATTCATCTGGCACTAACTCATCTATTTGCTTTTTTGCAGAAGGAAATGATCAAGAACTTGAAATAATGGCAATAGATTTTATTAAGGAACCTGGTGATCGTATTCAGGGGCCTATGGTTCAAACAATATTATTACGAGGCACTACAACAGATATGTTAGTTGTGAAATTATCTCATCTATGTTCAGATGGTGCAGGAGTCAAGGAATATATTAATTTGCTTGGAGCAATTTATACGCACCTTTCCTTAGGAGGATCTAAGGATCAAATTATAAAGGAATTTGGTGAGGGAAATGAGAGTTTTCGAGATCAATCACATGTATTCAAATATGCTGGAATATCGGACGTAAAAAGTGCGTATCGTCCTAACCAAGAACAGCAGGCATCGTTATGGTCTTTTCCATCTCAACCCAACAAAAATAAATCCCCCAAAATGTCTGTAGGGCGGTTGAGCCGTGAACAAACTCTATGTCTAACCAAATGGACAAAAGCACAACAGGCTACCTTGAATGATGTAATCATGACTGCATACTTCCGTGCTTTATCACATTTCACTGTGTATGCAGAACCTCGCACCGCAGAAAAAATGATTGGTTTGACAATTGATTTACGTCGATATCTGCCTAATTATACGACTGGTGCTATTTGCAACTTATCCGGAATGGAAATGCCAGTGATTAAAATGGAAGATGGTGAATCATTTAATCAGACTCTTGTTCGAGTTAAACAATCAATGGATAAAATAAAGGGCCAAAATCCAGGTCTTTCTTCAGCGGCAGGAATGGAGATACTGGCAGGTATGAAGCTATCTACGGTGAAGGAAATGTATAATCAGCAATACGAGCAGGCTGTACAGATGGGGATGGCGTTGCCATTAATGACAAATTTCGGGGTGATCGCTGATGAACCTATTCAGTTTGGTGAAATTCAAGCTGAGGACGGGTATATGACATCACCCATTATGTATGCACCATTCTTTTCAATGGGAGCAAGCACTTATAATGGAAGACTTACATTTACGATTGGTTATCATGCGCCGGAGACATCAAAAGAAAAGGTAGACAAATTTTTAGAATGTGTTATTAATCAGCTATCATAAATAAAATAAAAGAGAATATAGCGCAAAATTTTCTAACAGAATTGTATTTTAGGCGCTCGTCTTATGTACGGCTAATCCCTTTTATAAACGCTATATTTAACGGAAAGGTCTTACTCCAGATAAAAGTTTATCTTCAAATGCTTCATAAATTATTTTTGTTAAATTTTCTCTGATTGCACCTATCTTTATGTTTTAGATTTATGGGGAATCGTAGTGAAAAACAATTTGCAACACGAGAAAAACAAAATAGATCAGCATAAAAGTACTAAAAAAGTGAGAAAAAAGCTGACTTAAACTATATTTTGAATCAGCTCTTTTTACTGTTTTTTGAAATGAATTAGTTTTCAGATAATATAAAAATGATAATCTTCTAACAAATAATCAAGGCATCAACACTAGAAAAGTAGAGATAATATGTAATATAATTGAAAAAGTATATTTAAAAATCAATGTTAATATTACCCTCCTATAAGTATTAACATACGTAATTGAGGTGTTTTCTTTGTTGTTTTATGATCGGATTTCTATAATGGCCCCTCCTGTTCCGTAGCTTAGGAAAGTCTTTTTATTTCTGAGATTTTCAAAGTTATAGGAGGGTATGAAAAATGAAAAAAGTCTCAGTACCATCACTTTGGTTAATGATTATTCTTGTGGCATTTCCGCAAATTAGTGAAACAATTTATACACCGTCTTTACCAGACATTTCAAAGGCGTTACATGTAAGTAATAATGAGGTGCAGTTAACGCTTAGTGTTTATTTTGCTGGATTTGCTTTAGGTGTATTTTTTATTGGATGGTTATCCGATATAATTGGTCGTCGCCCGGCGATGTTACTTGGAATTGTCATATATGGCGCGGGGAGCTTCTTATGCTTTATTGCAAGTTCCATTGAATTTTTATTGTTAAGTCGTTTTATTCAGGCGTTTGGAGCAAGTGCAGGATCAGTTGTGACACAAACGATTCTTCGTGAAAGTGTAGAAGGGCATAAACGTCACGTTATGTTTGCTCAAATTTCGGCAGTCATTGCTTTTACACCAGCAATAGGACCGTTAATTGGTGGCTTTCTTGATCAAATGTTTGGATTTAAAATAGTATTTTTAAGTTTAGTAGTTATGAGTATCGGAATTTTGCTGTATACGTTTGTTTCTCTTCCAGAAACAAAAACGGGTGCAGTAACGGATAAAATAAATGTGTTTTCTGTTTTAAAACGGTTGATTACAAATCCGAAAGTAGTAACATATGGGCTATTAATTGGAGGAGCGAATGGCGTTTTATTTAGCTATTATGCAGAAGCGCCGTTTATCTTTATTGAATACTTTAAGTTATCGCCTAGTATGTACGGATTTCTAGGAATTGTTGTTGCTTCCGCTTCTATTATTGGGGCGAAATTTTCAAAGCGGTTACTTACCACTTATAAACCAGAGAAAATTATATATATCGGTTGTTTTGTAATGACAGGTGGAGCAGTCGCTTTATCTATTATTACTTCAGTTGGATCAAATCCAAACATAATATATATGATTGGATTTTTAGTAGCGATGTTTATATTGCTATTAGGAATTGGGGTAGCATTACCTAACTGTTTAAGTTTAGCATTAGTAGATTTTCAAGATGTCATTGGTACAGCTGGAGCATTGTTTAGCTTAGGGTACTATATAATAGTGACGGTGACAATTTGGGGAATGAGTCAACTTCATACGGGCTCGTTACTGGTGATGCCACTTTATTTTCTAGCTATTGTAGCTATCATGTTGGTGTTTACTAAGGTGTTTATTGTTGGTAAACGAGTTGAAAAAGCAGTTTAATTATGTATTAGGAAAAGAGTCTCATTGGAAAATGAGGCTCTTTTTTATTATTTTTTAATAAGTTATTAGAATAGTGTTAAAATTAAATTAATTAAAAAGAAAGAAGGTACAATATGAACGGTCTAAATGTTAAAGCAACTACACAAGAAGATTTACAACAAATTTTAAAACTATGTACAATTTATGATCAAGCCATTTACGGTGAAGTTGATACAACGGTAGAGGATATTACGAACTCATGGAAAGGTATTGATGTTAGTAAAAGTTCTTACGTTGTTATGAATGAAGAAGAAATAATTGCTTATGGTATTTTGACAGGGAGTGAAAGACAGTTTCCATCTGCTGTACTTATTCATTCTAATTATATGAATCAAGGTATTGAACAAATAATATGGTCAAAGCTTGAAGGGCGGGCTAAGGAGCTTGTTAGTAATTCGTCTCGCTTGAATGGCAAGATTGTAACACAAGCAAATAATTTTTATGAGGAAAAAATGTTAGAAGAAGCTGGTTTTATTCCAACTCGTATTTGGTGGGGGATGGGGATTGAATTGCAGGGGAATGTTCCATCACCAATATGGCCAAATGGGGTTACAGTGCGACATTACATACAGGGTGTGGATGATGGGAGATTACATCAAGCTTTTAATGAAGCCTTTGCGGACCACTGGAATTCGCAACCTTCTACGTTAGAAGAGTTTTTGCAACGTACTGAAAGAGATGGGTTTCATCCTACATTATGGTCACTAGCAATGGCTGGGGATGAGGTAGTTGGTTTTATATTTAGTAAAAAGGGTACTGATAATAAAGCTGAAATTACGCACCTAGGTGTAAGATGTTCTAAGCGGAAACAAGGGTTAGGATTATCACTATTACACCATGCATTTAGTCAATTGTACGAAGAAGGGATTTTAAAAGTTCAACTGAATGTAGATTCTGAAAATATTACAGGCGCACCTCGCGTATATGAAGTAGCTGGAATGGAAGTACAGAGTAAATTTGTTCGCTTTGATAAGGAGGTCCTTGCTAAGGGTGTATATGGTATGTAACTTTACTAATATATTGTATTCTTGTTTGAGATGTTAATAGAGTGTTTAAAAAGTATGAAAATAAATTTTGAAAATGGTAGTAGCAATAGGAATGAAATTCTTTTAAAATACGTTATCAACTATAAAGATTGAAGTACATGAGATGTGAAACCGAGGAAGATATGCTCTCCTCGGTTATTTATATTGTAATAATATTCATATCGGAACCATTTTGAATAGATGTATTTTATTGCTAATTCAGTTAAAAATTAAACATAATTATGCATATTAATTTATTGAAAAAATAATTGAATTTTTCAGATAAATGAATTAATATAAAATAAGTAATTTTAAGATTTATAGAATATTGGAAGATGAAAGGTTTTGAGAATTTTGTAAGAGGCAAAAAACGATTTTAGGATAGCTTTAAAGCTAGTGTAAAATGACGTTTGCTTCATCATTTTCAGGCCAAAAGGAATTAGGGGAAAGCATCTTATTTTAAAATGCGGCTATGAATCATCTAAGAGGGGGAAGTGAAGTGGCAAACAAAGAATTGAAAAGAGGTTTAGAAGCACGTCATATTCAAATGATTGCTTTAGGCGGAACAATTGGTGTTGGTTTGTTTATGGGTTCAGCTAGCACGATTAAGTGGACAGGTCCGTCAGTAATGCTTGCCTATGCAATTGCAGGTATTTTTATCTTCTTCATCATGCGTGCCATGGGAGAAATGTTGTATATGGAGCCAAGTACAGGTTCATTTGCGACGTTCGGTCATAAGTATATTCACCCGTTAGCTGGTTATATGACAGCGTGGAGTAACTGGTTCCAGTGGGTTATCGTTGGGATGTCAGAGATTATCGCAGTTGGAGCGTATATGCAATATTGGTTCCCAGGTCTACCGGCTTGGATACCAGGTGTGATTGCAATGGTTATTCTTGGTGCAGCTAACTTAATTTCTGTTAAGTCATTTGGTGAATTTGAATTTTGGTTTGCGATGATTAAAATCGTTACGATTTTATTAATGATTATTGCTGGATTTGGCCTTATTTTCTTCGGAATTGGTAACGGCGGAGAAGCGATTGGCATATCTAATCTTTGGTCAAATGGCGGTTTCTTTACAGGTGGTTTTTCAGGATTCTTCTTTGCATTATCACTTGTAGTTGGAGCATATCAAGGTGTGGAATTAATTGGGATCACTGCTGGTGAAGCGAAAGATCCGAAGAAGACACTTACAAGAGCGATTCAAAGTACAATTTGGCGTATTTTAATATTCTATATTGGTGCTATTTTCGTTATTGTAACTGTGTATCCGTGGGATCAATTAAGTACAATTGGTAGTCCGTTCGTGGCAACTTTTGCGAAGGTTGGTATTACGGCAGCAGCTGGACTTATTAACTTCGTTGTTATTACAGCGGCGATGTCTGGCTGTAATAGTGGTATTTATAGTGCTGGACGTATGCTGTATACGTTAGGTGTAAATGGACAAGCACCGAAATACTTTACGAAAATTTCTAGTAACGGTGTTCCATTATTTGGTACAGTTGGTGTAATAATTGGTTTAGCGGTTGGTGTAGTTTTAAGTTATATTGCGCCAAAAAACTTATTTGTATATGTGTATAGTGCGAGTGTACTTCCAGGTATGGTACCATGGTTCGTCATTTTAATTAGTCAAATTCGTTTTAGAAAAGAAAAAGGGGCAGAGATGAAAGATCATCCGTTCAAAATGCCATTTGCTCCTGTTACAAACTATTTAACGATTGCCTTTTTAATTATGGTATTAATCGGAATGTGGTTTAACGATGATACTCGTATCTCACTAGTTGTAGGTATTGTTTTCTTAGCTATCGTTACAATTAGTTTCTATGCTTTCGGAATAGGGAAGCGAGCGCCATTAGATACTCAAAATGATCAAGAGATTTCAAGTAAATAAAGGTAAAAAAAGTCCGATTTCTTCTTTAGAAATCGGACTTTTTTATTAAAACTTCTCTAATACAATCTTCCCAATTGTACGTCCACTCTCAAGTAATGCATGTGCTTTCTTTAAGTTTTCAGCGTTAATTGGTGCTAATGTTTCATTTAAAGTGGTCTTTAAAATACCTTCATCTAATAATTCGCTCACTTTATTTAATAGTTCATGCTGCGTAATCATATCACCAGTTTCATACATCGGCTTTGTGAACATAAACTCCCAAACAAAGGTCGCACTTTTACTTTTTAGAATGCCCATTTCAAGAGGATGTTCATTTTCTACGATAGAGCAAATTTTACCTTGTGGTTTAATTACTTCACCTATACCATGCCAATGCTGATCTGTATTATTTAAGCAGAAAATATAATCTACATCGTTGAATCCAAGGCTTTGTAGTTGCTCTTTTAAAGGTTTATGATGGTTAATTGTATGGTCAGCTCCAAAGGTTTTCACCCATTCTATCGTTTCATCGCGAGACGCAGTTGCGATTACATTTAATCCAGCCCATTTCGCAAGCTGAATTGCGATTGAACCGACACCACCAGCTCCGCCGATAATTAAAATGTTTTTAAATGTATTTTCGCTTTTCTTAGCGTAATTAATGCCTAAACGCTCGAATAAACCTTCCCACGCCGTAATAGCTGTTAAAGGAATTGCGGCAGATTCAGTATCACTTAAAGTTTTAGGTTTTTTACCAACGATTCTTTCATCGACTAGGTGGTATTCACTATATGTACCTTGTCTCGTAATACTTCCAGCGTAAAACACTTCATCGCCTTCTTTAAATAACGTACAACCTTCGCCAGTTTGTACGACAACACCACTAGCATCCCAGCCAAGTATTTTCGCTACATCTTCTTTTTTATCTTTCGGAGAGCGAACTTTTGCATCAACTGGATTAACGGAAATCGCGTTAATTTTAACAAGTATATCTCTTCCTACGGCAACAGGTCTTTCAACTTCAATATCAATTAAACTGTTTTCTTCTTCAATAGGTAAGTATTCATGTAAACCAATTGCTTTCATTTGTAGTCCCTCCATTAAAGTAAGAATCATTTACTCCTTTATTATAGATGGTGAAATGCTGTTATGTAAAAAGTACATTTTTTTGTATGCTGGAATGAAAGAGTAGAAGGAGTTTATTTCTAAAAAGTAGAATTTTTTACTGTATTGTTTTATTCAAAACGAAATGTAAAGGTGGATACATAATGACGGTAAAGAAGCTTTATTTCGTGCCAGCTGGTCGTTGTATGTTAGATCATTCTTCTGTTAATAGTACGCTCACACCGGGGAATTTATTAAACTTACCAGTATGGTGTTATTTATTGGAGACAGAAGAAGGGCCAATTTTAGTAGATACAGGTATGCCAGAAAGTGCGGTTAATAATGAAAATTTATTTGACGGTACATTTGTTGAAGGGCAGATTTTACCGAAAATGACTGAAGAAGATAGGATCGTGAATATTTTAAAACGCGTTGGTTATGAGCCGGAAGACCTTCTTTATATTATTAGTTCTCACTTGCATTTTGATCATGCAGGGGGAAATGGTGCTTTTACAAATACACCGATTCTTGTGCAACGTGCTGAATATGAGACGGCACAACATAGTGAAGAATATTTGAAAGAATGTATATTGCCGAATTTAAACTACAAAATCATTGAAGGGGATTATGAAGTCGTACCAGGTGTTCAATTATTGTATACGCCAGGACATACTCCAGGACATCAGTCACTATTCATTGAGACGGAAAACTCTGGCCCAGTGTTATTAACGATTGATGCATCGTATACGAAAGAGAATTTTGAAGATGAAGTGCCGTTCGCGGGGGTTGATTCGGAATTAGCTTTATCTTCAATTAAGCGTTTAAAAGAAATTGTTAGGAAAGAGAATCCAATTGTTTTCTTTGGACATGATATAGAACAGGAAAAGAGCTGTAAAGTGTTCCCGGAATATATATAGTGCAAAAAGTCATGAGCTTACGTGCTCATGACTTTTTTGTTTAAATAATTTTTTTAAATAAGTTATAAACCTTTTTTGAACTACCTTCATTTAATTGATAGTACGTAAGGTTTACATCATCAGGAGTATCTTGCCGAGCAATCATCACTTCGTTACTATGATGGTCAACTACCCATATGAAATATTTTTTATAAGTTCCATCTTCGAAAGTAATCCACATATCACAATCTATTAAATCTGATCCTTCTTCATCTAATGTTAATTTTCCTTTTTTGGCGGTATCCATACTGTTAATAAACGTTTTTACTTCATCTGTTTTTGTAAGAAAGATATCCTTTTTTGTTTTAATTGACTCGACATGTATATCTTTTATTTCCTGTTTTCCTAAAAAGACAGGGGGCTCATTTGGGTCCCTTTGAGTTGAAATGATAGTAGCTTTCTTTTTCGGTTTATTTGCAGTATAGAGATCTTGAATAGATTTCCCCGAGTTTATAAACCATACAATTCCACAAATAATTAATACGCTACCTAGCAATAAAATAATTTTTTTAATAGGGTTTTCTCCTCTCTATTATTTCGTGTGAAGAGCTTTTCTATTAATATATGATAGGTAAGCGTAAAGTATTATAGTTGAACTTGGTTATGCTTCACAGTTTTTATCGGGCGATCTATGAGTAAATTGTAAGTGAGCCCAATTAATACGAAAATGCCACCGATAACTTTACCGATTGAGAGTTCATTTGTCAGGAAGAAATCAATAATAGTCCCCGCAAATAATTGTCCGATAAAGATGAGTAATGTTAAATAAAAGGCTGATATTTTAGGAGTAATATAGTTGGATAATGAAATAACGATAACGCCAACTAATCCGCCTAAGTATACAGCGATAGGAATGGATTGCAACGTATGAATTGGAATATAAAATGAATCTGAACTGAAAATTAAAAATAGAGCGGAGAAAAATAATCCAGTAATATAATTGAAAAAGGTCCCTTCCCAATTGCCAATTTCCTTTGCTAAATTCGCGTTAATAATTCTAGCAACAACGATAGAAACACCAGCTAAAATAGCGATCGTAATATATAACATTTTCTTGCCCCCATTAATAAATTGTCATGATTATAATTCCAGAAGAGATGAAACATAATCCAATTAGTTTTTTCTTTTCAAACTTTGCAACTTTCATTCCTAATAAGCCGAAATGGTCAATAACGATGGAAGCAATAGATTGACCGAGTAAACTTAATGCGATCGTAATAGAAGCACCAAGGACGGAGAAACTTATATTGTTAAAAAGAACAGTGAATACTCCAATCGCTCCAGCACTATATAAAAAAAGTGGAATACTTTTATCGAAACGAATTTTATTTTTGTTTATGATTAAAATGAAGATAACTGCAATTAAACCGACAAGGTGAATGACAACGCTTGCTGTGTACTTGCCAATTAACTCAGATAAAATCCCATTCAGTGGAAGCATAACGGCGATGAGCACACCAATAAAGACAGAAAGAAAGTTATACAATGTAATATCCCCTTTGTATTTCATATTTGTAATGACTGTATCATGCTGAAATTGTGTATTGTTATGACATATGTCATAGTGGAAGAAGAAAATTTTGATTACAATGGGGATGAGTTGTAAAGGTGGGGAACTATGAAGAAAGTATGTAATTCTATTAAATTAGCAGAGTATATGAAGAAAAATAATATTGATTCATTTTTTAGTCATGATATGAAGCCATATATGGAACTTATATTTTTTAAAAAGAATGAGTTTATTTGTAGAGAAAATGAAGAGATAGATTATTTATATTTCTTTGTTGAAGGAAAAGCGAAAGCGTTTAACACATTAAGTAACGGGAAATCCGTATTACTGTGTTTTTATGATAGTTTGCAGTTACTTGGAGATGTGGAGTTAATTCATTCCCAAAGGATTACTTCAAATGTACAAGTGATGGCAGATTCATATTGTGTGGGGTTACCTTTAGGAAAAGTGAGAAATAAGCTATTTCATGATGCGAAATTTTTAAGATGTATTTGCGGATCATTAGCACATAAATTAAACCGACTTTCAAAAAACAGTACAATTAATTTATTGTATCCGCTTGAAAATAGACTTGCGAGTTACATGTTAGCAGCAGGGGAACGAGCAGTTCAGCATGAAAATAGAATTGTATTTAGTGGGAATTTAACGGAAATAGCGGAATTGTTAGGAACGAGCTATCGGCATTTGTTGCGAACATTAAATATTTTTTGTGATAAAGAGATAATAAAGAAGAACGATGGATGCTATGAAGTAGTAAACGTGGATGTTTTGAGAGAATTGGAAGCAGATGTTTATAAATAGGAGGAGAGTATAAATGATAACACCTATATTTAGAATTTTTGATATTGAAAAAGCAAAACTATTTTACTTAGGTTTTTTAGGATTTAAACTGGATTGGGAACATCGGTATGAGGAAAATAGGCCATTATATTTGCAAATTTCGTTACAGGATGCTGTGATACATTTATCAGAACATCATGGTGATGCCTCACCAGGTGGTGCGATTCGGATCAAAATAGATGATGTAAAGGATTATCATTCTGTATTATTAAGTAAAGAATATGCCTATTCGAAGCCGAATATAGAAAAAACACCTTGGGGTACAATTGAATTAACTGTAATTGATCCGTTTTCAAATAGAATTACACTGTACGAGGAAAAATTGTAGAAATGGAATGAAGAGTAGTTCATAGAGCAGTGAACTGCTCTTTTTTATTTTGAGTAGATATTGAATCATATAAAAAGAAAATGTTATGATTATGGAAACGTATGAATATATGAACAAGTATTCATATGTTTAAGGAGAGGAGGGATTAGAATGAAAGATCTAATTATTATTGGGGCGGGTCAAGCTGGATTAACAATGGGATATTACTTGAAGCAAGAAGGGTATAATTTTTTATTACTTGAGGCAGGAAAACGAGTTGGTGATTCATGGAGAAATCGATATGATTCTTTGCAGCTTTTTACCTCAAGGTCTTACAGCAGCTTGCCGGGCATGACGTTAATAGGTGAAAAAAATGAATTTCCATGTAAAGATGAAATTGCAACTTATTTAGAAGAATATGCAAGACATTTTCAATTACCGGTACAATTACAAACGGAAGTTCTAAAAATAAAGAAAGAAAAAGAAATATTTGAATTACATACTCCTACAGAAATTTTACAAACGAAAAAAGTTATTATTGCATCAGGTGGTTTTCAGCAACCATTTATTCCCTCAGTTTCAGCAAATCTATCATCACATATTTTTCAAATACATTCATCACAATATAGATCATCATCGCAAATTCCACAGGGGAAGGCACTTGTAGTAGGTGGCGGAAATTCAGGAATGCAAATAGCAGTAGAACTTGCAAAAACGCATGAAGTTACGGTATCTATTAGTCATCCTATAACGTTTTTACCGTTACAACTTTTTGGAAAAAGTATTTTTAATCTGCTAGAAAAAGTGGGTTTATTGTACGCTGAAATAAATACAAAGAGGGGAAGATGGTTTCAGAAGAGAAAGGACCCTATTTTCGGTTTTGAAGGTAAGAAACTTATTCGTAATGGAGCAATCAAACTGCAAGAAAAAGTAGTAAGTGCATCAGGAAATAACATTATGTTTCAGAATGGTGATACTTATAGTGCAGAAAGCGTTATATGGTCAACTGGTTTTGTACAAAATTATAATTGGATTGAAATTGAACAGGCAGTGAATGAGAAAGGATTTCCTAATCATATAAAGGGAATCAGTCCAGTAAAAGGATTGTATTATATCGGTTTACCATGGCAATCTCAAAGGGGGTCCGCACTTATTTGTGGTGTAGGAAAGGATGCAGCGTATGTACTTTCTGAAATCAAAAAAATAGATCAGTAGCAGCAACTACTGATCATCCATATGTACATGAATTAGGAGAGGTCAAACATTTATTAACTTTATTATAATAGATTTTCATAGAATTAAAAACTGAAAATTCAAATTTAATGTTGAGAAAGTTTTTTGTATCGAAATATATGAAAAAATAGGGATTTTTATTAAAACAGAAAAAGATATTTCTATTTTAGTAAATTATGATATAGTCTAAATAAGCGTGTTTTTCCATAAATGTAATTATTTTCATTGTAGTTTTGTTTATATGAGGGAAGGAGAAGTAATTATGAAGTTTGATGATCAACGCTTACTAGGAGTCCGATTAGGTTCTGTACTTGTGACAGAGGAAAATCAATATTTAGTAATTAAGAAAAAAGATCATTATGCACTGTTAAATATACATAATTTAGAATGCACACATGTTGAAGTGCAGTTAGAACATTTGGAAGAAATGTTGCGGGAAGATTTCCAAGAAAGTATAACGGAGATTATCGCACCAGAACATATAAAAATTGTTGCGAAAAATGTTATATAGATAAAGAAGCTGGAAGGAACAGCTTCTTTATTTTCATTATAAGGATAACGTTTTTACAACCTCACCAATGATCCCTTCCATTTGATGAACACCTAAATCGGAATTAGTCATAATAACAGCACCATTCCCGCAGTATGGATAACAAACCATCATACATTGAAATCCAACGCCCCATCCGAGTGAATAAACCTGTAATTTTCCATTAGAATCATCTAGAAAAACACCTAATCCAGTCCATTTTGAGCAACCTTGAGGAGAAATCATGTCTATTACTAATTTTTGAGAAAGTTTTAGTTTGCCCTTTCCTTGTAAGGAATGAATGATTTCAATAACTAAAGCTGATAAGTCAGTTGGTGTTGTCCAAATGCCTGAAGCAGCTGCGAATGGATAAAATGGAAATCTCTCATTTGCTACAGTTCCATCTTTATTATGGCCGCAAGCAAAAACATCAGTTTTATCTATGTCTTTTGGAGAGAAGAGTGTACTATTTTTCATTTGTAGTGGCTGGAAGATATGTTCTTCTAATAACTGATTAAATGATTTTCCTGTAATATCTTCTAGTAGTAGCTCGATTATACAAAAGTTTGCGTCCGAGTAATGAAATTCACTTTCTGGTTTATAAGCTACTTCTATAGGTACGGGGCAATATAGTGTTTTACCGGAAAGGAGCTCAGACATATTAGGTAATCCTTTTGCAGGTGTATAATGTTCAAAACTATTAGGTGGATCAATGAGTCCAGATTGATGGCTTAATAAGTTTCTCGAAGTGATGCTTTTTTGTGAAGTAAATAGATTGGTAGGAATGTTCCAAGATGTGAGTTTATCATTTACGTCTTCATCTAAATATACGATACCTTGCTCTGATAATGTTAGTACGAGCATTGTAGTGATGAATTTGCTGATAGAGCAAGAATTAAAGAGAGAATTTGTAGTAACAGCTCTAGTTGTTCCAGCTTCAAGTGTTCCAAAGGCAGTCGCTTCATCTAGTTTGCCATTACGTATAACAGCGAGGCTTAAACCTGCAACGGAATATTGATTCATTTTTTCGTATATATTGCTACTTTTTAAGTTCATGGTGACTCCTTTCTTTAAAGACAGAATATTATTTTTATTATACAGTAGTAAAAAAAGAAAACACTTCGTCATTCACCAATGAAGTGTTTTCTTTTTAGTTAGTTTGAAGTGAACTTTTGAAAAAATTTGTCTCGGTACATGTACATAACCCATGAGATTGTTATTAAAAAAATAATGATTTGTTTGTTTTTAATTGGTGCATTGAAAACAAGCCAACCAACTATATCAAATAATAAATGTAGCACGATTGAAAGAACTACAAATTGAAGTAACGTATTTAAAAATCTTTTCATAAAGTGTCCCCCTAAAATAATAGGTTTTATTAACAGTTTGATATAGTAGTATTATACATTAAATGTTTGATATGGTAAAATTTACATAATTTAGTGAAATAAAACAAATGAAAGTTAGTAAGGGGGAACATTCATGGAATTCTGGATGGTTATACCGATAGTAGCCTTTGGTTTCATTTATATCGCTGAAAAATTAACTACAATTGAAAAGAAAAATGATGCGCGTTTAAAGAGAATTGAAGATAGATTACAATTAATTACGAAAGAAATGGGAATTATAGAAAGAGAACCTGAAATTAATAAAGAACTACGCCAGCTTGTAGAAGAAGGCAAAAAAATTACAGCAGTTAAGAGAGTAAGAGAAGCTTTTGGTTTTTCCTTACTAGAAGCGAAGCAATATGTTGATAAATTATAAAAAAGATCATCCATTTGGGTGATCTTTTTTCACTGCACCATGCGTGTATTTACATAAGCGGCGATAATAAAGTGTCCAATTATAATGATAGGAATAACGATCGTGACATTAGGAGTAGTGAAGACACTACCGATTGTGGCAATGACACCAGCAACTAAATTATAAAGACCAACTATTTTTGATAACTTCACTTTATCAGGCACGCGGCGTTCGTTGAATCCTGATAAGAGCCAAGTGTATTGTTTTACTCCAATGAAATAAGCTAGTGCAAATGAAAGGATTGCCACTATGAATAATGATGGGGAAGCGAAGAGAGTCATTGCAAACACCTCCGTTAATGGGCTATAAATAAATTATAGTCCGAATGTTATAATTTAACAAAATATAATTTTGGTTTTAAGTGTAATAGAAAAATGGAGTATTGGTAATGAGGGGAGATTAAGTATGAATATTGTGGAGTTTCAGAGGTATGTATCAAATTTCAGTAAAGAAAAAAGATTTCAAGATACAACAATTGAAGAGCGCACCATATATACGATGGCGGAATTAGGTGAATTAGCGGAAGTCATATTAAAGCGTGATACAATACAAGATGCGAAAAGAGAGATCGGTTTAGAAATGTTTGATGTAATTTGGAATGTATGTGATTTAGCAAATAAATTAAATGTTGATTTAGAGAAGGCGTTTGAAGAAAAAATGAAAATTAATAAAAAGCGTGAATGGTAAGTAGAATTTTAATTTGTAAAGATGGGTGATATGAATGAAAAAGAATCTTTTTATAGGAGGAATCTTTACTTTAATTAGTGTAATAAGTGTTGTCGTTTACTTAGTTTTTCAAGGCATATTCATTCCGAATCAAATAAGTGCTGATAAGTATGAAATAAAAGGTGTAGATGTCGCATCGTATCAAGGGGATATAGATTGGAGAGAGTTGGAAAAGCAAAATATGAAGTTTGCGTTTATAAAGGCGACTGAAGGAAGCTCGTTTGTGGATGAGTACTTTTCGAAAAATTGGACGAATGCGAATAAGACAGATATGCGCATCGGAGCGTATCATTTTTTTAGTTTCGATAGTAAGGGTGAAACACAAGCAGAGCAATTTATACGAACTGTTCCAAAATATAAACAAGCACTGCCACCCGTAATTGATGTTGAGTTTTACGCTAACAAAAAAGATAATCCGCCTAAGCGTGAAGATGTTGCGAAAGAGTTGTCGGTCATGATTGAAATGCTAGAAAAACATTACGGTAAGAAAGTAATATTGTATGCAACTCAAGAGGCATATGATTTGTATATAAAGGATGGGTATCCCAAATGTGATATATGGATTCGTAGTGTTCTTACAAAAACAAGTTTATCTGATGAGAGAAAATGGACGTTTTGGCAATACACGAATCGTGGGAAATTAAGCGGTTATAATGGAAAAGAAAAGTATATTGATTTGAATGTATTTTATGGGAATGAGGAAGAGTTTGAGAATTATGGAGTGAAAGGTTAAGTTTTAAAGCGTACAACATTTTGTACGCTTTTTTATTATTTCTAAAAAAATATGTAAGACATGATGGAACAAAGATTGGAGATGAATTGTCTAATATAGGTAATAACTATTTAGTTTGAAAGGAAGGATGGAGAAAATGAAAAAGAATACATTATTAAAATTAGGGGTATGTGTTAGTTTACTAGGAATAACTCAATTTATTAGTACAATTTCTTCTGTGAAAGCAGAACAAAAGCTAGAGCAAAAAGTAATAAAAAATGAGACGGGAACTATTTCAATATCTCAGTTAAACAAAAATGTATGGGTTCATACGGAGTTAGGTTATTTTAATGGAGAAGCGGTTCCTTCGAACGGTCTAGTTCTTACTACTTCTAAAGGATTAGTACTTGTTGATTCTTCTTGGGATGACAAATTAACGAAGGAATTGATCGAGATGGTAGAAAAGAAATTTAAGAAGCGGGTAACGGATGTCATTATTACACATGCGCACGCTGATCGAATTGGCGGAATAACAACGTTGAAAGAAAGAGGCATTAAAGCACATAGTACAGCATTAACTGCGGAACTAGCAAAGAAAAGTGGATATGAAGAGCCACTTGGAGATTTACAAACAATTACGAGTTTGAAGTTTGGCAATACAAAAGTAGAAACGTTCTATCCAGGGAAAGGACATACAGAAGATAATATTGTTGTTTGGTTGCCACAATATCAAATTTTAGCTGGAGGCTGTTTAGTAAAATCTGCGGAAGCAAAAGATTTAGGAAATGTGGCGGATGCGTACGTAAATGAATGGTCTGTATCGATTGGAAATGTATTGAAACGATATAAAAATATGAATTCTGTCGTACCTGGTCATGGTGATGTAGGGGACAAAGGGTTACTTTTACATACATTGGATTTACTAAAATAAGACATTGTTAGAAGAAAGAGAGGAGAAATAATTTTCTCCTCTCTTTCTTCTAACTATATTTAAATGCTGAATTTGTCGATTATGCCAGCATATATTACTGAGATTTTAATTCCAAGTATACAAATACTAGTACCGTCATAATTGCAATAACAACGTAAGTAGCATCAAGCATTATAAGTGTTTTTAAAGTTTCAGTCATCCTAATTCACCCCTGCTATAAAAATATAACATGATCTTTTTATCAATCAGATAAGAGATCACAAAGATACAATATACATGAAATTTCTTAAGTAGGTTCTATTTAAATATATCATATAAATAATGTAAATAATGTTAAGATAGTGTAAATGTATTGTAAATAAAAAGGTTTACAATAAAGACTTTAATAAAAAATGACAGTTCCTTAAAATTAAAAATACGCTCTTCTTTCTATTGAATGATAGAAAGAAGAGCGTATTTTTATATCTATTTTCATATGTGATGAATTGCAACTATTTGTACAAGGGATTCAAAAATTTTTTTCGTTGTATATATTTCTCCAAATTAATTATTTAGCTATTTAAAAGTATCGAAAGATGTGGACACACTAATGTATATTTTTTAGTGTCAATAAAAATATTATGTCAACAATATGAACTGTCACAAATCTTTATATATTATTGTGATTGATATCACATCACTTTTTTTCAATGGGTATTATGCTTAAGGTGTAATGAATGATTGGGAGAGGGTGGGATGATATGTTTTGTTATCAATGTGAACAAACGCCAACAGGCGGATGTAAAGTAATGGGTGTTTGTGGAAAGAATGAAACGATTGCTAGTTTACAAGACACGATTGTGTTTGGGCTAAAAGGAATTGCGGCTTATCGTACTCATGCTGCTCAGCTAGGGTATACGGATGCATTTGTAGATGCTACAACACAAGAAGCTTTATATATGACATTAACAAATTCTAATTTTAACGAACAAGAGCATATTGATATGGCTATGAAAGTTGGGAAATCAGCTTTACGGGTGATGGAGTTATTGGATGAGGCACATACGAATCATTTTGGTGTGCCAGAGCCTGTACAAATTACACAAAATCGTGTAGAAGGTAAAGCAATTGTAGTTACGGGTCATAATTTATTTGCATTAGAAGAACTATTAAAGCAAACAGAAGGAAAAGACATTAATATTTATACGCATTCTGAAATGCTACCAGCACACGGATACCCGCAGCTGAAAAAATATAAACATTTAAAAGGAAACATCGGTAAGGCATGGTATGATCAAAGACGCCTTTTTGAAAAATTTACTGGTGCCATATTAGCTACAACGAACTGTGTTATGCCAATTAAAGGCTCGTACTCTGATCGATTCTTTTCATATGACATTGCAGGTTTAGAGGGTATACAAAAAATTGAAAATGATGATTTTACACCATTAATTCAAAAAACGCTAGAACTTCCAGAAGTACATATGGAGTCGGATGAACAGTTAGTTACAGGGTTTCATCATAATACAGTATTATCATTAGCTCCAGAAATTATTGATGCAGTAAAAGAAGGGAAAATAAAGCGTTTCTTTGTTATCGCCGGTTGTGATGCACCGGGAAAAGGCGGAGAATATTATCGTGAATTAGCAACGTCACTTCCGCCAGAAACGGTTATTTTAACAACTTCTTGTGGGAAATTCCGCTTTAATGATGTGGATTACGGTGTTGTACCTGGCACGGAAATTCCGCGTTACATTGACTTAGGACAATGTAACAACTCCATTTCTACAGTGAAAATAGCGGCTGCTTTAGCAGATGCTTTTCAATGTGAAGTGAACGAATTGCCAGTAAGTATTGTCCTATCATGGTTTGAACAAAAAGCAGTTGCCATTTTGCTCGGGCTATTTAGTCTTGGAATTCAAGATATTCGCATCGGTCCAAAGGCTCCTGAATTTATTTCACCTGGCGTACTTGATGTATTACAAGAAACATTCGGTTTAAAACTGATTACAAATGCAGCAGAAGATATGGCTATGATGTTATCGTAATAAAAAATGATCTGTCTTATTAATAAGAAGAGCTAGCCATATTCATTAACTTTGGTATAGTATAGCGCCCCAAAATAAAAATGTAGAATTTTTGTTTTGGGGTATTTTCTTTTCTTAGTGGGATAGGTATGGGGCAAAATAAAAAAAGAAAATAGGCTGTATCGAATAGGTAATAGTTGATTTTAGAAAAAATATAAAAATCGAGTTGACATTCATCGCTACTTAGTCATACAATGTACTTGTGATAAGCAATACTGAGTAGTGTTGTTTCTCAAAATATTTGCAGTAGACAATAGGTAATAGCGGATTTTAGAAAAAATTTGAAAATCAGTTGACATCTATCACTACTTAGTCATACAATGTAG
The DNA here is from genome assembly GCF_000496285.1 of Bacillus toyonensis BCT-7112. GTDB lineage: Bacteria > Bacillota > Bacilli > Bacillales > Bacillaceae_G > Bacillus_A > Bacillus_A toyonensis. The sequence goes on along the minus strand of NC_022781.1, from coordinate 633,797 downwards.
ATGTAATAAGTGATACTGAATAGTATGAATTCAAAAAAACTACTCAGTAAAAAATTCGCCTTAGTACTCTGTAATACTGAATATAAGTCAGACAGAATAGGGGGTAAAGGAGGATCAGGACATGGAAAATTTAACTGAAATGCTGAAAGGTTCACTGGAAGGGTGTGTACTGGAAATCATTAGTCGCCGTGAAACGTATGGCTATGAGATTACCCGCCACCTGAATGATCTTGGGTTTACCGAAGTTGTGGAAGGTACGGTGTATACCATCCTCGTACGATTAGAGAAGAAAAAGCTTGTGAATATTGAAAAGAAACCATCAGATATGGGACCGCCTCGTAAGTTTTATTCATTAAATGAAGAAGGCCGCCAGGAGCTTGAATTGTTTTGGAAAAAATGGGATTTTGTATCGTCAAAAATTAACGTCTTGAAGTCAAAATAGGTTCATAAGATAAAATGTTCCGGCCGATACTTTGGGAATTTCTTGCTCGGTTTTATAAAAAAGGAGGAAAATAAGATGTTAGAAATGTTTAAAAAGTTAATTGGTGATAAAAAAGAGTACAAAATGATGATGGCACGAGTTGAGGCTCTGCCAGAGGACTACCAATTTGTATTTAAGAAAATTCAAAACTACATGTGGAATTTCTCAGCGGGTAACGGGATGGATATGTTACACATACAGTATGAATTAATCGATTTGTTCGAAGCGGGTGCAGCGGAAGGAAGACAAGTGCTTGACATTACTGGGGATGACGTGGCATCCTTTGCTGACGAACTAGTGGCAAACGCTAAAACTTACGTCTCCAAGTATCGTGAAGATTTGAATGAAAGTATTATGACAAAATTGAGAAAAAAATAAATGGAATAAGTAATACCGACTGATTAGCTGGTTACACATATGAATTGCCACCATAGCTATTCAGTTATATTTTTAACTCAGTACTAAGTAATACAGAATATCAGTGATACTAAATAGGTAGAGGTAAATAAATTATCTTCGCAAAACATTTTTATCCCGCATTAACGGGCAGTAAGACCCCCACCTCAAAATTCAGCGTAAGCAAAGAAGTTAGGTCGGGGATCAATTGCCCGTAAAAGCCCGATTGATTCAACTAATAATCAGTGGGGGATGAACAAAACCCCCACTGATTAAAGTTTCACTTTATAGGGAGGAAAAAAGTATGAGTAATGCAGCGATTTCTATAAAAGGCTTGAAAAAATCCTTTAAAGACAAGGAAGTTTTAAAAGGGGTAGATTTTGAGGTGCAGCGTGGAGAAATTTTCGCGCTGCTAGGCTCAAATGGAGCGGGAAAGACAACAACGGTCAACATCCTTTCGACGCTAATGAAGCAAGATGGCGGTGAAGTAAGCATTTGCGGATTTGATGTACAGCGTCAACCAGATCATGTTCGTCAAAGTATCAGTTTGACAGGGCAGTTCGCAGCTTTAGACGGTATGCTTACTGGGAGGGAAAACTTGATAATGATCGCCAAGTTACGTGGTGTTTCCAATCCCGCTCAAGTTGCTGACAATCTACTTGCAAGATTTAGCCTGACTGATGCGGCAAACCAAAGGGCAGATCAGTATTCAGGCGGAATGAAGCGCCGGCTTGATATCGCGATGAGTTTGATTGGAGCGCCAGCAATTATTTTTCTTGACGAACCAACGACTGGACTTGATCCTGAAGCGCGAATCGAAGTGTGGGATACAGTTAAGGAACTTGCCAGTAGCGGTACAACTATTTTGCTTACGACTCAGTACTTGGAGGAAGCAGAACAACTGGCAGACCGTATCGCTATTTTGCATGGCGGAAAAATTATTACGACAGGTACTCTTGCTGAACTAAAAGAGATGTTCCCACCGGCAAAAGTGGAGTATATCGAAAAGCAACCGACATTGGAAGAAATCTTCCTTGCGATTATCGGTAAAAAGGAGGAGATGTAAATGAAAAGTAAAACTGGTGTATTACTAGGTCGTTTAATGCGTAACATTATGCGCAGTCCGGATACAATTATTACGGTAGCGATTACACCGATTATGATGATGCTATTATTTGTCTACGTGTTTGGCGGCGCAATAAAAACAGGAACGGAAAATTACGTCAATTATTTATTGCCGGGAATTTTGCTAATGGCTATCGCATCCGGTGTAGCTTACACTTCCGTGCGACTATTTACGGATGTAAAGAGTGGGCTGATGGCACGTTTCATTACGATGCCTATTAAGCGCTCATCTATATTGTGGGCCCACGTTTTAACCTCTCTTGTTGCTAATGTACTTACTATCGTGGTGGTTATTCTTGTTGCACTCTTAATGGGCTTTCGTTCCAGCGCTAATATTCTAGATTGGCTTGCAGTAGCTGGGATACTAGGGATGTTTACGTTGGCGCTAACATGGCTAGCTATCATTCCAGGATTGAAAGCGAAGTCTATGGAAGGGGCGACTGCTTACTCGTACCCGCTAGTTTTTCTTCCATTTATTAGTTCGGCCTTTGTCCCTACCGAAACGATGCCAAAAATTGTTCGCGCGTTCGCTGAGAACCAGCCTGTGACTTCAATTGTGAATGCGATTCGTGCTCTATTATATGAAGGAACTGTTGGAAACGATATTTGGATTGCCCTCGCTTGGTGCGTCGGAATCATGGTTATTGCTTACTTCTTTGCTAGTAAAGCATTTAAACGTCAGTTAGGGTAAGAAACGAGATAAACGAAACCTTCAGGAATAATATATACGTTTAGAAAAGCACGGGAGATTTTCCGTGCTTTTATTATTTTTCATGCTCTCATTGTAGTAAATGAAATGGTATTTAAAAATAGGATGATTGTCCAGTGATAAAGCTTAATATTTGAGGCTCACTGCTTATGGAATATATAAGCACACTCGTTTTTGTAAATCTGCTAATACTTCATCGGGTATTTCCCTGATTTTAATATCCTTCCCTAGGAAAAGTAGCCAATTTGTTATTTCCGTCACTTCATCGGGATTGTTAACATTGATAAAAGTTTTTAAAATGGCTGTAGACTGGTAAGGATTTGTATAAGATATTGATCCTTTTAAAGGATGGTATTTTTTGAACTGGGCAATCGCTTTTGGTCCAAGTTCAAGTACCAAGTTGATTATTTCGTCCTTCTTACTTAGTTTTTCTAAAATCTTTTTCTTATTTAGCCTTTTTTTCGTCGTGTATGGTTCGATATTGGTGAGGTCATCGACAGGAAACATTATCTTCTTTTCTTCTTTTAAGTCAAACCCTTCAATGATCCAATGGCTTTTTTCTTGATAAAGGTGTAGTAGATAAATTGGATAAGATTTGATTTCCTTTTCTTCTTTGATGGTAATCAATAAATGGTTATCCAAAAGAAGGAGTTGAATGAGTTTTTCTAACATAGGATGGGGGAGGTCAGAAAGCTCAAGTAGATCGGGATTATGAGGGTTAGTCCCTTCAAACAGCAAGAGTTGATTTAAAAGAACAAGGTCATCTTGCTGGGTTTCTGAAATGAGTCCTAGTAGTTTTTCTGCTAATGACTGACGACTTTTTAGATAGGGAAGTTGTTGATTCCTCGTAGCCATAAAGGCAATAAAAAGAGCTTTCACTTCATTATCAGTAAAGCGAACAACGGGCAGGATAGAGTTATGCATAACAAAATATCCTCCGGTCCTTCCAACTTCAGCGACAAGTGGCATCCCCATAGCTTCAATTTCTCTAATGTCTCTAATAGCTGTCGATCGTGAGATGTTAAATTCTCGTATGATTTCAGAAATTGTAAAGTGGGAGCGGTTGTTGATATACCGCATAATTGTATTAATCCGTTCGACTTTTTTCATTTTGGTCTCCTAAACAGTATCATTTTTTGACATGGTTTAAAGGTATTATAAACGTATCAGATGAAAAGATAAATCGTTTGATTAATAAAAAAAGAGGCAGGTTTTGTATATGAAAAATTATACTATAGAAGAAAAAGATAGCTTTATCGTGTTAGGTATTGGAACTGAAATTAAGAGTGAATACACAGACTTTGCTGGAATAAATAAAGAAAAGGAAGACTTTTGGTCGGCTGTTAAAGAAGATGGAAGGCTGGACACTTTAAAAGCTTTAGCTACAAATGAATACATTTTTTCCGTGAGCGAAGCGGTGAATAACAAAATGATGTATTATGCGGGTGTCATGACAGAAGCACAAATAGAAGAAGAATCTAGAGTGATTCAGTTTCCTAAGGGGGAATATGTAGTAGTGAAAGGTGAAGGTAAGACGGCTGAAGAGCTAAGTAATAAGCTTACTGGCATCGCCTTCGGTCAAGCTTTACCAGAAGCAAAGGATTTTGCCTATGTTGGTGGACCGAATACAACGGTTGAGATGGGGCAGAGAAATGGCTTATTATTTGGTGAAATGTGGATTCCGGTTGTTAGGAAGTAAAGTGATAAAAGGTGCGAATATGGAAAGTAGAGGCTAACGATCTTGTATTGTTGGCCTTTTTTCTGTGAACATAATATTTATAGTCAGCTACACACTATATTCTGATAAAAGGGAATTACTGTAAGATTGTGTTGGGTGAACAAAAAAGCTAGGAGTTCTTCTAGCATAAGGGTACAACTTAAAGTCGTAAAAGATAAAATAAATTAACGTTGTAATTAAACTTTAAATGTTAATTACTGTAGCAGTTAAATTACTTTCATTAATAGTGTTAGTTGATGTACCAATTCCCGAGGCATTCAGATTTAGACTGTATATATAAGTGCCGGGGGAGGGGTATCTATCCAGACTACTGAAACATTGTGTGTTCAATTAGTTGAAACATTCGCTGGTTTTTGAATATTATCTTGAGATTCTGACTGAACCGTAATAATAAAGGCATCTCTTTTCAGAATAAGAATTGAAGATACACTAAATTCTGTGAGAGGAATTAGAGAAGTATAATTAGTTCGGAAAACCCCTTCTAACTTTACTATTTCATTAACGCCTACACTAATAGCTGGTAATACGAGGGTAGTTGGGCTAGTTGCAGTATTATCACTTTGGTTAAATGTCAGTGAAATAATGCCAGGCGGCCCAGTATCGCCCTTTAGGGCACTATTTTGGGCACTAAATCAGGTGCCTTTTTACATTGGAATCGATGATACGATATTCCTACAGTTACTCGTTCTTTGAAAAGAGCATAACGTGGGGATAACGTATCTATGCGCTCATAATCAATGATCATAGCCGCTTTATCAAAATGTTACTGGAGAACTGGCATGGGTGGTAAGAATCCGCAATAAGGACTAAAAGACCAATTACATTTAAATATTTAGCCACGGTGCGTGAGTGTCGTGGCTTTTGTGTTTCTTATTGAGTTTAGTGTTTTCTATACTAGATTCATAAGTGATATAAAGGAATTTATAAAAAAGGTTACTTCTCATTAACTTTAGATACAAGGATAGTGTAATAGTGAAGATTTTGCTATTCATTTTTTGAATATTACTTTAAAATTTAGATAAAAAGATAGTATTACTTTTGATTAATTTTAAATGTCGAAATTGAGGGTGAATGCTAGTGTCTAAATTTACACAACAGGACCAAGAGGATTTTAAAAAAAATCTGCTTTATAAAAAAGATAAGAAATTTGTTGAATTTATCGTGGATAGTTATGTACATACCAAGGAGTTTTCTAATGATACTGATAGTTTATCTAATAAGGATAAATTAATGGAGTTAGAAAAAAATGATTTAAAGTATGTGAAAGCAAGAATAGAAAGTTTATCTGAGTACCATGATCCACTTAAAATGGATTCAATGATTCTACCAGCTGTTACGGTTTTATTTTCTGTACTTGCGACTGGATTTTTCGTTAATGCAAAGATGATTAATGGATCCACTAATTCTATGCAGATTAGTGGATTTACCGTAACAGGTTTCTGGATTTTTACAATCATAACTTTTATTCTTTTCGTATTGAGACCTGGTAAAAAGAAGCATAGTAAGATTATTTTCTTTAGTAAACTGGTTGACATATGTATTGAAGAGAAAGAACAGAAAAAAGAGCAAGAAGAAAAGAGAAGAGAGCAGAAAGAGAAAGAACAGGAAGAGCAGGAAAAGAGAAGAGAGCAGAGAGAAAAAGAAGAGAAAGAAAAGCAGCGAAAAGAGAGTGATTATAAGCTAGTACGTTTATACCTTGAAAAACTAGTTATGCAAGAAGAAATGAAGGAAGTAAAAAGAAGCAGAAGAAAAAGATATAAAAAAAGATGATTCGGTGAAAAGCGCCCATTTAGGTGCTTTTTTTGTACAAAACAAACGGACTCAATAAACGAAAAAACAGTGATGTATGAGAGGTGTATTTTATTAAATTGCATTTAATTTAAAATAAAATGTGAAACTTTTCAAGAGTAGCTATTTTTATTTTGTATAATAAATTTTAGGCGAACGATTCAAAACGTTAAAACAGGGATGTTCAACAATAAATACGCTATGATAATCCAGAATGGCTAAGCGAAAATGAAGATATAAGCGAACTTAATGTGAAAGATAAAAGAGAAAACGCTAAGAATCGTTGGCAAGGAAATGCAACCGAAACAGCTTATAGTAAATATACCGATTTTAAAGATTGGAACAAGTAAAAGTAGCGAATCCGCTTCTTTTTTATTTTGCATAGAAAAAAGGAAACCATAAAGGATTCCTTTTAAATTACGCTGTCTTATAAATTTTATTTTTAATCCTATTTTTAGTATCTATAAATGCGGCGTATGTAGCTATAGCACCACCTAAATAATAGACTTGGAATTTGTGGTCAAAAGCTAATCCTGTAATGAAATTGTAGCTGTATATAAAACAAGTTATACTGAACAACCATAACATGAACTTTAAATCTTTTAAGCTCAATCTATAATTCTTAATTCTTTTCCACATATGTATCAACTCTTATTGTCATGAGGCTCTGTAGTTTTTCTTTTTAAAATCACGCATGTTGAGGAAAAAGAATAAAAGGAAGATAACAGCTGCGATGCCATTAATCCAGTAGTATGTGCGTCCTGTTGTGAATCCGTTATAGAAGGAATAGACATTCCAAATTATAAGAAGTACTGAACAAACAGTAGAGATCATTAATGAGCCAAAACTTCTCATGATTTTCACCTCGATTCAAAATGTTAAAACTTATTTATAATTTCACATTCAAATAATTAGATTTACAAGAATAGGATGTAATAAAATGATTTAAAGAAATTACCATGGAAATTATTTGAAAGAACTTGGTGAAGGGGAAGGGGGAAGATTGGATGCATTAGCGGATGAGTTAAACGGTGTAGTAAATAACCATTGGTATTCGATCAAATAAAAAGTGCTAACAAGTTTGCAAACGAACTTGCTAACACCTATACGAATTAGACATAAAATGCCGTTGATATTTCATTTAAAAAAATAGATTTATTCAAGGAGATTTTAAAGTTTTACTTAAGGGAGCGAGAAGTATGAATCTTTTCTCTCCTCAATCATGATAAAATGTACAATAGGAAATTTTATGTAACATAAAGGGGGAAGGTTTATGGTCAGCTTGAGTACCTTGGTAGCTTTTGCAATTGTTTCGCTTAGCATGGTTTGTTCACCTGGGCCTAATATGATTTACCTCATTTCCCGTTCCGTTACGCAGGGACGTATGGCGGGATTTATTTCTTTATTGGGCATCATGCTCGGATTTGTAATCTATATAATCGCAACTATGTTTGGACTTACAGTTCTATTCGTTGCTGTTCCCGCTGTATATGAAGCAGTAAAGTGGGCAGGTGCTGCTTACTTGCTCTGGCTCGCCTGGAATTCGATAAAACCGGGTGCTACATCTATTATGGAACCTCGTATGATTTCTAATGAGCCACCAAGGAAATTATTTCTGATGGGACTCATGACGAATCTTCTGAATCCAAAGATTGCTATTTTGTATGTATCACTTCTACCTCAATTTGAAGATCCAGAGAAGGGATCGTTGCTTTTTCAAGGTGCAGTTTTGGGGCTTACGCAAATCACTGTTAGCTTTATAGTTAACCTTGTAATTGTATGTACAGCAAGTAAAATTGCAAAATGGTTTGGCACACGCCCAACGTGGCTACGAGTACAGCGTTGGCTTATGGCAAGTGTTTTAACGGGGCTTGCTGTACGTCTTGCTTTTGAACGTCGACAGTAAGAGCCTCTTTATCTGCAGTTTCTATAATATAACCTAATAAATATTAATATAAGTTATGTATAGCAGATATTTACCTTATAAAATAAGGGGGGAATATTATGACTGAGACAAACGAATTTTCAGGAGTCAATTTGAAAAAAGATGTGAAATTTTCTATTATAATTCCTGCACATAATGAAGAAAAGTACATTAGAAAATGTTTAGATTCAATTGCAAAGGCATCAGAGGCATATAAAGAGCAAACGGAAGTTATAGTTGTTTTAAATCGTTGCACAGATAAAACAGAGGAAATAGCAAAATCTTATAATTGTGTTACATTGAAAAATAACGATAAAAACTTATCTAAAATTCGAAATGCAGGGGCTAAAATAGCTAATGGAGAAATAATCGTCACTATAGACGCTGATACCATAATGACAGAGTCTATGTTGTCTAATGTAGATAAATATTTAACTTCAGGTAAATACATTGGTGGTGGGGTAAATGGGAAGTTTGAAAGAATATCTTTAGGAATATTTCTCTCCGCAATGTTAATAATAATTCCCTTACTTTTTAAGTACGGAGCTATATCTGTAGGGATTTTTTGGTGCTATAGAAAAGACTTTATGGCAATCAACGGATTTAATGAAAACATGCTTATGGCAGAAGATGCAGATTTCGCTAAACGGTTAAAAGAATGGGGAAAGAAAAATAATAAGAAATTCGGTACTATTAAAAATGGAATGATAACTTCATGCAGAAGATTTGATACATATGGAGACTGGACTTTACTTAAAAATCCAAAAGTAATTTTAGCTTATCTAAAAGGAAATGATAGAAAATACGCAGATAAGACATATTATGATAACCAAGAAAGATAAAAATGGAGAAAATCGGCAGAGGATAGCTAGTACTTTTTTAGATATAATGAGAATCCAACTTAATTTAATAGATATTATAAGAAAACCATCAATTTGATTATCCTTTTTCAAATTGATGGTTTTTTATTTTTGAAATAAATATGTATTTTTTATAAAAATATTTTTTGACCCCCATAAAACTATGTATTCCTCCGAATATGTATAGTGAAGAAAATAATTAGAAGAAAAATGACTATGAAAGAATATAGAAGTATTAATAAAATTACTAGATTAGGTGGGCATCTAAAATAAAAGGATGAAATTACCAATGGTATAGAGGAGAGTTATTCAAGGATTGCAGATAAAATAGAAAAAGAATAAGCAAAACGAACGGTAGAAAATAAGAAAGTAGATAAAAATACAAACTTAACTTTAGTGCCGAGAGAAAAGGAAAATCATTAAGAAAACGTTGGAAAAAGTTAGACTCTAAAAATATAACTAACAGCAAGAAAACAAGACCGAAGAAAAGTACCAAGAAAATCTGGTTAAATGGTCACTTGTGTAGTGGCCATTTTGCTATTTGAAGGAGGCTGGGAGATTACAAGTGTTGAGTTTAGTAATGAAGATCTTAAGAAAACCGAAAATAGAAGATATCGTATGTAACATACAAAACAACGAAGCAGATAAAGAAGCATTTATCGTACAGTATCAGCCTTTTATTAGAAAATCAATTTCATCTGTCTGCCGCCGATATATTACAGAACAGGATGATGAATATAGCATTGGATTGTTTGCGTTTAACGAAGCAATTGAACAGTATTCATATACAAAAGGAAAATCCTTTTTAGCGTTTGCTGATCTTCTTATAAAAAGAGATGTAATTGACTATATACGTAAAGAGTCTAAACATAACTTTGTCTTTTTAAAAGAAGATGAGCAAGAGGAAATGTTAGAAATGCAAGTGTCGCTTACGGAGTATATGAAAGAGATGGAAAATAGTAACCGTAAGGAGGAAATTCTTCATTTTCAAAGTGTGCTAGCTGAGTTTAAAATCACATTCTCAGAGCTTGCTAAAGAATCTCCTAAGCATCGTGATACGCGTGAGCACTTAATAGAAATTGTGAAAATTATTATAAAAGAAGAGGAAATGATGGAAGAGCTGTTCCGAAAGAAAAAGTTACCGCTTAAACATATTGAACCGCGTGTTAGGGTAAGTCGTAAAACGTTGGAACGACATAGAAAATACATTATTGCAATGTGTATTATTTTTGCAAACAACTATACATATATTCTGGATTACATAAGAGGGGAAAAGCATGATGAATAAAGGAATTGTGATGGATATAAAAAAGCATAGCGTAGTTGTTTTAACACCAAATGGAGAGTTTATTACGTGTAAAAGAAAAGGGGATTCTTGCATGATCGGGGAGGAAATCTCATTTGATGAGCAAGAACAAAAAGCATCGCATTTTTCGATTCCTTCCTTTTTAAAGCCTGCATCAATACTTGTTGCTTGTTTTCTATTTGCAGTGTTGTTTTTCTACAACCAACCAGAAGAAAAAGTATTTGCTTACGTCTCAGTTGATATAAATCCAAGTTTAGAGGTGAGCGTAACGAGGGATTTTCGTGTTATAGATTTACAGGCTTGTAATGATGATGGAAGGCGTATTTTAAAAGAATTGAAGCAATGGGAAAATAAACAATTGCAAGAAGTAATACGTACTATTATAAAGCAAAGCCAAGAGGATAAGTATTTAACGAATGATAAGCAAGTTATGCTAACAGCTGTTGCAAAGGACAAGGCACTAGAACCACAGTTGGAAAAGGCAATGAAAGAATTAAAGAAAGAATATGAGCTAAAACATATTACAGTTGAATATCAAAGTAGCACGATGCAAGTACGAGAGAATGCTAGAAAAGCTGGAATTGGCACAGGTGTCTATATAAAGCAAGAGAATGAAAAGAACAAATCGCTTACTCCCCCTGCCATGCCGTCTAATCCGGTGGAAAATGAAGAAGAGGTGCAATCACAGCCGGAGTCATCTCCTAATGCATCACTGGATTTGTCTCCTGTAGACGAAAAAAAATATGAAAAGCAAGAGCAGAAAGAACAAAAGAAAACAGAGGAACAGCCATCGAAGCAAATAAAAGAAAACAATGGAAGAGGATCTCAGCAAGAAAATAGAGGGAATCAGCAGGAGAATAACAGTAGAGAATCTCAACAAGGAAATAATGGGAATCAGCAAGGGAACAACGGAAGAGGGTCACAACAAGGGAATAATGGAAATGGGCAAGGGAACAACGGAAGAGGATCACAACAAGGGAATAATGGAAATGGGCAAGGGAACAACGGAAGAGGATCACAACAAGGGAATAATGGAAATGGGCAAGGGAACAACGGAAGAGGATCTCAACAAGGAAATAATGGGAATGAGCAAGGGAACAACGGAAGAGGATCCCAACAAGGGGATAATGGAAATGAGCAAGGGAACAACGGAAGAGGATCTCAACAAGAGAATAATGGAAATCAGCAAGGGAACAATGGAAGAAATCCTCAACAAGGAAATAATGGGAATCAGCAAGGGAACAATGGAAGAGGATCCCAGAAAGAAAATGATGGAAACGAGCAAGGGAACAATAGTAGGGGGTCTCAACAAGAAAATAGAGGCCACCAGCAAGGGAATGAAAAGAAGAATCAATAGAATCTGGAAGTGAGAGAGTCATTTCAAAGCTAAAAGGATGTATCTCGCTATTGTGGGCAGTAAAACTCCCATCTCAAAATTTGGCTGGGGCAAAGAAGTTAGGTGGGAGTTGGGCTGCTTGTAAATGCACAATTGGTGAGGGCTGATTAAAGTTGCACTTTATTATTTTATAGTTCTATTAAGAAGGAGTATGTGAAAAATATAATGGAGAAAAACATTCAACAAGAGAAAGATAAAGAAAAACCTGTTTTTTATGATCCGAAAGGAAGGAGAAACATAGCCTTTATTTGGTTTCTATGTATCTCAATAGTTAGTGTAAGTGTTGTATTTTATTTTTTCTTTCAAAGTATTTTTTCAACACCAGAAATTCCAAATATGAATACCGCTGTACAACAAGATACTAAACTTGTACCAATTAATCAAAAACTTAGTGATCAGCAGTTAAAGAAGGAAGAATTTAAACTAAATACCGAAACGAAGGATAATAAAAATTTGGTGAATTCGCCGAAGGATAGTAAACAACCTAAAGAAGTGTATGGTTTTTATGTAAACTGGGATGAAAATAGTACCGCTTCTTTAAAAGAAAATATCGATTCATTAACTACGTTAGTACCAGAGTGGTATCATTTAAAAGCAGATTTAACGATTAGAAGTGAGATAAAACCTGAGATAGTAAAGTTGGCAGAAAAAAATCAAGTGAAGATTATGCCTTTGCTTACTAACTATACTGAGGAAGCTTCTGGTCCTGATAGTGGGCTAATTCATAAGTTACTGAATTCTTCAAACGATGTAAAGACAAAGTTTATTAATGATTTAGTAAGCCAAGTTAAAAAGAATCAGTTTTCAGGTATTAATATTGACTTTGAGGCTGTACCTGAAAGTGATAGAGAAAACTTAACAAATTTTATGAAAGAACTTACTACGGAATTTCATGAACATGATTTACTCGTTACACAAGATGTTCCAGCTAATGATAAGGCTTTTGATTATAGTGCGTTAGCAAAAATAATAGATCGAATGATTGTAATGATGTACGATGAGCACTATGGAGCTGGGGAACCAGGACCAATTGCTTCAAATAAATGGTTCCAACATACATTGAAAGAACTGAATATTCCGTCTAATAAGCTTATAGTTGCTTTCGGTAACTATGGATATGATTGGGAAGTAAATAGTAAAGTAGCTGCGAAGTCTTTAACTTTCTCAGAAGTTATGGCAATGGCTCATGATTCAAATATGAAAATACAATGGGATAAGATGAGTGGAAACCCTTATTTTAGATATAAAACAGGAGAGAAAGAACATACTGCTTGGTTCTTAGACGGTGTTACTCTCTATAATCAAGTAAAAATCGCAATGGACAACAATGCAAAGGGGTTTGCATTATGGAGACTAGGAGCAGAAGACCCTACAATATGGAAGGTTTTAAAAAATCCTATTGAGGTACAAAAAAATCCTAATGTATTACATAAAATCAATAGTTTAGATGAAGTAAATTATTCTGGACAAGGTGAAATTTTACAGATTGAGAATGAAAGAAAAAATGGATTGAGAGATTTTAAAGTAGGCAAAGATGGTTACCTTACAGATGAAGTATATCACTCCTTACCATCTGCGTATGAAGTGCAACGATATGGAAAACCAAATGGAAAACAAGTAGTATTAACATTTGATGATGGACCAGACCCGAAATATACGCCAGAAATATTAGATATATTAAAAGAGAATAAAATAAATGCTGCTTTTTTTGTACTTGGTGAAAACGCGCAACTAAATACTAATATTGTAAAAAGAATATACGATGAAGGGCATGAAATTGGCAATCATACTTTCAAGCATCCTAACATAGCTGATACGTCTTTACTACGAACGAAAGTAGAACTTAATACGACGCAACGTTTAATTCAGGAAGTAACTGGACATTCTACGGTTTTATTTAGACCACCATATGAAGCGGATGCTAACCCGGATTCATCAAATGAAATATTGCCTATTTTACGTGCACAAAATATGAACTATACAATGGTAGGGGAAAAAGTTGATCCCGAAGACTGGGCAACACCATCAACAAATGAATTAGTAAGACGTGCTCTTAATCCTATTTATAAGGGAGAGGGAAATATTATTCTTCTCCATGATGCGGGAGGGAATCGTACCCATACAGTAGAGGCGCTCCCGATCATTATTAAAGACCTAAAAAAGCATGGATATAGTTTTGTAACAATTTCAGATTTAATGAATAAAGAACGAGATGAAATTATGCCACCTGTTTCTTCTGAGGGTAAGCAATATTTACTTTACAATAAAGCTGTCTTTTCAGGAGCGGGATATGCAAAGCATATATTAACAACGATTTTTTATATTGCTATTGGATTAGGTATTTTTCGATTCCTATTTTTAATTTATTTTGCATACAAGCAGAAAAAGACAGTAAGCGCCCGCTTATTTACTAATTCTTCTTATCAACCTTTCGTTACTGTTGTCATAGCAGCATATAATGAAGAAAAGGTGATAGCTAAGACGATTCGCTCCATTTTGGATAGTGATTATAGAGAGTTTGAAGTTATTGTTGTGGATGACGGATCGAAAGATGGTACGTCAAAAGTAATGGAAGAAACATTTTATAAGCATCCTAAAGTTCGTTTAATTCAGAAAGAAAACGGCGGAAAATCATCGGCAATGAATTTAGGGTTTCAGCAATCACGAGGAGAAATCATTGTTACGTTAGATGCAGATACTATTATTGCACAAGATGCTATTTCTTTAATGATTAGACACTTTGAAGATCATAATGTAGCGGCAGTTTCAGGGAATGTTAAAGTTGGGAATAGACGGAATTTATTGACTACTTGGCAACATGTTGAGTATATTACAGGATTTAACTTAGAACGTAGAGCTTTTGATGAGTTAAATTGTATTACAGTTGTTCCTGGAGCGATTGGAGCATGGCGTAAAAAGAATGTAGTTGAATCTGGTTATTTAAGCGAAGACACATTGGCAGAAGATACGGATCTTACTATTACATTTTTACGTCAAGGACATAGAATTGTATATGAAGAAAAAGCATATGCTTTTACGGAGTCACCTGAAGATGTGAAAAGTCTCATTAAACAACGATATCGTTGGTCATACGGTACACTCCAATGTCTTTGGAAACATCGAAAAGCGCTGTTTCATTCCAAACATAAAGCATTAGGATTTATTGCATTGCCCAATATGTGGTTATTCCAATATGTTCTGCAATTTATTGCACCTTTAGCAGATATATTAATGATTATGGGGCTTTTTGGTAGCAATCCGCTAAAAGTATTAGGATTTTATCTTGTATTCTTTGTCATAGATCTTCTCGCTTCACTATTTGCATTTAAATTAGAGAAAGAGAATCCAAAACCATTAGCATGGTTAATTTTACAACGCTTTATTTATCGTCAATTTATGACGTATGTTGTCATTAAATCTATATTCTCATCGATTCGAGGAGTAGCAGTAGGGTGGAATAAACTAAAGAGAATGGGGAGTGTTAAACATTCCACGGAACATAAGGAGGCATCATAAGAGAACAGATTATCTGCTCTCTTTTTCATTGATTTTAGCTAGTTGAATATAGAGTAGTAACATAAAACCTTCTGCTTCCATAACGAAATTTCTATTTATTACTGATAGTGAAACGTTATGTTAAGGCACTCCTTTGTTTTCGGGGTAAAGTTTTTTTATATTTTTTTAAAATGACGGACACAAAAACATATATGCTTACGAATTATATATATGGATATCATTAATATTTATATAAAAGGGGAGAAAGAAACATGAAAGAAAAAAAAGAAATGTATGTAGAAATCGCTGAAGTATTAAAGGTATTGGCACATCCTGTCCGTTTATCCTTAGTAAAAATAATGCTTGCAAAAGGCGCTACAAATGTAACAACAATGTATGGAAATTTACAAATGCCCCAAAGTACAATTAGTCAACATTTATCCAAACTAAAGGCTGCTAAAATCGTAACAGGTACTCGAAAAGGATTAGAAATTTATTATGAGGTAACGGACAATCGCACAAAATCAATATTGGCATGTTTAGTATAAATGATGACTTGCTAGACTTCGCAGTAACAAATTATATAACTATCCATAACACTATTTATTTAAATGATATAGGCATCCTGTTGGACAATTTTTTTGCTACTCTTAACGTGAAGCTAGCAAGTAGCAAAATGAAACGATTTCAAAATGAAAAACGCTATTCTTTTCTATGATTTTACAGAGAGAATAGCGTTTTTTACTTTTAAGGAGTATCTTTTTAATTAGCTTGATAGTGATATGGTATTATCTCTAAAATACAAAAATATTGATTTTACTTTCATTCTTTCTCATAATTTTGAGCTCAAAAGTTCGACTATCTCATCGTATCCAAGGCGTTCGGCTGTTTCGATGGGGGTTTCTTTTAATTTTTCATTCTTTGGCATACTGTATAATGTTGCTTTCTCATGCAAGTTCGGTTGATGTTGTAGTAACACTCGAACTACTTCAATAAAGCCTTGTTCACATGCACTATGTAACGGTGTGATTTTTCCTTGTCCTGTACTATGGATATTAGCTCCATTTTCTAACAACAGCGCTGCCATCTCTGGTTTATTGCGGCCGCAAGCAAGGCTTAATGCACCCCTTTTGTATTCTTCTAGTAATTCCATATCAATACCGTTGTCTATTAAAACCTTTGCTGCTTCAAGATTGTTATCCTCCACTGCGTAGTGGAGAGCTGAACGTTTCCTGTTTGTCACCGCATTTATATTTGTAATACGCTCTAAAATATATTGAACAATTTCTTGATTACCAGAACTACTAATTAAATGAAGAGGAGTGACTTTTCCGACCATGATATCATTTGCATTTTCACCTTTAGAAATTAAATATTTAATAATTTCTACGTTACCTTTTCCGCATGCTAGGGCAAAAGGTGTTTCTCCATGATATTTAATTTTCAAATCTGCTCCTGCTTCTACTAGTAATGTAACAATCTCAATATTGCCATTTAGACAAGCGATGTGAAGTGGCGTTTTTCTATCAGGTCCTTTTTTATTTAATGTAGATAATTTAATGTTTACTAACTTTTCTTTAACTGTTTCTATGTCATTTCTCATACACGCGTAGTTTAACGTTTTCTTAAAACTTTCGGCTTTAATAGCGCTTTGTAGTTGTGATTTACCAAAATCAGAGGTTGGTTCAATATGATAATGGCTGTATGCAAGTAAAAGTAGTGCAGAACTGCACTCTAAAGTAGGATTTAAATCGTCATAATAATCAACTTCATATAAACCATTTGTTTTGACAGTTAAAACAAATGCAGTCCAGTTCGATTCCCCGGTATGACGTACTCTTTGAATATTGTCCATAATTTCATTAGATGGAAGTCCTTCTGAGCCATGTTCAAATACTTTCATAGATTCATAATGAAAGTAACTATACGTCGTGACGACCCCATTGTAAAATGCAAATAACATCGATTTCTCAGCTGCATTGGGTATATGCTTTAACACGATTTCGACAAGTGTTGCTATATATTGATTCTTCAATGATTTCACCTCTATTAATATTTGAACTGGTAACGTTATAATTATTTGGAATCTCTAACATACTAATAATCTTAAGCAGCACTTTACGTAATTTTTAAAGAATATTTGATTTTTACATATATTATAACATTTCATCTTAGTTTGTTGGTAAAAGGCTTTCATGTTCATTAAGTTATCTGTTCTTTATGTACAAAGTTTATGAAAACTCAATTGACAGCAATAAAATTTATTAAGTTGATAATTATGAAGAGTAACAAATGACATGGGCAGTGGAACCCATATTTTTGGATAGAGGGCATTCTGTATTTTTGATATATTAATAGTCAGGGAACACAAATAAGGGGTGGAAATATAGAAATGGAATTATTTGATTACTATAAGAGAAAAGGGAAGTTTAAACTGTTAATTGGAACGGGTATTTTTATTCTTGCGTTATGCGCTGTATATGACGATTGGGGACATGTTAATTGGGGGCAGATTATCTTTTTTGTTATCGCTTCTTCTATCTTTTTTGGAATTGGATTTTGGCAGTTAAGAAAAGGGAAGCTGATACAAAAAAATACTATAAAAAGTAATGCAACATTTTGGGATGTTGATACTTTTGTCGTATTAGAATTACCTAAACGAAACAAGCAATTTGGTTTATATCATCCTGATGGTGGATATATTGCAGGAACAAAGATAGTTTCATCTAATATTCTTTTTTCAGTGATACCTTTTTTACATAATAAAGATGTTTATGGATTAGAAACAAGTAGCGGGGAAATTATAGCATATTTTCATACTGAAGTGGACGGATATGATTGGGTAACTTATGATTCGAATTATAACCAGATTGGTATGTTTAAAGAAAAAATGATACAAGGATTTACTATGATACGTGGTACTTTGATGACTGATAAAGCTACAAAATTGTCAGATGTAGAAGTTGAGTTTGATTTTATTCAAAGCACTCTCCGTACAATAGAAGGACGTACATTAGCAATCGGTAAACAAGGATATATGCCTATAGAATGGAGTGAAAGGTTTATGGGTTTAAATGTACCTACTATTACATTAGGTTCTAATGCGTCTAATAATGAAAAAATTCTTGGTTTAGGGGTGCTCCTTTATAGCTTACGTACAATTGAGATTAGAAAAAATAGAGCGAGCGTTTAATAAGGGAAATGTAGTAAGTATATACGAAACTTTATAAAATTTCATTTTCCTAATTAAATCTTCTTGGATTGATAGATGGTGGGTACGTCCCATGTCCATTAACTTAAGAAAACAAGTTATCCCAAAAAAACGATAAAAATACAAAATTACCATTTTTGGGGGAATTTTCAACCTTAGGTTAATCACATGTTACGGTACCCTATTATGAAATTTTAGAAAAATTCTTGACATAGAAGATTGAACAAAATTGATAGTGTTCTTTTAGTCATTTAATCTTTTCATCTGATGATCTTTTCCCCATTCAAATAGTTCATTCATAATATGCATTAAAGATTTTCCGTGTTCACTTATCGTGTACTCAACCTTTGGTGGTACTTCTTGATATACGGTACGATGGATAATCCCATCAGCTTCAAGTTGCCGAAGTTGCTGTGTAAGAACTTTTTGTGTAAGGTTTGGAATTTCTCGTTTAATTTCATTTGTTCGCATTTTTCCATCCATCAAAACACATAAAATATAAACTTTCCACTTTCCGCCAATTACATCGAGTGTCGTTGCAATTGGGCAGTCATCATTTTGATTCATATAACACCTCCAAAGGTACCTCAAGGTTCCTATAGTACCTGAAAGTACGTACTTTTCAATTATATGTGACTCATTCATACTAATACTAAAGCGTTTGAATTATTTATAAGGGGGAAGAAAATATATGAAAACACTTGTAATTGTAGCACATCCTGATATTGAAAAGTCTCGAATTAATAAAAGATGGGTAGAAGAACTTGAGAAATATTCGGATGAAATTACGGTGCATGAATTATATAAAGTGGCACCAAATTGGGAGTTTAATATTGAAGAAGAACAAAAGCTGTTAGTAGAGCACGACCGATATATATTCCAATTTCCACTTTACTGGTATAGCTCACCACCATTATTAAAAAAATGGTTCGATGATGTATTAACATATGGATTTGCTTACGGATCTAAAGGGGATAAAGTGAAGGGAAAAGAGTTTGGTGTAGCTATTTCTATAGGTGGATTAGAAATAGACTATGAAAATAGCGGGATCACAATGGCTGAGTTGACGAAACCATTTCACGCTACAAGCTTATACACGGGAATGGAGTTTATACCTTCGTTTTATTTATATGGTGCAGAATATAAGCTAAGTGATGAAGAGATTAATAATAGTGCGCCTGAGTATGTGCAATATGTGATGAATAAGAAGTATTCTAATATATAAGGAGAAATAGCCATTTACTTGATAAGTAGATGGCTATTTTTAAATCCCGCTATTTGTGGACAGCAGGACTCCTACCTCAAAAATCAGCGAATACGAGGGAGTTAGGTGAGATTTGGGCTGCCTGTAAAAGCCCGATTGGTGAGGGCTGATTAAAGTTTCACTTTATTCGTTTTAAATTCACTAAGTGTAATCTTTAGTGAATTAATAGTTAATCTGGTAAAATAAAAACCCTAACATATATAAAGGGGAGTTTTATTTGAGAACGATGCGACAATTATTACAAAAGAGAGCAATGCAATCACCAAATTTGGAAGCGCTTGTAGGCGGAGAAAAAAGATATTCATTTCAGCAGTATAATGAACGAGTAAATCAGTTTGCGCATTATTTGTTACATAACGGTGTGCAAAGAGGGGATCGTATAGGAATCTTATGCAAAAATAATCACCCGTTTCCAAGCGTTATGATGGCAAGCTTAAAAATTGGAGCGATATTTATCCCGCTAAATCATCAGCTTACTGTTTATGAATTGGAAATGATTGTAAAAGAAGCGAAATTAAAAGTGCTAGTTATTGATGAAGAGTTTAGTGAAGTTTTATTAAAGGTTGATGCTGTTAAAGAAATTCCTTATGTAATTGAAACGACAAAAGAAGGCTTTGGTTCATTTGAATTAAAATTACAAGAACAGCCAATTACAGAGCCGACCGTAGACGTTCATGAAGATGATGATGCAATTTACTTATTTACTTCAGGAACGACTGGACAGGCAAAAGCATGTGTAATTGGTCATAAAAACTTACATCACTATTTTACTGAGATTGCGGGGCAAAGAGAAATTCCAGCAGGTGAACGCTTTTTATCCGTGCATCCATTGTTTCATATGAGTGGCGTGCTTTCTATTTTAAATTGCATTTATCATGGTGTTACGATGATTTTCTTAGCTGATTCGAATCCTACTCTTATTTGGGATAAGATTGAAGAAGAGAAAATTACTACGATGCTTGCATTCCCGGCTGTTTATAGCTACATGCTTGATGAACTAAATAAAAAAGAACGTAATATTTCAACCTTTAAAGTAGCACAAAGCGGTGGAACAAAAGTGCCAGAAACGCTCATTCAAAAATATTTGGAAATAGGAATCTATATGGTGCAAGGCTATGGTAGTACAGAAGGTTGGGTTGTAACTTCATGGCATCCAATGATGGGAAATGAAAAGATGTCTTCTGTAGGGAAAACACTAAAACATGTAGAGTTAAAAATTGTTCACCCAGAAACAGGACATGAACTAACAACAAATGAAGTTGGAGAGATTCACGTAAGAAGCCCGTACATGTTTAAAGGATATTGGAATAATGAAATGGCGACGAAAAAGGTAGTAAAAGATAATTGGTTTAACATGGGTGATGCTGGCATGATAGATGATGATGGATTCCTACATATTATGGGAAGATATAAAGATGTTATCGTACGCGGTGGTGACAACGTATATCCAGATCAAGTAGAAGATGTTATTCATGAAATCAATGGTGTTTTAGAAGTTGCAGTAGTTGGAGTTCCCAATGATTTTTGGGGAGAGGTTCCAACAGCGTATATTGTAAAAGACATTCAAACATCTTTAACAGAAGAAGAGATTATGCAGCATTGTAAAGAAAAATTGGCAAGCTATAAAATACCAGAAGTTGTATTTATGGAAGACTTACCGAAAAATGCTTTAGGGAAAGTGTTGAAGAGGGAATTAAGGGATGCTTTTTTTGCAAAATAAAAAGGGTATTAAATAATGAGAAATCCAGTTATGCAGTATGTATAACTGGATTTTTGTTTATAAAAAACATAATAATTTACTAAATTTTGTATTTTGTGTAAGATAATAAAGAATATTCAATCAATAACCGAGAGTGAGATATAAATGAAACTTCAGGTGAATGTATTGAACCAGGGGTAGGGGAAACGAAGTGGTGAAGAACGATCTTACAGTTATCAAAAATTTATTTGGCTCTTCTAAAAAAATATTAAATGGCTTACCAAATGCAGTCACAATTGAAGAAATAGAAGAGGATGTATTTTATGATGTACAAACTTATACAGAGAAGATATGTAGATTTGAAGAGGTTTGTTTTAACTGGGAGTTAAAAAGAGCGAGTATTGTATTAAACAAAAGGTTTAATGGTTATAACTCAAGTACGAGAGTGTTACTTGATGCAGGTTTTTCTTTGCACGCAGCAAAAATAGAAGTGTGTAGAGGGTTAAACAATGTAGAGGCGCTTGAAAAACAATATACATATTGTTCAATAGAAGAAACCTTATCAGAAAAAGAATTTAAATACATTTGGAAGCAATGTATGTTGAATTCAGGAAATCAAACTTCAATTTTAACTATCGATGAGCATTTTTATTCAGTGCAAACAGAGTTAGGTAAGGGCAGGGAAAAGTCATGTATTGTTTTTTATGATAAAAATGAGCCAATTGGTATGTCCATACCGCATATAGAATCTGGAACAGAAAGTGAAGGGCGATTATTTTATTTTGGGGTAATGCCTTATTGTCGCGGGAAAGGAATTGCTTCCCAACTGCATCTTCAATCTCTACATATGTTAAAGGAAATGGGTGCTACCTATTATATTGGGAGCACACATACGTCGAATGAAAAGATGCAGAGGATATTTTGGAGAAATAATTGTTTGTTTAAAACGGAGATAGAGCTTTATTATAAAATTTTTAATGAGGGTTAGAAAAAGCCCGGCATATAACCGGGACTTCTCCTTATCTATTCAACACTTCAATATATGAAGCATTTCCCGTTGTTCTTAAAGCGGAGCGAAAATTATTATTTTCTAAAGTCTCAGCAACTTGTTTTAATTGCTGCGCATCATCGTGGTGAATAAGTAAACTGTCTGCGCCACTTTCTTCTATATGAATGTGTTCGACATTTCCAATCGCATCATGTACAGCTTTTAAAAATTCAGGTTTCATATTGTCCTCCTATATGTATGTAACGTTGTTATTTAGTATTTCCTTATTTATGAAATATAAAAGTAAATGAAAGGAGAAATGAAAATGAATATAACGCAGTTTAACGAACATATAAAATCGCTATTTGGAGAGCATCTTCATAAATACGGCGATGATGAATATGGTTATACTCATATAAGTAAAGAGGAGTTTCACAAAATCGGTTACACAACAAATTTGACACTAGAGACGATTGAGGAAGCGTATAAAAATGGAGTCGATATGATAGTTACACATCATGCTCCTTGGAATTTTTTGTTTGGCATGGAAGAGGCTTGTATTGAGAAATTAAAACAATATGAAATGAATCATTTTTGGATTCATTTGCCGTTAGATTTTATTGAATTTGGTACGTGTACGTCATTATTTAATGAAATGGGGATAGATACAATTCTAGAATACTCTACGTATGAGGAAGAGGAATTACCTGGAATAGGAGAATTTGAAGAAGCGATTGCATTTTCAAACTTGGTTGAAAAACTTGAAGAAAGAATGGAAGAGAAAGTGAAGAGCTGGAGGAATCACGATAAACCAATAAAACGGATTGCGATTTTAACTGGTGCAGGTAACAATACAAATTTGATTGAGCGAGCATTAGAAAAAGGTTGTGATACGTATATAACAGGAGAAAAAACATTATATACAGTGCAACATGCAAAATTTAAAGGTATCAACTTAATAGTAGGTAGCCACACATTTACAGAAGTGTTTGGTGTAGAAAGTTTGGCTCGTAAATTACAAGAGAGAGATCGTGCAATAGAAATTACTAGATTAAATGAAGATCATTTGGAATAAAGAAATCGCATCGCAATATCATAAATGGAATGAATTATATGATGAAGTAATGAAAGTGTAATTTGTTATATTAAGATGGGTGGGAGGAATCCCCTTATGTCTGTCAAATAATAGTAAAGTTTCCTTTTGAATTAAGGGAATATTCAGAGTGTAAGGGTGAGGGAATGGACATTTCAATAATCGCTGCACAACTAGTTAAAGAGAAGGTTATTTTACATTATCCAAAAAACATGAAAGGTTTGAACGGGGGAACGACAAGTACAATATATTTGTTGGATGAACAATACGTTGTAAAACTGAATGAATCGGATGTAATACGTGAAGAAGCTTATTTTCTTCAGTTTTATAAAAAGAATGATGCGTTTCCAAAGCTTTTATATAAGGATCCGTTAAGTCGATATATTGTTTATTCATTTCTTGAGGGGACTACTTCGTGCAAATCTGGCCATAAACGAAGTATACTGTGCAAACTTGTAAAGGACGTTATCAATAAGTATGAAAAAGTTCCAAAGGTGAGTGGCTGGGGATGGAAGGACAGTACGGTTCAATCTTGGAATGAATTTTTAACAGTAACTGTGATGGAAGCTCACGAAAATGTAAAGTCGTACATAAGTGATGAAGAATGTAGACTTGTTTTTAAGTTAGCAAATAGTCCGAATAGAGGGGCTGGAATAGATGAGCCATTTTTATTACATGGCGATTTCGGATTCCATAATTTTATAGTTCAAGAGAATAGGTTACATGGAGTAATTGATCCTTTACCAGTATTAGGAGATCCTATATACGATTTAATTTACGCGTTTTGTTCAACTCCGGAAGATTTAACGAAAGAAGCAATTGATTATGTGATGAAACAAAGTGTATTTCATAGAGAAGACCGTAATTTATATGAAGAAATGGTCATAGGTTTATATTTGCGGATAGATACGTGTTTAAGACACCACCCGAAAGATTTAGAAGATTATTTAGCAGCTTGGCGTTATTGGATGGGCGAGGTTGAGACTACTTTATAGCACAAATATTTTTGGGGAGATGGTGAGATGAATATTGCAGAAGCGAAAAAGGATTTAGCAATCAAAACGAAGAGAGGATTACCGATTATATTAGCTGGTGTTTTATTTTGGATGGTTATGAGTATAACGGGCTTTGTTCTTTCTGAAAAACAAGTGGTGTGGGTATATTTAATCGGTATGGGATGTGTGTTTCCTTTCGGCTTAATGATAGCTGCTATATTGAAAATTGATATGTTTGCGAAAGGAAATCCGTTAGGGATTTTGGCAGGATTAATTGGTGGGATAAATGTATTGAATATTCCGCTTGTATTACTTGCCTATTTTCAATTTCCAGAATGGTTACCTTTTGTAGTAGCAATGTTAATAGGTGTTCATTTTATCCCGTACGTATGGATTTATGAAAGCAAAAGTTATGGTCTATTGTCAGTAGGGACTGTATTCGTGACGTCAGTTTGCGGGATTCTGTTTGCAGAAAAAGGATTTACGGTGATTCCATTGTCGGTTACAGCTGTTTATTTACTTACTTATATAAGTTTATTAATTGAAAATAAAAAAGCAGATCAGTATCAACAAAAATCAGCTTAATAAAAATATAGGGATAGGGGGAATTAGGATGAAAAATTTCGTTTGTACAACGTGTGGTGTGCAGTATGCAGCGAGTGTAGAGGAACCGGTGAGTTGTCATATTTGTGATGAAGAAAGGCAATATGTGAATCCGAAAGGGCAGTCTTGGACGACTTTAGAAAACTTGCAAATAAGTGATACATATAAAAATGAAATAATCGAAGAAGAAAACGGGCTTTATAGTATTACGACCAAACCAGGGTTTGCGATCGGTCAAACAGCATTTGTAGTGAAAATAGAATCATATCGATTACTATGGGACTGCATTACTTATTTAGATGAAATGACAATTGCGAAAATAAAAGAGCTTGGCGGATTAGATGCAATTGCATTGTCTCATCCTCATTATTATTCAACGCAAGTAGAATGGGCAGAGACATTTGATGTACCAATTTATATACACGAAGATGATAAAGAGTGGGTGATGCGCCCGAGTAGTCGTATTATTTATTGGTCTGGTGAGTCTTTACAATTAGCTGATGGATTGGTCATTCATCGTCTAGGAGGTCATTTTAAAGGTGGATCTGTCTTACATTGGGAAGAAGGTAATGATGGAAAAGGAATTTTGTTAACAGGTGATATTATTCAAGTTGTAGCGGATGAGCGATGGGTAAGTTTTATGTACAGCTATCCAAACTTAATTCCATTACCAGCGAGAAAAGTGGAAGAAATGGTGAATCGAGTGAAGCCGTTACAGTTTAATCGTTTATACAACGCTTTTCATCGCGTAGTAAAAGAGAATGCAAATGAGGCAGTGGAACGTTCTGCTGAAAGATATATTAGGGCGGTAGAAGGAAAGTTATTTCATACGTAAAAGGAGAGCAAGTCTAATGAAAACGTTAGTATGCTTCGGTGATAGTATTACAGCTGATGATGTATTTTTTGATGGTACACCTAGATTAACACCAAGGTTACAAAGGATATTCTCAAATTGGGAAGTGGTGAATGCAGGTGTTCCAGGTGATAATACATTCGATGCGTTAAATAGGATTGAAGAAGATGTATTATCACATAAACCAGATTTCGTAACAGTTTTTCTTGGCACGAATGATGCAGTTTCTTTTTCACAAGGGTCATTACAAACATACAAAGAAAATTTAGAGAAGATTGTGAACCATATTTCGTCAGGTAAAGTACTGCTTATTAGTCCTGCACCAGTTGATGAAGAAAGACAGCATAATAGAACAAATAAAGTGCTCGGTCAGTATGCAGACGTGGTAGAGGAAGTGGCGAAAGAAACAGGAAGCTATTTTCTAAATTTGTATGCTGAAATGATTCAAGAACGGAATTATAAAACATTTGTAGAAAATGATGAAAGAGATGGGCTACACTTTGGACCAGAAGGGTATGAGTATGTAGCGAAGTTGATTGATGAAAAGTTAAAAGGGATTTTATAAAAAAGCAAAGCGATATCGCTTTGCTTTTCATTGTTTTTAGTAGCTCAATCTAGAAATGCTTGCTGCAATGCTTTCAGTCCATCGCTGTAGATGCTATGAAACAGATTTATTGCCTCTTCATCACTAACCTCTACAGGGGTGAAAGTGCCAGACCACTCTACTAACGATGTGTTACTTTCAGTACCTTCTTTCACCTGGATTGTAGATAGATAATTAGTGACTGGGAATGGTGCATTCATGATTGAATACGTGTAGTAGCGTTCTTTCTCATTGAATACTTCTAAGCGTTCTATAATCGTATCACCATCTGGATTAGCTAGGTGACGTACACGACCGCCTTCAGTTAATTTACTGCTAGGTATATAAGGTAACCAGTCTGGAAGGGAGTTGAAACCTCCGATTAATTGCCATACTTGTTCAAGGGAACCGAAAATTGTCATAGATGTAGTAGTATGTGCCATATTTATTATGCTCCTTTTTAACTCGCTATTTGCGGGGAAATAATCAGTGGGGGATGCTCCCACTGATTAAAGTTTCACTTTATTTTACGTTGATTGGTAGTGGTGCATTAGGTGCTACTAGTTTTTGTTCGCGCATTTCTTCCCAGAATGCTGCGGGAATTACTGTGTTTAATGCATTTTGGTCTTCTACAATTCGTTCCGGTTTACTTGCACCAGGAACAACGGCAGCAACCGCTGGGTTAGCCAATGAAAACTGTAAAGCAGCAGCTTTAATGCTGATTTCATGACGATTTGCAAGAGCTTTGATTTTCTCAACTTTTGCAATAATTTCTGGTGATGCTTTTTGATATTCGAAGTGAGCACCTCCAGCAAGAATACCTGAGCTGTATGGGCCACCAACAACAATATCCATATTATGCTTAACAGCTGCAGGCATTACTCGTTGCAAGGCACGCCCGTGGTCTAATAGTGAATAACGACCAGCTAACAAGGAGATATTTGGCTTCGCTTCTTCCAAATCAAGCATAAGTTCAATTGATTCTACTTTGTTTACTCCAAGTCCCCAACCTTTAATGACTCCTTCTTCACGTAAACGTGTTAGCGCACGGAATGCCCCTGTTCGAGCCGTTTCAAATTGTGAAATCCACTCGTCGCCATAAAAGTCTTGTGCTAAATCATGAATGAAAACAAAGTCTAGACGATCTGTTTTTAAACGTTTCAAACTTTGCTCGATAGAACGAAGTGTTGCATCTGCGCTATAATCATTGATCATTTTATTTTTACGACCAAATTCGAAAAGTCCGCCTTTTTCACCTAAATCACGTGCAGATGGATCTTCTAGCTCATCCGAAATAGTTCGACCCACTTTCGTGCTTAAAAAGTAATCATCACGATTTCTTTTTGATAGTGCTTCACCAAGACGGATTTCCGCTAATCCAGATCCATAAAGTGGAGCTGTATCAAAGTAACGAACGCCATTCTCCCAAGCAGCATCCACTGTAGCGATTGCTTCTTCTTCTGGGATATTACGGTACATATTCCCTAGTGGAGCTGTACCAAAACCGATTTTTTCTTTTAGTAATTTACTCATTATAGATATCCTCCTAAAATGTATTTAAAAATTAATTAATCATTGTGAATGGATGTGAAAATTAAAACATGCCATTTCATCGTCCGGCAAAATGCATGATAAAAGTATTGAAACAGTTAAAAAAGTAAGTACTTTAAAGTACGATGGATACCTAAAAGATAACATAGGTAATATTTACTACTGAATTACTTATGCAACTCTTACAAATGCTATTATGAAATGTATTTTACATAATGAAAAGTACGTACTTTAAAGTGCTATAGATACTTAAAAGTAATATTAAAATATTTTAGCTTATTTGTTTTATAAAATTATTAAAGGGGTTTTTACATGAAGACACACACTATTCCTGTGGAGGAAACTTTAGAAATTATTCGTGGAAAGTAGTTATTCTTTGTCATTTAAAGAAAGACAAATAGAGAACGTGCGAATTAAAAAAATTAATGTTTGGTATTACACAAAAATAGTAAAAAGTCAGGATGAAAATCGAAATGATTTTTATCCTGACTTTTTATTTAATATATAATTTCAAAAATAAAACTATATACTTTTTATCATAAAAATATATAATAAATATAGAAACGAAAATTTATGAGCAAGGAAGTTGAAGAACATGACATTAACAATGGGCTTTATTGGATTTGGAAAATCAGCTAACCGTTATCACCTACCTTATCTAAAGACACGTAATAATATAAAAGTAAAAACAATTTTTGTACGTCAAATAAATGAAAAATTATCGGCTCCATATGAGGGAAAAGGTGTTTACTTCACTACTGATTTAGACGAATTGTTGAATGACAAAGAAATTCAAGTTGTGACAATTTGTACGCCAGCACATACGCATTATGAATTAGCAAAAAAAGTTATATTAGCTGGAAAATCAGTTATCGTTGAAAAACCATTTTGTGATACAGTAGAACACGCCAAAGAATTATTAGCATTAGGACGAGAGAAAGGCGTAGTCGTTATGCCTTATCAAAACCGCCGTTTTGATGGTGATTTTTTAGCTGTGAAGCAAGTAGTTGAACAGGGATTCCTTGGTGATATTATTGAGATTGAATCACATATTGATTATTTCCGTCCAGGTTCAATCACTCATGAAGCTCCAAAAGAAGAAGGTTCATTTTACAGTTTAGGTATTCATACGATGGACCGCATGATTTCACTATTCGGCCGTCCAAATACGGTGACATACGATATTCGTAATAATGAAGTGGAAGGTGCGGTTGATAACTATTTCGATGTTGGTCTACATTACGGAAATCAGTTGAAGATTAAGCTGAAAACGAACCATGTCGTAGCGAAAGATTATCCACGCTTTATCGTTCATGGAACAAATGGTTCATTTATTAAATACGGTGAAGATCAGCAGGAAAATGATCTGAAAGCGGGTATTATGCCTGAGAGTGCAGGATTTGGTGAAGATTCGCCGATGTACTATGGAATTGCTAAATATCGTAACGCAAACGGTGATTGGATTGAAAAACAAATTAAAACGCCGCTTGGTGATTACGGTCGTTTCTATGATGCAGCGTATGAAACAATCGTAAATGGTGCACCAAAACTTGTGAAAGACGAAGAAGCAGTAACGAATATTGAAATCTTGGAAAACGGATTTGCTGCTCCATCACCTTCTGTTTACAAACTTGAGGCTTTACATTTGAATGAATAGAAGAGGGAATACAGTATAAAGGAGGTATGGAAATGGCAAGTGGATCAACACAAGTAAAATACCTCGGCATTTACCAAAAAATTAAACAGCAAATTTTAGACAGCGAATATAAAATTAACGAAAAAATCCCGAGTAGCCCCGTCCTTGCTGAAGAATTTAGCGTTTCAGCACTTACTATTAAAAAAGCGCTGGATTTGTTAGTCAGAGATGGCTACATCATCCGCAGGCGTGGAAGTGGAACCGTGGTTCAAGATTGGCGTCAACAGGAAAAGGCACGAATGATTCAAACTTTAACAGGTACGAAAGCTGTTTACGGCAGTGAGGTAGAAAGTAAAATTATCGAGTTTACGATTGTCGGTGCCGATGAAATTGTTGCTGAAAAATTGGGAGTTTTAATCGGTGATTTCGTCTATAAAATCATCCGCCTTCGAATCATCCACGGCATTCCGACGATTATGGAGCATACGTGGATGCCGATTTCGGTCATCCCAGGTGTTGAAGCTTCCGTTTTAGAGGAATCGATATACTCACACATTCAAAATAAACTTGGTTTTGAAGTAGGGACATCCGTTGTCAGGGTTAAAGGAGTTCGACCAGATGATCGAGAAAAGCAGTTTATGAACTTAACAAATCAAGATTTCCTAATGAGAGTTGAACAAGTGGCCTACTTAACGGATGGACGCACATTCGAGTACTCTTATGCCGATCATCTACCAGAAACCTTTGAATTTGAAACAGTTATTACCGCAAAAAGTTATAAAGAGACATAAAAAAGGTTGAGGCAAGTAGTGTCTCAACCTTTTTTTATGTCTTCGGTAGAATTTACACAAATAGAGGAATAGGTATCCCGCTATTTGAGGGCAGTGAGACTCCCACCTCAAAATTCAGCGAAAGCAAAGAGGTTAGGTGGGAGTCTCACTGCCCATAAAAGCCCGATTGGTGAAGGCTAATAATCAGTGGGGGGTGAACACCCCCCACTGATTAAAGTTTCACTTTATTATTCATCAGCTGTAATAAGCATGGATGTGTTCCCGTTTTTTTCAAGATGACCTTCTCCCCAAGCGCAGAGGGAATCGAGTATGGCTCCTAAAGATGAACCGTAATCTGTTAAAGAATACTCTACTTTCGGTGGTACTTGATCATATACTTTTCTTTGGATTACATCGTCTTCTTCCAGTTCACGTAATTGCTGTGTTAACATTTTTTGTGTAATACCAGGCATTAAACGTTTTAATTCACTCGTTCTTTTTGTTCCTTTTTTTAAATGACAAAGGATAACAACTTTCCACTTTCCACCAATAACTTCTAAAGTCGCTTCTACAGGAATATTATATGTTTTCATAAAAAAACTCCTTTGATGAATTTAGATGACAGTTTTGGGCCTACATACGTTTGAATACTAAAATTATTTCTTTTTAGTGCCTATAACACTTTAAAGTGCGTACTATTTATTGTGCTAAATATATTCCATAATAGCACATGTAAGCAAGAAATGAGTATAATATACTTTGAAGTGCATTTGAAATTGGTGAGAATAATAACTATGGGGACATTCACACAAAAGAAAACGATTTGTTACGTTGATAGATTTAATCCAAGACTTAACAGTTGATTAATCTAACTGTAAAGTTTAAAATTACAGTATAGTTTTAAGAAGTAAGTTGTCATCGTCTGTAAAATGTAGATACAGTAATTGTATGAAAGCATCATTTTAAAAGGAAACGGATAGTTGAGATAAATTAAACATTGTCGAATAAATAACATTACGTGAATTTGATTCTAAACTGTAATTTTTTTTAATACATTTCAATAATCCATATTTAAAATAATTGTACGTTTGATAAAGAACATTAAAGGAGTGAATAAAATATGGTGATTTTATATACGACAGCAAGCTGTGGTTCATGCCGAAAAGCAAAAGCATGGCTTGAAGAGAATCAAATTGATTATACCGAAAAAAATATCGTATCAAACTCTCTTACAGTCGATGAACTTAAATCAATTCTTCGTTTAACTGAAGAAGGGGCTACTGAAATTATTTCAACTAGATCCAAAATTTTTCAGGAATTAAATATAAATATCGAGGCGCTATCGCTTAATGAATTTTATAAATTAATAATTGAGTATCCTCAAATGTTGCGCCGCCCAATAATGTTGGATGAAAAAAGATTGCAGATTGGTTTTAACGAGGAAGAAATTCGTAAATTTTTACCACGTAGCGTTCGAACAGTTCTGAACATAGAATTGCAAAAGTTGGCTAATTAATAAGTAATATTTCTTAAAGGGAATTTTTGGAAGGGGGAAGCAAGAGATGATTGAAGTATGCGTTACAGTGAATTATAAAAATAGAAACTATCAAACAAATGTTATTGTGAGCAAAGATACGATCTGGACAAAAATTAAACAATTGGCAGAAGATCAAGTTAAGAAACAGTGGGGTTTTTAAGTTTGATTATTTAAAAAATGAAGTTATAGGTTAGAGATTCTAGCTAAATCCAAAACTTTTCAGGGATTAAATATAAATAAGTGAAATTTTTTTGAAAGGAGGAAGCAAGAGATGATTGAAGTATGCGTTACAGTGAATTATAAAAATAGAAATTATCAAACAAATGTTATTGTGAGCAAAGATACAATCTGGACAAAAATTAAACAGTTGGCAGAAGAACAAGTCAAGAAACAGTGGGATTTTTAAAATTATTTTTAGACTTAAAAAACATAAATGATAATAGGTAGTTCAAAAAGATAAATGTAACTAATAGACATCGGTGAGCTCGTATAGAATATAAATGAATGTATTTCTTCATAGTAAAAATTATTTATAAATCTTAACGTTTGACAAACCTATCTGTAATATTTATAGTTACAGTAAGTTGGAAAGTGATTAGCAATTTATATCGTAGGAGGAAGACCATGAACAGTGACTTTACCTTGGCCATTCACAGTTTAACTTATTTAGCACTACAGCCAGACCGGATGTCAACAAGCAATGCTATTTCAGAAAGTGCAGGTGTTCATCCAGTACGCATTCGCAAAGTGCTAAGTTTGTTAAAAAAACATAAGTTTATACAATCAAAAGAGGGAATTGGTGGAGGTTTTATTTTCGCTCGAGATTTAAGTGAAGTTAATCTCTGGCATATTTATCAAATAACCTCAGAAGGTGCTTTGCAACCTAAATGTCCAGAATCGAATGACCAGTGTATTGTAGGTTCGAATATGCGAAAAGTTCTTTTCACTATTTTCTTAGGTGCTGAAGAACATCTAGGTGAATATTTAAAGAACTATACGATGAAAGAAGTAGTCGATCTAATCAATCAAGAACGATAAACGGCTTAATTTCTATATGGCCGTGGAGTTCTTAATATCTAAATGTAATGGAAAATATTACAGTTCGAGTTGTTTTGTCTATCTTGTTTGTCGTCTCTAAAAAACGAGGAACGAATCCTAATAAATTAATTCTAAAATCATTTGTAGGAAGGTGAAAAAGTATGATGTCAAATAATCCTGTTTTAAAAGTAGGAGATTGGGTTCGAGGAATATCAGTAGAGGGTGAATTAATACTTGGTTATATTGAATCATTTGATCATGTAGGGGAAGTAGTTAAGGTTAATGTTGTTAAATGTGACAACAGAGATACAATAAGTAGAACAATGTCCTTTTTAAGTAAACACGTAAAAAAACTCCCTGAATCAAAAGCAATAAACAAGGAACAAATCCTTTATCTTATAGATCTTGCATTATTAACAGGGGATGAAGAATGGTTTATCAAGCTTTCTTCAAAATTAAATTCGATAAACGAGCTAGTGAATGGGGGAGTTTAAAAATTATATTAAATATAATTTTTTTTGGAATCTTTAGTTGTGATAAAATCAATTGTTTTGTGTGAAAAAAACCCATTAAATCAGGGAGTTCAGGAGAAATTCAATAACATGATTTATAAAATTAATATTTTAAAGTAAAAGCATTTCTTTGTAATGAGAAATGCTTTTTATTTTTGTTGAAATGAAAAGGATATTATATTAACAATAATAATATAATAAAAAACAACTAATATTTATTGTTAAACAATAAATGGTGTGATAAAATCATTTTGTTATTAAATAAGCGAGGTGCTTTTATGAAACAAGTTACGACACTCTTTTTAAAGCTAGCTATTATTTTTATAGGAATCCTAGTCCTTGTATTGTGCATATTTTTAGTGCCTAAGATTGGGGATTTTGCTGGAGAATTGTATCCAAATATTGCTTATATGAAATCTCTCGTTTTAATCGATATGTACGCGGCAGCGATACCTTTTTACCTTGCTCTGTATCAAGCATTTAAACTTTTAAGCTATATTGATAAGAACGAAGCGTTCTCGGAATTATCGGTAAAGGCTTTAAAGAATATTAAATACAGTGCCATCACGATTAGTACCTTGTACTTGCTAGGTATGCCACTCTACTATCTTATGGCGGCAAGAGTTGACCCTCCAAGTTTTATACCAATTGGATTGGTTATTATTTTCGCCTCTATGGTAATTGCCGTTTTTGCTGCTGTTCTACAAAGACTTTTACAAGAAGCTATTAATATAAAATCAGAAAATGATTTAACGGTCTGAGGTGGAGGATATGGCAATCATTATTAATATTGATGTGATGTTAGCAAAACGAAAAATGAGCGTAACGGAGCTTTCAGAGAGGGTTGGGATTACGATGGCAAATCTTTCTATTTTGAAAAACGGGAAAGCAAAAGCGGTTCGTTTTTCAACATTAGAAGCGATATGTAAGACTTTGAATTGTCAACCAGGTGATATTTTGGAGTATAAAAGAGACGAAGAGAATCAATAAAAATAGACAATGATTATTTTGTAAATAAGCCTTCCATATGGGGGGCTTATTATATTTTTCGGCTTAGCGTAGTTTTTGTAAAATGCTAGCGGGTTTCCTTATTGTCATCAAGTTAAAAAACGTATTGTCCGAAAAATGAGTTCAATTCTTATAGAAAACTTTGGTGGAAAAGAGATATCACTTTCCAATAAATGTATATAAATTCGGTATTGATAATATATATCCCGAAAATTTATTTTTCTATTTTGGAAATGTATTCATTAATTATTTATTACAATAGTTTTAGCGTATGAGGTGGAATGCATTAAGTAACTGGTATATCTTAAAAAAATGGAAAAAATTACTGCATTATGGCTGAAATTCATTATATATTGAAAATTTTTCCTGGTAAAAAAATCTGAAAATATAAAAATATTAATTTTATAAATATACACGTTATAATGAGGGCGTCGAGAGAAAATTTATTATCTCTGGAGAAAATATAAAAAATGCGATTACTAGTAAGAAAGGTGTGTGATTAGAGGCGGAAATGTATGTAAAGTGCTTCAGTGGCTTGTGTAATCAATACCATAAATGCTGCCGAAGTTATTAAAGTGATGTGTAGAATTGAGAAAGAAATGCCTCATAAATGAAGAGAGGCCGGTTTAGCTGAAATTACTGTTATAAGTAAAAAAAGAGAAACCACTAAAGTAATACACCGTTATTAGAAATGTTGCAACGTATTTATGAAGTCTATTCTATATTGTTCTCTTAAGGGTTCTTTATATAAAGAGCGGATACTACGAGTAAACTTTTTTGTTAACGCTAACAATTATATTAGGACGCTAACTAGCGAATGTTTCAATTTGGATTCATTATGATGAAGGACATGCAATGTGGGGCAACTTGTAAGGAATTCATTTTCCAAAAAAGGAAGATATTCGTTAGCTATAAAGAGAGACGTAAGAATAGGATACAAGGGGGAGTTATTATATGAACGGGAATACTGCAAAGAAAATAGAAGTTCAAGCTGAAAATACCGCACTAAAAAATGAGCAATATGCAGATCCGAAAAAGTGGCATAAGCAGGATACTACATGGGCATTGAGCCTATTTGGAACTGCAATTGGAGCGGGGGTGCTCTTTTTACCGATTAATGCAGGTTCAGGTGGTTTATTATCATTACTACTAATTACATTGCTTGCATATCCAGTTATGTATTACTCACATAGGGCACTTGCTAAAATGATATACGCTTCTAATTCTGCTGATGAGGGGATCACAGGTACAATTAGAGAGTATTTCGGAAATAAAGCGAGTATCATTTTTAACATCGTATATTTCGGTTCAATTTATACAATCGTACTAATGTATTCGGTTGCGCTTACAAATACTGCAAGTAGTTTTATCGTGCATCAATTGCACATGCCAGAACCTCCAAGGGCTATTTTATCACTTGTATTAGTTCTTGGTCTTATCGCTATACTGAATTTTGGTCAAGATATTACTGTAAAGGTAATGAGTATGCTAGTGTATCCTTTCATAGCTTCTCTACTTTTTATCGCAATATCTTTAATTCCACAGTGGAATACGTCAATGCTTAGTTTTTCAGCTGTTTCTACTGCTTCAACAGGTACAGGCTATTTTGGAACGATATTAATGATTCTACCAATCATCGTATTCTCATTTAATCATTCACCTATGATTTCATCATTTGTTGTGAAACAGAGAGCTACGTATGGAATAGAAGCTACTGATGCTAAATGTGCGCAAATACAAAAAGTTTGTTATATCATGACATTCGCTGTAGTTATGTTCTTCGTTTGGAGTAGTACATTAAGCTTGACTCCAGAGGATTTAAAAATGGCAAAAGAGCAAAACTTATCAATCCTTTCATATCTTGCTAATGAGCTTAATTCACCTGTAAT
This sequence comes from Bacillus toyonensis BCT-7112, assembly GCF_000496285.1. Taxonomy (GTDB): domain Bacteria; phylum Bacillota; class Bacilli; order Bacillales; family Bacillaceae_G; genus Bacillus_A; species Bacillus_A toyonensis. Next base: position 597,349 of record NC_022781.1, on the reverse strand, counting down.
CACTATTGCAGCTCCAATCATTGCTTTTGTGGCTATTACAAAATCTTTCCTTGGCCATTATATCGGAGCATTTGAAGTAATGCGTGACATGATTATTAAGTTCGGTAAATCACGTGGAAAAGATATAGAAGAAAAAACAATTAAGACAATCGTCCTTACTTTTGTTGTATTATCATGCTGGTTTGTTGCTTATACAAATCCAAGTATTCTTGGACTTATTGATTCTCTAAGCGGTCCATTAGTTGCTGCTATCTTATGTCTATTACCGATGTATGCAATCAATAAAGTACCAGTACTAGCTAAATACAAAGGGAAAATGAGTAACGTATTTGTTATTATTGTAGGTGTACTTACTGTTTTAGCAAGTATTAAGTCATTATTCTAATTCACGATTGTTAATTTTAGTGTGAAAATAGTGGACACGAAAAACTTTTTGGACAAACTTCTCGCATTGGAGAGTTTGTCCTTTTTTAGTCATTCCATCAACTTGCCGACAAACAGCCATCTTCCAGGCAGAAGATGGCTTGTTTCGGTATTAATTTATTTTAACTATTCACGTCTGAATGGCCCTTTTGGAGCAATTAGCTCTAAATTAGTACCATCTGGATCGGGGAAGTAGGCAACTCCTGTACCAAATCCAGATTTCTAGCCGTCTTCTTGAAAGATAATTGGTTCGTCATATGGTGCTATCCTATGCCCATCAAGCTAACAAAATGGATTGCCTCTGAAACAAAAAATGATTTTTATTACTATAAAAAACGTAAAGTATCTGTTTTTAGAAAAAATTAATTTTTATAAATTGATGGAGATATAACTCAATTCTTTTATATATTTAGTTAAATATGATTGTCAGAATGAACTTAAAGTAATTATGATTTCTAGAAATGCGAACTGATGTTTTGAATTGGTTTAAAGTTGCTGGAACAAAATAAAACCAATTGAACAAAAGAACTTGCAAAAATAAAAAGAGAGATGTATATTAATTGATATATCAATAATTGATATATCAATTAATATTTTGACAAGAAAGAAAAGGAACATTTTATGAAGGAAATGTTCGTAAATATCAGTGGAGAAGAACGCAAAATACTTATTCATGTTCTATTACAGATGCAAAAAAATGTAGAGAATATTAAAGAATAGAGAGTGTAGGGGGCAGAATAGTGTGGAAATAATCGTAGCTATTTTAGTCGGGATCGTAGCATTAGAACATTTGTTTATCATGATCCTTGAAATGTTTTTTATTGATTCAAAAGTAGCGAAACGTGCTTTCAAATTACGGAAGCATTTAGAAGGAGATCGAAACGTAGCCATTATGTTTGCAAACCAAGGCTTATATAATGGATTTTTAGCGGCTGGTCTCATTTGGGGACTTGTACTTGGGCTCAATCCAATTGGTTATATGGTCCAATTATTTTTCGTGATTTGTGTGGTGATAGCAGCTATTTTCGGAGGTTTCACATCTAATAAATCAATTATTGTGAAACAAGGACTTCCAGCTGTTTTAGCACTAGTTGCTCTTTTATCTATAATATAGAATCAAAGTTTCTCAATAAAAGAACTCATTTTTGAAAAATACGCTATTCTTTCTGTAGAATCATAGGAAAGGATGGCGTTTTTGTATGTCTATTTCTATATGTAGTGAATTATAACTATTCCCTCAAGGGACTCAACTGCTTTTCAACTTTTGGATACATTTTCATCCATCTTTGTTTCCTCCTATTGTTGGATAGTGTAATAATTGATAAAAATTTTGATGACATTGGATTATAACGATTGATCAAAAAAGTTAGTGATTAAAAATATTATTCTTTAGTACATACATTTTTAAGATGTTAAATATATTTCATAATAGTCTCTGTAAGATAGGGATAAGTAGAATAGTACTTTTTATAACTTTGAATATCATTCATAATAGCACCAGTAAGAAGAAAACAAGCTTTACGGTACTACTATTTACCAACGATGTTACAGCAGTTTATTTAGAATCAGATTGATTAAAAGGTTGTACTATATGGCCTAATAATTTCGAAAAAATGCCAGAGTGGCATAAAACGATTATGGAGGTTAAAGATATGAGTACTTCAAATTTGAATGAAATTAGTAAACAAATTTTAAAAGAGGAGGAAACACTTCAATTTTCCTCTTTTACAAATGAAGATGCCTTGCAACTAGGTTTATTTATCGTTGAAACAGCAAAGCGAGAGGGGAAATTGATTGCTGTTGATATAACAAAAAACGGTGTGCAATTATTTCATTTTAAGATGACAGGGACAAATGCGGAAAATACGAAATGGATTGAGCGTAAAAAACGAGTTGTTTCCCTGCATGATCATAGCTCTTATTATATGCAGATACAAAGTGAAATAACTGGAATCTCATATAATGAAAAATATCTTTTAGATACTTCGGAATATGCTGCGTTTGGTGGGTGCTTTCCTATCAGAGTAAAAAACGTAGGAGTTATTGGAATGATAACAGTTTCAGGATTGCCGCCAGAAGAAGATCACGAATTGGTAATAAGAGCAGTTAAACATCATTTGAATCAATAATAAAAGTAAATTCAATTGTTAAATATAGAGACAAAAACGAACACATTCCTGTTCGTTTTTGTGTTTTTTATTGTTTGTTTGCTGTAAGAGTATGGATGTTAAAACAGTATTAAAGTTTGACATGTAATTTATAAGATGTTAATCATTAAATAAGTGACGGGTATAGTTTTTAATACTATTCATTGGTAATGTTTAGCTGAATTTAAATTAAAACTGTAAAAAGCCAGGTAATGTGTTATTCATGCTACCTGGCTTTTTTGACCAGCAATTTAAGGTTATTTTCATATTTGTGTAAATATGAAACAAGCAGGATACATGAATAGAGAATGGGTAAAATAGTACCGAATGATCACTAGATTGTCTCAACGATGTTATAAAATGTTTTTTTAGTAAACTAAAGTGGTTTAAATGAAGCAGTTTAGTTAGATTCAGAATGACTAGCAATTGGTGTTATGGAGTTCAATGATTCAAAAATGAACTCATTTTAACCCATATTATCTTCGCAATATATCATTTTGAAGAATATTAAAAATTAGGAGGAAATGAATTATGACAAAAGATTTCTATACCGCACTGAAAGAAAGACGTACTTACTATGGAATTAATAAAGAGGTACAAGTATCAGATGAAAAAATTAAAGAAATCGTGGAGTTTACTGTGAAACATACTCCATCAGCTTTCAATTCTCAAACTGCGCGATTAGTTGTATTATTTGGTGAAGCTCATGATAAATTATGGGATATTACAACTGAAACATTAAGAAAAGTAGTTGGAGATGGAGATTTTTCAGGAACGCAACAAAAAATGGATTCTTTTAAAGCTGGTTATGGAACAGTATTATTCTTTGAAGATGAGGCTATCGTTAAATCGCTTCAAGAAAAATTTGCTGCATATGCTGAAAACTTCCCAATTTGGTCACACCAAGCATCAGGTATGCACCAATTAGTCGTGTGGACAGGTTTAGAAGCTGAGGGATTAGGGGCATCTTTGCAACATTATAATCCATTAATTGATGATGAGGTAAAACAAGAATGGAATGTTCCTGCTAATTGGAAACTAATTGCACAAATGCCATTTGGTAATCCAACAGCTGCACCAGGTGAAAAAGAATTCCAACCGCTTGAAGAGCGTGTGAAATTTCATAAATAATAAACATTATTCATAAGGAATGAGTAAAAAGATTCTAGTTATTAATTCAATCACAAGTGTAACGATATATATTAAAAAAAACACGAAGACATTTAAGTCTTCGTGTTTTTTTGATTAATTTTTGAAAGTGATAAAGGAGTATAGGCAAAGATATTTTATTATTAAATGTTAAATATTTGTATATCTAAAATTACATATATCTAATGATTGATAATCATGAATTAATGTAACTATAATAATTACACTGGGAAATAACTTATGGACTACAGTTTTAAGTAACGAAGGAGGAATTTGTTTTATTGTATTTTGTATATAAAAAATAGAAAAGGAGATATGCAAATGAAAAGATTACTTGTTATAGGCATAATGTATACAATGTTTTTCCTCATAGGAAATATACACTTACATGCTGATGAACGAACAAATGTAAAAGAAATTACTAGTTTAGAAGAGCCTACTTGGATATTTCAGGCGGGCATAAGTAAGGGGAAATATCATGATCGACATGATTTAGGATTTATTTTGCAGAGAAATACACCATTAAAGGTAAGACAAACGAATCCTAATTTTAAAGACAAATTAACAGTACGTTTATTGTCTAATGACTCAAAAAATGAAAAATCCATACAAGTAGGAAATGAATGGATTACGATTCAAGGCGATACGCCTTTAGTTCCTTTCATAGATACTCCGTATGGTGAAGAGCACGCTACACTTGAGTACCAAATAGGAAATGAAAGTTCTACTAAGCCTCTTCCCATTTATAAACAACAAGGAAGTGTATCTCAATTTTTTAGTACATGGGATCAATTTGATGGGGAGTATGCGTTAATTCAAGGGGAGAGTTTTCAATTATTTGTACCTAAAAAAGATAAAGAGTTAGTAAGATCTTTAAAAGATTTTCAATCGTTGGATGAGTTAATTGCATATTATGAGGATATTTTTGCGATGTATGATTCAATTATTGGTTTAGATGGCTCAACGGTTGAAAATAAAAAAAGTCAAAATCGTTATTTCTTAAAAGCAGATATATCCGGTGCTGGCGGTGCCTATTATGGCGCAAATTGGACAGCCAATAGTACAGATAGTACAAAGATGTGGTTAGATAAACTAAGTTGGGGAACTTTACATGAAATCGCTCATGGATACCAAGCTGGTTTTGATAATCAAGGAATATTTACAGGAGAAGTTTCTAATAATCTATTTGGTGTTCAATATCAATATAGTAAATACAGCAAAAAAGCAGATCAAGTTGGTTGGTTGTTTAATTTTGGGAAGAAGGAACAAGTAGAACGGAATTTATACAATTCTTTAATGAAAGAAAATAAAAATTATGATGACTTAGATTTACGACAAAAACTTATTCTTTTAACGATGGCGAAACAAAAAGCTGGCGATGAAGCTTTTGCGAAAATGTATCAAGGTTATCGAAAACTAGCTAGCAATACAGCTTTCAAAAAAGGTGACCATTCTTTACCAGATTTAATGAATCAGTATTATAGTGAGAATGGACAAGTTGATTTTACACCTGTCTTTGAAAGATGGTGCTTTAAACTTAATAATAAACAAATAGAGATTAATAGGGCGAAAGGTTATCCGGCTGTTACTTCTTTAGCTTATATAGTGCCTGAATCACAATTAGTTAAAGCAAGAGCACTAGTTGATCCTGAGATTCCGATAAACTCCAACTTTGAAATAGTTACAAATCAGCAAATTGCTTCACTTGGGCTAAAAGGGAATTTGCATATCCATTTAAATACAAATGAAATAGATACATTGAAAGGAGGAAAAATTAAATTAAAAGAAGGGAATAAAGTTATTCAAGAGAAAACAATTGAAACAACAGATATCAATTTACAAGACGTACCAAATGGAGTTTATACAGTTGAGATTTCAGGTGGAAAAACGGATAGTATGTACCATTTTAGTTCGTATTATACCTATATAAAGGAAAAAGATAATAGTCTAACCATTGATATTAACGAAATGAAAGTGAGTAAGTTGGTAAATGAAACGATTCAATTCCTAGGATTAGGAGATGACCAGTTTGCCGAATTAAATACAGACTTAGAGCAAGATCAAGCTGTTTTTACGGTTACTACTAAAACGCCTCATAGCTATTATGCAGGTGAAAAATACGCATCAATAGAGGTGTTTAATAATAAGGGGGAAAAAATTTATACGAAAGAAATGGAAGGAACAAATGTAACGATTGTAAAAGATACAGTTCCACTAAAAGAAGGATATAGAATTAAAATCTATCATGATGAAATTAAAAAACGATTAACTAGTAAAGCTACTATTATGAATCCTATGAATAAAACAAATGAATTTATAATGACAAAATGGGGATTGAAAAATACTTATTTGCAAAATAATCCGGAAGAAAATCTTATGCAAAGAATTGATGAAGAAATGGAAGCAATTATAAGTAATCCTGTTTTAAAAGAGATACCAATGCAAAAATTAGAAATGAAAAAGAATGTGTGGATGGCAATAAATATGTTATCAGAACCACAAAAAATACTGTATATGAATAAATATAAAGATAGTTTATATAATGAGTAATTTTTGAGAAATGAATGGAATCTATCCATATTATGAGGAAGCACAATTCATAAACAGTAGATAAACATAGATAGTTTGAAATATCTATGTTTCCAATTCTGAAAAAACATTTATTTAACTTAATAATAAGATTATAAAGGGGCAAGAATATGAATAATTTCGTAAAGGTAGGTTTAACTACAGGAGTGGTGTTATCGGCGATTATGCCCTATGGAGGAGTGCATGCGGAAACAGAAGATTTAAAAGTGGAAACAAAGGAAGATACGTTCCGAACAGGTAATTTAACAGCACCTTCTCAAAATTCGGTAGAAAATGTAGCAAAGGATGCACTAAAAGGAAAAACAGAACAAGCATTATCATCAAAGCAAGTTAATACGGAATCCAAAGTTAATTATAATGTTACGCAAAGTCGTAAATCTTATGATGGTACTACATTGGTACGTCTTCAACAAACGTATGAAGGACGTGATGTATACGGATATCAACTAACAGCACATATAAATGATGATGGTGTACTTACGAGCGTTTCGGGGGATAGTGCCCAAGATCTACAACAACAGGAAGATTTGAAACAACCTATTACTTTATCAGAAGAGGATGCAAAGAAACAGCTTTTCAACATCTATGGAAATGATCTTATATTTATTGAAGAACCAGAAATTAAACAAGTGGTATATGTAGATGAAAATACAAATAAAGCTACAAACGCATATCAAATTACTTTTAGTGCATCTACACCTGAATATGTATCTGGTACGGTATTAATTGATGCTTTTGGGGGGAATCTATTAAAAGAACTCGTTCAAAAATTGGGTATACAAGTAGATAGTAGTATTGTCCAATCTGCGACAGCAAATAAATCACAAGATCCTTCGAAATTAACAGGTACAGGAAAAGATGACTTAGGTATTAATCGTACGTTTGGAATTACGCAGCGAAGTGATGGAACGTACATGCTTGCAGATTATTCTCGTGGTAAGGGAATTGAAACATATACTGCTAATTATAAAGATTATAATAATTATAGAAGAAATGTATGGGGTTATCTCGATGATTTAGTAACAAGTAATTCTACAAATTTTACTGATCCTAAAGCAGTTAGTGCCCATTATTTAGCAACGAAAGTATATGATTTTTATCAAGAAAAATATGGCCGTAACAGCTTTGATAATAACGGACAAAAAGTAATTTCTGTCGTTCATGGTTGGAACACAAATGGTACGAATAAAGGAAATCCTGAGCAGTGGTTTAATGCATTTAGTAATGGAGCTATGCTAGTATACGGAGATCCAATTGTTAGAGCATTTGATGTGGCAGGACATGAATTTACACACGCGGTTACAAGAAATGAGTCTGGACTTGAGTATGCAGGAGAAGCTGGTGCAATTAATGAGGCTCTATCTGATATTTTAGGAGTAGCAGTTGAAAAGTATGCCAATAACGGAAAGTTCAATTGGACAATGGGAGAACAATCAGGTCTTATTTTTAGAGATATGAAAAACCCATCATCTATCTCTTCTAGATATCCTGAGGACTATAGACATTATAATAACTTACCTATTGATGCTGACCACGATCATGGTGGTGTACACACGAACTCTAGCATTATTAATAAAGTAGCTTACTTGATTGCTAGTGGTGGAAACCATAATGGAGTAAACGTACATGGCATTGGAGAAGATAAAATGTTTGATATTTTCTATTATGCAAATACGGATGAATTAAATATGACTTCTGACTTTAAAGAATTAAAAGAAGCTTGTATTCGTGTAGCAACGAACTTATATGGTAAAGACTCATTAGAAGTACAAGCTGTCCAACAAGCCTTTAAAGCAGCTTATATTTAAGACTACTATGATGAATTGTAAACCTTTTATTTTAATATGATTCTTTATTTAAATATATAGACAAAAACCTTGTAGAATTTCTCTGCAAGGTTTTTGTTACGCATGGCATTTTATTTTATGTATCATTATCTCATGTTAATTGGTAATTAGGATAACTAATAAGTTGTTTTTATCGAGTCAAAATTACCAAACGTTTTTTAACACTATTTTTCCTATTGCTTTATTCGATTCCAAATATTCATGTGCTTGGGCAACTTCATCAAACGTGAAAGTTTTCGAATCTAGCAATGGGCGAAGTTTTCCTTCTTCTACAATTTGCGTTATTTTCGTTAAGATTTCTCCGCAATCATTACGCTTATCAGTATGTAATATTTTTAATGCCATAAAAGTAACGTGCAGAGAGAGTCCTTTTGCGTGTAAAGGAGAGAGGTCATGGGTTGAACGAGCTGCAATTGTTACGACAGTGCCATTGACCGCAGCAGCTTCAAAAGAATGATCAAGATTCTTGCCACCTACTGTATCAAATATAACTTCAAATCCGTTTCCATTCGTATGTTTTTGCACATATTCTTGAACAGATACTTCTTTATAATTAATAGCTATATCGGCTCCTAGACGATGGGCTATTTCCAATTTGCTCTGCTGAGAAGCGGTTGTGAAAATTTTAGCGCCTGCCCATTTAGCTAGTTGAATGGCTACGTGTCCTACGCCACCAGTAGCTCCATGAATGAGAACATTTTGACCAGGTTTAATATTTGCACGATCAAATAAAGATTCCCAAGCTGTAATTGCAACTAATGGTAGAGCAGCAGCTTCTTCCATTGTTAAATTGTTAGGTTTGTGAGCAATTAATCGTGCATCAGCAAGCATAAATTCTGCAAGTGCACCTCCAGTTTCTTTAAAACCTCCGGCACATCCGTATACTTCATCCCCTGATTTGAATTTCGAAACACCTTCTCCTACTTCAATAACAATACCAGCTACATCGCCGTGTAATATAGCTGGAAACTCAGGAGCGACTGCTGAAACGGCACCACTACGCATTTTTGTATCGATTGGATTTACACTTGTTGCTTTTACATCGATTAGAACATGACCTGGTAAAAGTTTTGGTTTTGAAACTTCTTCTAATTGAAATACAGATGAATCCCCAAAAGAATGGATAATTTGTGCTTTCATAGTTTATACCTCCTGTTTGTGGTTATAGCATAGCAAAGTACGAAAAATAAGTATAATATTTTGAATTTGGTTAGTGAGAATTTTATATAAAGAAGAGGAAAGTGCATGAAATGAAATAATGTAACGTACTTCTAAAAACTACTGTAAAGCTTTTTGAAGAAAGGGTAGATGTTATTTTTGCAGCATGATTTATTCATTACGTTTATCCCGCATTCACAGGCAGTAAGACCTCCACCTCAAAATTCAGCGAAAGCAAAGAAGTTAGGTGGGAGTTGGGCTGCTCGTAAAAGCCCGATTGGTGAGGGCTGATTAAAGTTTCACTTTATTCGGAGCGACAGGGGATTTAGCGAAACGCAAAATTTACCCTGCTTTATACAAACTATTTAGTAATCAACATATACCGCAATCTATTTCGATTATCGGTATTGGCAGAAGGGTAATGTCAGATGTGGAATTTCAAACAAAGGTAGAACAATCCCTTGCTACATTTTCTAGAATATCTACTGATGACCAATCAGGAGTAGAAGAATTTATTAGCACATTTCGTTATTGTCAATTAGATACAGCGAATATAGTGGGCTATCAAGATTTACTGAGCCTTGTAAAAAAGCGTGAAACAGAATTAAACATTTCTGGAAACCGTATGTTTTATCTATCTGTTGTACCAGAAGTATTTGATGTGATTGCTTTAAATATTAAGGAGAGTGGATTGTGGGCTACACAAGGATTGAACCGTCTTATTATAGAGAAGCCTTTTGATTATAATGTAACGTCTGCTCGCGAGTTTAACGGAAGATTAATTGAATATTTCGATAAAAATGATATTTATTGTATTGATCATTATCTTTGAAAATGAATGGTAACTAGGAATACACTTAGAAAAGTATTACGAAATAAATAGTATTTAATTCAAGACATTTTTATTGACGATAATAATTTATGTGATTAATATAATAAACATAAGATTATTTAATTACTAAAAGTAATTAAATATACATTATTTCGTTAAATTCGATAAATAAGTAAGTTGTGGTAGAAATGCTTTGAATTGCCACTATTAATATTGGGGACAATTAGAAAGCGAAAGGTATAAAAAGAATTGGAATTTGATAACTCTTTGTTTTTTATAAAACATGAGCTTCTGTACAATTCATTTTGAATATATTGACCAGGATTATACAACAAGAGGGGGACTAAAATTGGAATCAATGACCTTTGTTTTATTTGGAGCGACAGGGGACTTAGCGAAACGCAAAATTTACCCCGCACTATATAACTTATATAGAGATCAAAAGCTTCCAAAGCAAATATCCGTTATCGGACTTGGGAGACGTCAAGTACCTCATGAAGATTTTCAAAAAAGAATAAAAGAATCAATAGAGACGTTTTCACGTCATAGAGAGGAAGGTACTCCGGAACTCGAAGGTTTTTTAGATAATTTTCGCTATTGTCCATTAGATGTGAGTAAGCCGGAAGACTATGAGAGGTTATTAAAAGTCGTTCGTGAAAGGGAAGAAGAACTACATATAAAAGGTAATAGAATGTTCTATCTTTCAGTTGCTCCTGAATTTTTCGAGACAATTGCTTTAAATATTAAGGAAAGCGGACTCGATAAAACGGATGGATGGAAACGTTTGATGATTGAGAAACCGTTCGGGCACGATCTTACATCTGCTCGTGAGCTTAATGATAAGCTTAGTCGCACGTTTGAAGAAGATGAGATATACCGTATTGATCATTATTTAGGGAAGCCGATGATTCAAAACCTTGAAGCATTAGAATTTGCAAATCCTGTTCTCCAATCGATTTGGAATAAAGAACATATAGCGAATGTACAAATTACAGCGAGTGAAACAGTTGGGGTTGAAGAAAGAGCAGGATATTATGATCAGGCAGGAGCCATTCGTGATATGGTTCAAAATCATATGTTACAAATATTAATGATGACTGCTATGAATCTGCCGGAAAAAATTAACGCATGTGAAATTCGAGAGGAAAAGCGAAAGGTAATGGAGACGCTTCGTAAAGTGAAAAAAGAAGACGTTCAAAACCATATCATTCGCGGACAATATGGTGCAGGTGACATAAACGGTCAACAAGTTGTAGCATATAAAGAGGAGCCAGGAGTAAATCCTTCTTCTAACATAGACACATTTGTTGCTGCTCGATTATGGATCGATAATCCATTTTGGACTGGCGTTCCCTTTTATATACGAACAGGCAAACGAATGAAAGAAAAGTCTACTCGTATTGTAATCGAATTTAAAAATACGTTAAAACAGCAATATCAAGATAGTAATCCAAATGCAGCACCTAACTTGTTAATAATTGAAATTAGCCCAGGTGAGAACGTTTCATTACAGTTAAATAGTAAAAATCCATTGAAAAATGGAGAAATTGAACCGATGCGTATTAACTTTACTTGTGAGCAAGCGGATGTGGGAGTACCTGAAGCGTATGAAAGACTCATTCATGATGCTGTGAGTGGAGACGCTACATTCTTTGCACATTGGAGAGAAGTTGAATTGTCATGGGAATGGGTACAACCAATTCTTGAAGCATTCGAAGAAAACTTATTACCACTTCATGAATATGAGTCGGGTTCATATGGTCCAGATGCGTCTAATGAACTATTGCAAGAAAGTGAATTTAAATGGTGGTTAGATCAAGAAACGAAAAAATAGGTACTTTCTTTCATGAAAGCATTTAGGGGGACGATTACTATGACACAAAACATAAATCAATTAGCAGTGAATACAATTCGTACGTTATCAATTGATGCTATTAATGCGGCAAATTCAGGTCATCCAGGTCTTCCGATGGGAGCAGCGCCAATGGCTTATGCATTATGGGCGAATCATTTAAATCATAATCCTAATCATCCAAAATGGTTTAACCGTGATCGATTCGTTTTATCGGCGGGACATGGATCTAGCTTATTATATAGCCTACTTCATTTAGCTGGATATGACGTTTCAATTGATGACTTGAAAAACTTCAGAAAATTAAATAGTGAAACGCCAGGACATCCTGAGTTTGGTCACACTTCAGGAGTTGAAGCAACTACAGGACCGTTAGGGCAAGGGATTGCCAATGCTGTCGGAATGGCAATGGCAGAAGCGCATTTAGCAGCGAAGTTTAATAAGGATGGTCACTCTATTATAGATCACAATACGTACGCTTTAGTTGGAGACGGTGATTTAATGGAAGGTGTCGCTTATGAAGCGATGTCAATGGCAGGACATATGAAACTTGGCAAGTTAATTGTGCTGTATGATTCAAATGAAATTTCACTTGATGGTGAATTAAACATTGCTTTCTCTGAAGATATGCAGAAAAGGGTAGAATCTGCACATTGGCAATATGTAAGAGTTGAAGATGGAAACGATGTTGATGCGATTACAAAAGCGATTCAATTAGCGAAAAACAATACGGACCAACCTACTCTTATAGAAATTAGAACCATTATAGGTTACGGAAGTCCAAAAGTTGCTGGAACGAACAAAGCACATGGTAACCCGCTTGGATTAGAAGAAGCGACAGCGACAAAACAAGTGTATGGTTGGCATTATGAAGAAGACTTTTTTGTACCTGAAGAAGTAACAGCTCATTTTAATGAACTGAAACAAAAAGGTATTGAAAAAGAACATGGCTGGAATGAGCAGTTCAACTTATACAGAGAGTCAAACCCTGCACTAGCAGATGAATTAGAAAAAGCGATTACAGGTGAAGTTTTAATCGAAGAGAAAGACATTTTATCCTTCGATACTGAAAAAACGATTTCAACTCGTGTTGCAAGTGGGGAAGCTATTAACCATTATGTGAAATCGATTCCTTCTATTTTCGGTGGAAGTGCAGATCTTTCTCATTCTACGATGACAGATATAAAAGGTGAAGCAGTGTATGCAGTAGAATCGTATGCTGGCCGAAATATATACTTCGGTGTACGTGAACATGCAATGGGCGCCGCAGCGAATGGACTGGCACTTCATGGAGGAGTAAAACCTTTCGTTAGTACATTCTTTGTATTTAATGATTACCTTCGTCCATCTATTCGACTGGCTGCATTGCAAAAGTTACCAGTTACTTACGTATTTACGCATGATTCGATCGCTGTAGGAGAAGATGGTCCAACGCATGAACCAGTTGAACATTTAGCAGCTCTTCGGGCAATTCCTGGTTTAACAGTTATCCGCCCGTCAGATGCGAATGAAACAGCGAGTGCATGGGCTTATGCTTTACAGCAAGCGGATGGTCCAGTCGTTTTAGTACTTAGTCGTCAAAATTTACCGGTATTTGAGGAAACGAAAGCGAACATAGAGAATCTTTCTAAAGGAGCTTACGTATTAACGCAAACAAATGAAAATCCGGATGTGATTTTAATTGCGACAGGTTCTGAAGTATCCTTAGCTGCTAGTGCGAAAGCAAAATTAGAAGAGGATCATGTTTCTGTTCGCATCGTTGCAATGCCGAGCTGGGAATTATTCGATCGCCAATCGAAAGAATATAAAGAATCGGTTCTTCCGTCTTCTGTAACGAAACGAGTATCGCTTGAGATGGGTGTATCTCTCGGTTGGGAACGTTATGTAGGACAAGAAGGAAAAGTACTATCAATTGAAACATTTGGAGCTTCAGGAACTGGAGCTGAAGTCATGAATCTATTTGGATTTACGACAGAAAACATTGTTCAAATTACAAAAAATGTGTTGAATTCTTAAGTTATGACTGTGAATACCTTTCTGTACATACTAATTTATCGGTGCTGAAAGGTATTCCAGATTCTAGTGATATGGATTTTTAATAAAAGATGATTTGAGGAGGAATTATATTATGCGAGTAGGATTAATTGGTTTAGGTAAAATGGGATTAAATTTAGGAAAAAATTTAATGGATCATAAACATGAAGTAGTAGCATTTGATTTAAATACGAGCGCAGTGGAAGAAATGAAAGAGTACGGGGCTACAGGTGTATCTAGTTTAAGTGATCTTGTTCAGTCATTACAATCACCAAGAATTCTTTGGGTTATGGTGCCACACGCTGTTGTTGATTCTGTTATTGATGAGGTTACGCCATTGCTTTCAAAAGGAGATATTTTAATTGAAGCTGGTAATTCACATTATAAAGAGTCTATTCGCCGATATGAGCAACTAAAGAAAGATGGCATTCACTTTATGGATGCAGGAACTTCTGGCGGAATGGAAGGCGCTCGTAATGGTGCTTGTTACATGATCGGAGGAGATCAAGAAGCTTGGGACATCGTTGAACCTATCTTCCGGGATACAGCTGTAGAAAATGGATTCTTATATGCCGGAAAAGCTGGTAGTGGTCACTTCTTAAAAATGGTTCACAACGGAATTGAATACGGTATGATGGCTGCTATTGGTGAAGGATTTGAGATTCTAGAGAAAAGTGAATTTGACTACGATTATGAAAAAGTATCAAGAGTATGGAATAACGGTTCAGTCATTCGCTCTTGGTTAATGGAATTAACTGAAAATGCATTTTCTAAAGATGCGAAACTAGATGAAATTAAGGGAGTAATGCATTCTTCTGGTGAAGGAAAATGGACAGTAGAAACAGCATTAGACCTTCAAACAGCAACTCCTGTTATCGCAATGTCTCTATTAATGCGCTACCGCTCATTAGACAATGATACATTTACAGGAAAAGTTGTAGCAGCTCTGCGTAATGAATTTGGCGGACATGCAGTAGAAAAGAAATAAAGTGAAACTTTAATTAGTGGGGGTTCTTCATCCTCCACATTAGCCTTTACCAATCGGGCTTTTACGGGAAGCACGCCCCCCAACTTAACTTCTTTGCTTCGCTGAATGTTGAGGTGGGGTCTTACTGCCCGGCAAATAGCGGGATAAACATCCTAAACATGTAACTCATCAACGTTTAAAAACTGGAGGGAATTAATCATGAAGTTTTTTATTGATACTGCAAACCTTGAGGACATAAAAAAAGCATATAAACTTGGAGTTTTAGCTGGTGTTACAACGAATCCTTCTTTAGTAGCAAAAGAGGGTGTTAAGTTTGAAGACCGTATCGCAGAAATTTGTCAGGCAGTACCTAAAGTTGAGTCTGTTTCGGCAGAAGTAACGCCAGATGCTGTTACAGCTGAAGAAATGATTGCTCAAGCAGAAGAATTAATTAAAATTAACGGTGGCGATAAAAACGTCACGATAAAACTTCCGATGACGCTAGCAGGATTAGAAGCTTGTCGTTATCTTACTGAAAAAGGTGTGAAAACGAACGTTACACTTATTTTCACTGTGAACCAAGCTCTTTTAGCGGCTCGAGCAGGTGCAACGTACGTTTCTCCATTTTTAGGACGTTTAGATGATATTTCTGAAGATGGTGTACTATTAGTTGCGAAAATTGCTGAATTATTCGATGTTCATCAATTAGATACACAAATTATTGCGGCTTCTGTCAGACACCCAGATCATGTAACTCGTGTAGCGATGGCAGGTGCTCACATTGCTACAATCCCTTATAAAGTAATTGAACAACTTGCTATGCATCCATTAACAGATCAAGGTATGGAAAAGTTTGCTGCAGATTGGGCGAAAGCGCCTAAATTATAATATATGAAAGTGGAGGAGACTTTCCGAAAATTACTTTTCATGAGAGGACAGATTCCTAGGTAACTTCATCGTTTAACTTTTTGGAGTCTTACTACGTGAATACAGCAAGAGAAGAAAGCGTCATGCACTTTAAAAAAAGGACAAATTGCTCGCACGAAGCGTTTATCATAATAACATTATAATTATTAAAGAGAAATCCCCTTATTAGAGAGAGTAGTTAACGTGTATCTCTGATAAGGGAGATTCTTTTTATATAAATCATTATTATGTGAAAATATCTCTTACTCAAGAAAGAACTATATAAGTTCTCTTAATTGTATAGTAATTTTGAAAGGGTTTACATAAAAGGGTGGAACTGAGTATGAATATGTACCTTTTAATGATTACATTATTATCAATTGTAATTGTTATTTTAGGAGTATCGTGGTGGAGATGGCATGCGTTTATTAGTTTAACGATTGCAAGTTTGTTTTTAGCAATTATGTCTGGAATGCCAATGGATAAAATAGTGAGCGCTTATGAAACGGGAGTCGGAAGTGTTCTCGGGCATTTAGTAGGTATTTTAGTATTAGGTACAATTAATTCTAGGGAAAATGATGGCAGAGTCAGGTGCTGGAATGCAGGTGGCAGAGTTCTTTATTAAATCCTTTGAAATAAAAAACTTACCATGGGCGATGTTAATTGCAGGTTTTATTATTGGAATTCCGGTGTTTTTTGAAGTAGGCATTTTAATATTATTGCCGTTAGTAATTTCTATTCATAAAACAACGAGACAAAATATTTTATTGATAGCATTACCAGCAATTGCTGGGTTATCTGTCGTACACGGCCTTGTTCCTCCGCATCCAGGGGCAATCGTTGCAATTGGTATTTATAAAGCGAACCTTGGGAAGGTACTTCTTTATTCACTCATTATTACATTTTTTGCAGCGATTATTGCAGGTCCTATATTCGCTAAATGGATTCACAAACGTGTAATTCCTGAAAATGAACCAGAATTGATACGTGTAAATACAAAATCAACGAAATTACCAGGAATAGGAGTTTCATTTTTAGTTATATTGTTACCCGTTATGTTAATGGTGTTAGCAGCAGCAGCTCCTTATGTTCCGCTTTCTAATACTCTAATGAAGATTGTCACATTAATCGGTAGTCCTATCATTGCGCTTTTGATTGCATGTTTTGCAGCTTTCTATTTTCTTGGATTTCGTCAAGGTATCGATAAAAAGGCTATTAAGAAGGTAACAGAAGATAGCTTATTACCAATCGGTTCTATTGTTGCGATTATTGGTGCTGGCGGCGGATTTAAGCAAATTCTTATCGATAGTGGCGTAGGGAATGCTATTGCTCAAATGTCTGAACATTTAGCTCTATCTCCAATTGTATTAGCATTTATAGTAGCTGGATTAATTCGAATTGCGACAGGGTCAGCGACAGTCGCCTTAACAACAGCGGCGGGCATAGTCTC
This sequence comes from Bacillus toyonensis BCT-7112, assembly GCF_000496285.1. Lineage (GTDB taxonomy): Bacteria > Bacillota > Bacilli > Bacillales > Bacillaceae_G > Bacillus_A > Bacillus_A toyonensis. Next base: position 579,995 of record NC_022781.1, on the reverse strand, counting down.
TCCAATCGTTGAAAATACGACAGGTGTAAATTTAGAGTTACTCGTCATTGCAACAGGTGCAGGAGCACTCATGTTTTCACACGTAAACGATGCTGGGTTCTGGATGGTAAAAGAATACCTAGGTTTAACAGTGAAAGAAACATTTAAAACATGGACGGTATTAGAAACGTTACTTTCATTTATCGCTTTTGGAGGCGTTTTACTACTCGATATGTTTGTTTAAAATAAAGATGTTTCTATTTAGATAATTGTGGCATACAACGTTATCAGTAGATAAAAGGAATGTATTTTTATGGTGGGATACTGTCGCAATTTTTTGTTAGGAGGAAGAAATGGTGAGCTCAAAATATATGATTGGTGTAGACATTGGGACAACTAGTACAAAATCAGTTCTATTTTCTACTGATGGATCTGTTATTGCAAGTCATGGAATTGAATATCCTTTATATTCTCCTACGCCTGAAATAGCAGAACAAGACCCAGAAGAAATTTTTCATGCAGTAATAAATACGATTAAAGAAACTGTACGATCAAGTAGTGTACAGCCAAATGATATTCTTTGTGTCTCTTTTAGTTCGGCAATGCATAGTATCATTGCTGTAGATGAGAAGGGAAAACCGTTAACGAGATGTATCACTTGGGCAGATAATAGAAGTGCAAGCTGGGCAGAGAAAATAAAGAGTGATATGAATGGTCATGAAATTTATTTGCGTACTGGAACACCAATTCATCCGATGTCACCACTTTCGAAATTAGTTTGGTTACAGAATGAGCAGGCAGAATTGTTTGCAAAAAGTTATAAATTCATTTCTATTAAAGAATATGTGTTTTATAAGTTATATAAAGAATATGTAATTGATTATTCTATAGCATCAGCAACAGGAATGTTCAATTTGAAATCTTTAAAATGGGATGAGGAAGCTCTTCGTGTTGCAGGGATTTCAGATGAAAAGCTTTCTAAACTTGTTCCAACGACGCACAGCTTAATAGGATTAGATGAAGAACTTGCAAAAGAGATGAATGTACTTGTTTCTACGCCCTTTGTAGTAGGAGCGAGTGATGGAGTGCTATCGAATTTAGGCGTAAATGCAATAGATCCTGGGGTTGTGGCTGTTACAATTGGTACAAGCGGTGCGATACGTGCTGTAACAAATTGTCCTGTGACAGATCCAAAAGGTAGAATTTTTTGTTATGCCTTAACTGAAGACCATTGGGTAATCGGTGGACCAGTTAATAACGGTGGTATGATTTTTAGGTGGGCTCGTGACCAATTAGGCACTTCAGAGATTGAACTTGCGAAGCGTTTAGGGAAAGATCCATATGAAGTGCTTACTGAAATAGCAGCAAAAGTAAATCCTGGATCTGACGGTTTATTATTTCATCCGTATTTAGCAGGGGAAAGAGCTCCTTTATGGAATGCGAATGCGCGAGGATCTTTTTTTGGACTCGGATTACATCATAAGAAAGAACATCTTATTCGTGCTGTATTAGAAGGAGTAATTTATAACTTATATACCGTTCTTCTCGCTTTAAAAGAGCTAATTGGCGAACCGAAAAAAATTCAAGCAACAGGCGGTTTTGCAAGGTCAGAACTTTGGAGACAGATGATGGCGGATATTTTTCATCAAGACGTATATGTTCCTGAAAGTTTCGAAAGCTCTTGCTTAGGAGCTGCAATCCTCGGTTTATATAGTTTAGGTGAAGTAGATACGTTACATGTAGTTTCTGAAATGGTAGGTGCGAATTTCCACCATGAACCAAACATTGAAAGTGTGGAAAAATATAAAGATTTAACACCAATCTATATTCGTCTGTCCCGTCACTTGGAAGAAGAATATGAAAGTATAGCAGCGTATCAAAAAAAGTGGGTTTAAAAGCTATTTACTAAGAAAATATGGTAACGTATAAAGAGGTACTCCGATTTTTTAGGATACTCTTTCAACATAAAATATTTTAAGAAGTATGATGAACGAAAAATATAGGGAGAGAGGGTTATGAAAATGAAGGATAACAAAGAGTTTATTGGATATGTTGGAACTTATACGAAAGAAAATAGTGAGGGAATATATAAGTTTACTTTAGACACAGAAGCAAAAAAAATTAGTAATGTAACACTTGCGGCTAAGCTGGATAACCCTACATATGTAACGATTAACCGAAATAATGAATATCTCTATTCCGTTGTTAAGGAAGGAGAATCTGGTGGTGTAGCTGCTTATTCAATTGATAGTAAAACTGGAGAGTTAAAGGCAGAAAACAGACAAGTAGTAGAAGGGGCTTCTCCTTGTCATGTGAGCGTTGATAGTGGGAATCATACGGTAGTTACAGCAAATTACCATAAAGGAACGATTGAGTCTTTTGAAATAAATGAAGAAAATGGAACTGTAAATCCTGCTTCATCTATTATGGCGCATGAAGGTTCAGGTCCGAATAAAGAAAGACAAGAAAAACCACATGCACATTACGCGGGATATACTCCTGATGAAAAATATGTAGTGGGCGTTGATTTAGGGATAGATAAAATAATTACGTATGAAATAAAAGGTAGTGCATTAACAGAAGTGAATAGCTTATCTGTAAATCCAGGAAGTGGGCCGAGACATATTACTTTTCATCCGAATGGAAAGTATGCGTATGTGATGACTGAGCTGAGTTCAGAGGTTATCGTATTAACATATAATGCGGAAGAAGGGACCTTTACAGAATTACAGTATATTTCTACTATTCCAGCAGAGTTTGATGAAAATAGTCAAGGAAGTGCGATTCATATTTCTTCTGACGGCAGCTTTGTATATGCAGGTAATCGTGGTCATAATAGTATTGCTGTTTTCAGTGTGGATCAAAATTCAGGTGAGCTTACATTTGTTGAACATACATCTACAGAAGGAAATTGGCCAAGAGACTTTGTATTAGATCCTACTGAAAAGTTCCTTGTTGCTACAAATGAAAAGTCGCATAATCTTGTGTTATTTTCAAGAAATGAATCTACAGGAAAGTTAACTCTTTTACAATCTGATGCTGTTGTGCCAGAGCCTGTTTGTGTTAAATTTTTAAATGTTTAAGTTATGTTCGATATATTTGAAAAATCGCTGATATAATTTTATATATCAAGAAAATAAAAAAAGCAAAGCGATATCGCTTTGCTTTTTACTGTTTCTTTTTCGGTCTACGTACTAACTCGCCGCCGCAGTTTGGACAAACGTTATGTCTTTCTTCTGTACATGGTGCACAAAACGTACATTCATACACGCAAATGTAAGCTTCAGAATCTTGCTCCAGCAATTGATCACAAATTTGACAGTTTGTTTTCATTTCTAGTGCCATAGTAATTCTCCTTTTGTTTGAAAATTTATAATTTAATTATAATTCATTAGATAGAATTAGTCTTTTTCAATTGAAAGGAAATCGAATGATAAAGTTGTGATTTGAAATGAAAGATGCCAATTTATTTTAAAATTGATTATTTTGTGCAGTTGGAATATTATGAAATAGTCAAAAGACAACAGGGGGTATACATTTTGACTAATCATAACGATCATTTAAAAGCAAACTGCGAAAAATGCTTCGGTCTATGTTGCGTGGCGTTACCGTTCGCAGCATCGGTAGATTTTGCAGTGAATAAAGATGGTGGTAAACCATGTTCCAATTTACAATCAGATTTTAAATGTAGTATACATAAAAATCTTAGAGGAAAAGGTTATAAAGGTTGTACAGTATTTGAATGTTTCGGTGCTGGGCAGAAGATTTCTCAAGTTATCTTTAAAGGGATTGATTGGCGGAAAGATGCTAAGCATGCGAGAAAAATGTATGATGCTTTTCCGGTTATGCATCAGCTCCATGAAATGCTTTGGTATTTGAATGAGGCGATTCTATTAAAGGCGACGCAGCCAATTCATAAAGAACTAAGTAAAGCGATTGAAGAGACAGAGCGACTTTCGAATTTAAATGCGGACGAGTTAATGAAAGTAAATATTCCATTACACCGTGCAGAAGTAAATGTTTTACTTTTAGAAACGAGTGAGCTAGTTTGGAAGGAAATGAATGCGACGCGTAAGAAACGAATCATTCACCGCGGAGCAGATCTTATGGGAGCAAACCTGAAAAAGAAAAATTTACAAGGCGCGAATTTAAGGGGTGCTTATTTAATTGCAGCGAACTTAAATGGTGCAGACTTAAGAGGAGCAGATCTCATCGGAGCAGATTTAAGAGATGCAGATATTCGCGGTGCAGACTTTACAAATAGTATTTTTCTTACGCAAGTTCAAATTAATGCGGCGAAAGGGGATAAACATACGAAATTGCCGGAATTGTTATCCCGTCCCGCGCATTGGAGTGCGTAAAGAGTATGGAGTGAAATAGTTTGGATATTTTTCAGTATTTAGATGAAATGCAAGAGGATATATTTTCGTTAGCAGTAGGGCAAATAGAAGTGAAGTATTATGATATGTGTAGCATGTTAGCATCAGGTATGCACGCCGAGCGAATTAAATTAATTCCATTAGATACATATGAAGAGAGTATGAGAATAGGTGTGAGAGAAGCATTAGAAGTTGTTGAATGTGAAGAAGCGAAGGCAATTTATTTTGAGTACAATCTCGATAATGAATGGGATAGTCAGTTTTACATTTGTGAGGAGTATGTTCCGCTTGAAGAAGAGGATGATGATTGGGCATCTGAATGGACATATAATATAGAGGGACCGAGGTCTGTAGAATTAGCGGATATGTATGCTGAAAATGGTTTTGATACAAACGAAAAAGCAATCGGCATAACTTTATATTTAATTGCAAGAACGGTATGTAGTTTTATGAGTGTATGTAGTGAAGTGAAAAGTAATATACCGATTTGTATTGGTTTTCACGACCAAGATCCAATTATACGAACAGGCAGAGACTAAGAATCTCTGCCTGTTTTTTTATTTCTTTTCAAAAGTAGTAATTAAAACGCTACATATAATAAGAATACCACCAATAAAAAAATTATTATTTAATGTCTCATTTAATAAGAGCCAGCCAAGTAATGATCCGACGATAGGTTGGAAGAAGAAAAATAAGGAACCGATGCTTGCATCCATTAGTTCTAATCCTTTATTCCAAAGGAAAAAGGCACCTGCCGTTGATATGACTCCTAAATATAATACGCCTAGTATTACGTACGTATTTACGGTTCCGATAGAGGCTACTTGTAGTTCCCATATCATAAAAGGTGTAATAAAAAAGAGTGAAAAGAATATGGCGTACGTTGTAATAACTAAAGATGAAAACCGAGCTGAAGCAATTTTTACATAAATGGATAGTAAAGCCCACGTAATAGCGGCTCCCACTAATATGATGGTACCGATAAAATAGGAGCCAATTTCAATATCCCATCCGATTACGATAATGACACCGATTGTCGCTATTATAGTAGATAAAAGTCTACGAGCGGTTAGCTTTTCTTTTAAAATAATTGCTGCAAATATAACCATAAATGCAGGTGTTGCGGATGTTACTAAAGAGCCTGTATGGGCGTCGGATAATTTTGTTCCGATGAATTGACATGTGATTGAAATGAAATATCCGATAAATCCAATCCAAGCGAATAATAGCCAATCTTTTTTGCGAATGGTTACTTTTTTCTTTTGTTTTTTCTCTGCTATTTTCAAAATGCCATACAAAACAACAAAAGCGATAATAAAGCGTAGCCAAACGAGTGTAAGCGGTGGGATATAATCGAGTACGTATTTGCTAACAACATACATACCGCCCCATATACTTGCTGCTAGTGATAAGCATATAGCTCCTAAAATTGTTTGTTTCATTTGAAGTACCTCCGTCTATTTTTAGGGTATTATGAGTTCCCTAAGACGAGGCAAAGTGTATGTGTTAAATGAATGCCCGTCTTAGTTTATAGACGGCCTACAGGTTGATCGTTTTCGAATGAAGTGTTGTAGTACATGAGTGCATTCCTCCTTCATATTTTATAATGATATTATAACTTAATTTTCAGTTTATTTGGATGTTTATTGTTGTACGGAGTGGAATCTTTAGAGAATGGAAACGGTGGTTGTCTAAGAAAGCATAGTATATGGTAGAAAAACATATTTTTAAAATAAAAGAAACCAATTACATAACTGGTAAGTATATTAAGAGTAGTATGAAAAAATAGATTGATAGAGAAAGAGGAGGAGATTTACATTACTACAACCGTTATCTCTCATTTTTATAATGAAGAGTATTTATTACCATGGTGGCTTATTCATCATACGAAACTGTTTGATCATGGCATTTTAATTAATAAAGGTTCTACAGATCGTTCAGTCGAAATTTGTAAGAAGTTCGCACCGCATTGGGAAGTACGAGATTCTGTAAATCCAGAGTTTGATGCATTTGCGACAGATCATGAAGTGATGAGGGTAGAACAAGAAGTAAAAGGATGGAAAATGATTTTAAATACGACTGAGTTTCTTTGTGTGCAAGATAAAAATCAGTTTTGGAAATCGCTAAATGAATTGGGAGGGAGGATGTATTGGCTGGAAGGGCTTATTATGGTTGATGATCCTAACTATAATTATCCGGACCTTAACTTTGGAATCCCTTTAATGAAACAGCGATTTCACGGTTATTTACCAGAAGATTGGCCGTTATGGAGAAGAGGTAGATTTATTCATAATCATGAACACGGAAGTTATACGGTTGGAAGACATTTATCAGCGCATGAATCTATGATCTATCCGCCTCTTGCTTGTATATTATGGTTTGGGTTTAGTCCGTGGAACGATGCGATGAGAAAGAGAAAGTTACAAATTGGTCCGACGCTTTCTGAAGCTAGTAAGCATGGAGGAATGGGTACGCACCATATTATTACGCCGGAAAAATTAGAAGAATGGTATAAGGATTTAGCGAGAGGAGCGCAAGATTTACGTTTTAGTGCTGCATATCGGTATGTTTTTGTATAGATGATTCCCACCATAAAATTGTTTCTTCAATTCCTGTATTTAAATCGTATGTTGGTTTCCAGTTTACTTCAGTTGTTAAACGTTCCACATTCACGCCGACGAATAAAGGTTCATCTTTAGGAAAAGGGATAGCGCCTAGTTTAATTAAATTTTCTTTTCCTATTTTTTTAGCAATGATAGAAGCTAATTCTTTAATTTGTACAGAGTGACCAGAAGCGATATTGATTGTGCCTGTAACGTTGCAGTTTAATAATGTGACAAGAGCGTTAGCGACGTCACCCACATGGAGGAAATCTCTTGATTGTTTTCCATGTGTACATAGAGCTTCCTCGTTTTTTAATAAAGAAGTGATAATGTTAGAAATGAGTCGATTGCCGTGCTCATGAGGGCCATACATATGAAAAATTCGTCCCCAACATACGCTGAGGCTGGTTTGTTGTGCATACGACTGTAACCAGGAATGTAGTGCATTTTTACATAATGAATACGGGGTTTTATAGGAAAGGAGCGGAGAATCTTCAAATAGAATACCGTTAAACCACTCGTACTCTGCGCCAGTACCTGCTACAACGATACGTTTTCCACCGCATGCTGTAAAGTGTTGAATCAATGAGATACTGGACTTTAGCCAATAGAAATTATTAATGGATACGTAGCATGCAGGAGGAACCGCTTCCCAAGCTAAATGAATGAGGTCGCTAGGCTTAATGTCTGAAATAAATTGTTTTACTTCGTCATCACAAAGCAAGTTTACTTTATGCCAATGGCAGGAAAGGTGAGACGGTTTATTTCTATTGTATGTGGCGTGAACTTCATACCCTTTTTGTATAAGGGAATGTACAACATATTTACCTATCCATCCACTACCACCTGTTACAAGGATCTTCTTCATGGTTCAATCACCTCAACTTCTGGAACAGTTACTAAAAATTTGCCACCCCATTCACGAATGAAAGAGCATTCCTTCATAATTTCGTCTTTCAAATTCCAAGGAAGTATGAGAATGTAATCTGGTTTTGTACGTTTAATTTCTTCTGGAGACTTTATTGGAATACGAGTTCCTGGTAAAAGGAGATTTTGTTTGTGAGGATTTTTATCTACTGTATATGCTAGAAATTCTTTACCTATCCCGCAATAATTCAAAAGGGTGTTTCCTTTAGCTGGAGCGCCGTAGCCGATAATTTGTTTGTTTAAAGCTTTCGCTTCAATAAAAAACTTTAAAATATTTATTTTCAATTGTTCCACTCGTTTAGAAAAAAGGAGATAGCAATCTAATGTATCTAGCCCGTGATCTATTTCTTTTTGGATTAAATTTGTAACATTGGAATGGATAGTTGATTGGGCGCTTAGATGTTTTATGAAAATACGCAATGAACCACCGTGAGTTGAAAGTTCTTCTACATCAACAATTTGTAAATGATGATGAGCTAAAATTTTTTGAAGGCTTATAAGTGAGAAGTAGGAAAAGTGCTCATGATAGATAGTATCGAACTGCTTACAAGATATAAGGTTTAATAGGTGGGGGAATTCAATTGTTATCGTACCATCTCGTTTTAATAATGTTTTTAGGCCAGCGACAAAATCATGCAAGTTCGGAACGTGTGCTAATACGTTATTTGCAATGATTAAATCCGCTTGTGGAAGATTGTTTGCTAAGTCGTTACTGAAAAAATTCACTTCAGTAGGAATTCCTTTTTGAATTGCGATTTCTGCTACATTTTTTGCTGGCTCAATTCCTAACGTATTGATGTTTTCTTTAAGAAAGTATTGCAATAAATACCCATCGTTACTTGCGATTTCAATTACCTGCGAATTTTTCGTTAAATGGAATCGCTCAATTGCCATTTCTACGTATTGTTTGGCATGCTGTAGCCAACTTGAGGAATAAGAACTGAAGTATAAATAATCATGGAAAATATTATTAGGTGATTCAAATTCATCTAATTGCACAAGTAAACAAGAATTACAAACAAATGTGTGCAGCGGATAAAAAGGTTCCATTTTATATGAGTTTTTTGGAGCTATAAATGAGTTGGCGAGAGGGGAGACGCCTAAATCTAAAAACGAATTTGTTAGTAATGAGTGGCAAAAACGGCATTTTTTCTGTTCCATTTTATAGCCCCCTTATAAATTTTTGAATGCTTCGATTTGTTGTCGTGTGAACGATTCTATATTTTCACCGGATGCATGTTTTTCGTACCATTCAACGGTCCAAGCGATAGCAGTTTCTGTTGATAGCTTAGGAGTCCAGCCTAGTTTATTTACTGCTTTTGTACTATCGAGTGTTAAAATAGGTGATTCATAAGGAGTATTTATAGTGGGAGAAAGTATTGTTAATGGTTTATTCCATAATTTTATTACAGATTGAATGACATCATGGACGGTTCTGTTAGCCTCGTTAATTGGTCCGAAATTCCATGCTTCTGCATACTCTTTATGCTTCCAAAGTTTCTCAGCTAAAAGGATATATCCATGTAAAGGATCCAAAACATGTTGCCACGGTCGGATAGCATTTTTGTTTCGAATACTTAAAGGATGGTCTTGTAAATATGCACGAATGATATCTGGGAATAAGCGATTTTCTGCCCAATCACCACCACCGATGACATTGCCTGCCCTTACTGAGGCGAGTGAAAGGGTGTTCGTGTGAAAAAAAGATTTTTGATACGATGTTGCAACTAATTCAGCACAAGCTTTACTAGCACTGTATGGATCATAGCCCCCTAAACGGTCGGATTCTACAAATGCTTGATTACCGCTCCCATCATTCTCATAACATTTATCGCTTGTCACATTAATAATGAGACGTACGCTTTCGACGTACTTTGCTACTTCTAGTACATGAACAGTACCTAAAACATTCGTTTTAAATGTTTCAATAGGATCTTTGTATGAAGTGGTGACGATTGGTTGAGCTGCTAAATGAAATATAATGTCGGGTTTATGGTGCCCAATGGCATGTAATAAAGAATCGTAATCTGTAATATCTCCTTTCATTGTTGTGCACTCTTTCGCTACGTTACATTGTTCAAAAAGGTTAGGGATGGATGGAGGATGAGAAGAATAGCCGATTACTTCTGCGCCTAAAGAAGTTAAAAAAAGGGTGAGCCATGAGCCTTTAAAGCCAGTATGTCCTGTAATAAATACTTTTTTCTTATTCCAAAAAGATGATGAAGTCATATTACCAGACCTTCCATGGAGCGTTATTATTTTCCCATAGCTCGACTAATTTATTCTTATCACGTAATGTATCCATTGGATGCCAAAAACCAGTATGTTGAAATGCTGCCAGTTCATTTTTGTTGACTAACTGAACTAAAGTTTCGGTTTCAAAAACAGACTTATCTCCACTAATGTAATTGAAAATATCATGATTTAAAACAAAAAACCCACCGTTAATCCATCCACCATCACCTAGTGGTTTCTCTTGAAAAGATGTTACAGACTGTTTATCTAATATGAGAGAACCAAATCTACCAGGAGGTTGTACGGCAGTAACAGTAGCCATTTTTCCATGTTTTTTATGAAATGCAATCAGTTCTTTTATATTTACATTACTTAATCCATCGCCATAAGTGAGGCAGAAAGGTTCATCTCCGACATAGTTTTGAATCTTTTTCACTCGTCCACCCGTTTCGGTATTAAGACCAGTATCGATTAATGTAACTTTCCATGGTTCTACACGATGAGAGTGGCTAGTAATTGTGTTATCGCTTAAATGTATTGTGAAATCGGACATGTGTAAGTTGTAATTTAGAAAGAACTCTTTAATTGCATATCCTTTATAGCCTAAGCAAATAATAAACTCAGTAATCCCGTAATGACTATACAAACTCATAATGTGCCATAGAATAGGTTTCGTTCCAATTTCAATCATAGGTTTTGGTTTTAAATGTGTTTCTTCCCCAATTCTTGTACCGTACCCACCAGCAAGAATAACAGCTTTCATTTTTTCCTCCTAAAATAAAAATTTATTATATATACAGTATTCATATTTTATGCAAATGAGATTGTTTTTGATTAAACGGATGAAATTGTGTGAGGTGATGGCAAGGCAGAAAACATTAAGGTTTGAACTTTGGAAATAATTCTTGATATTCAGGATTATTACGGAGGTCTTGTGTTACGTTACTAAGTTCTAAAAAACGGGTTTCCAATTCTTCAGGAGATTGACCGTAATGTGTTTGAAGTCCCATTTGAATACCCATTTTTGAAAGGGTAGGTGTAATTTGTAATTTTCTTGCCTTGGACTGTTCATTCCAAGGGCTAAAATAAAATTTTAAAATAAATGAAGGGTAGTCATAAACTATATTCCCGTGCCGTGAATAATGTCTACCAGGTAAATATGCACCATCTAGATGATTATGAATAAATCTCCAAGCACACCCGAGTTTTGGGTTATAAGGGAAGACACCGTGGTATCGTTGTTCTACTAATGGGATAGAATATCTTGGCTTTGAATAATTGTAAATATGACTATCTATCATTAAAATCATTCTAATCGCATACATGTTTTGTCCTAGTGTATGAAGAGATGAGAAAAACTCTTCTTTATTATTACAACAAAAGAACTCTGTAGTATTTAAAACGATTTTCCAACCTGAAACTTCTCTTTCAATTTCCATCACTTCAATATCAGTATTAGTTGGATCAAACTCAAGAAATCTGGAGTCTCGCACTTCCCAGTGGGGTGCGAGTAGTTTACAAATCTCTACGGAACGATCAGTAGAACCTCTATTAATTAAAATACCGTGATCGAATATTTTTGTGTGATGCATAAGCCACCATGGGAGTAAATACTCTTCGTTATAAAAATGAGAAATGATAGTCCTTTTTATGTCAATCTCCTCCTATACAGGCAATCGTTATTAGTAGGATATGCTTTTAAATAAGAAAGGTTAAAAGGTGTGGGCTATATATTGATTAGGTAATAGTTTAGTAATTTTATTGTATAGCCGTAAATTACGGGTGTAATAGTAGGTTGATCTTGTAAGTTTGTATAAATTGTGAACAACAAACCATCACGTTTGACTGTACAGTTTATGTGTTGTATGATGGTAGTAATATAAACAAGGGGGGAAGATCGTTGGGAAGGTGTATCGAATCGGACAGTTGGCTCTCATGGCTCACGTGTCGAAACGAACGATTGATTATTATACGAATCTAGGTATCTTGAAAGCGGAGCGATCTCAATCTAATTATCGCTATTACGACGAAACAGCATTTGAGACATTACAATTTATTGAGAAGTGCAAAGAAATGCATATGCCGCTTTGTGAGATTAAAGAGAAAATCGAGGAGAACAAGAAGCTGCTCGGTATCAATGAACACGTTTCGAAACAAGTGAATGAAGTGACAGACCATATTCATCGATTAGAAGCAGAGTTAACAGAGTTAAAGCCGCTTTTAGATGGATTGACTGATTCACAACGTGAAAAAATATCGAAATCTTTATCATGTCAAACGACAGCTTTAATACAGACACTTGCTCTATTATTATAGAATAAGTGAAATCCGACCTCTTTAATTTTTGTATCGGGCTATGTTTTCTAACGAACAAATAAGAAAACATTATAGTATACAGGAGGTGGACACCTTAGTTTTTTAACTAAGGGGATTCATTGGAAATATTTAATTTAGTCATGGTTGCGATTTTAATCGCATTTACTGGATTTTTCGTAGCAGCAGAGTTTGCGATTGTAAAAGTACGTTCAAGTCGTATTGATCAGCTTGTTGCGGAAGGGAAACGCGGTGCTTTAGCAGCGAAAAAGGTAACAACAAATTTAGATGAATATTTATCTGCTTGTCAATTAGGTATTACAGTTACAGCTATGGGATTAGGTTGGTTAGGTGAACCGACAATCGAAAAGTTATTACACCCGTTATTTGAGAAATGGAACATAAACCCTTCTATCTCATCAGTATTAACTTTTGGTCTTGCTTTTATGCTAATGACATATTTACACGTTGTAGTTGGGGAGTTAGCTCCGAAAACGTTGGCAATTCAAAAGGCTGAAAAAGTAACGTTGTTATTGGCAACGCCGTTAATGATGTTCTATAAAATCATGTATCCATTTATTTGGGTATTGAACGGTTCAGCTCGTATTATAACTGGTTTATTCGGTTTGAAACCAGCTTCTGAACATGAAGTAGCTCATACAGAAGAAGAATTGCGTCTTATTCTTTCAGATAGCTATGAAAGTGGCGAAATTAATCAAGCTGAATACAAGTATGTAAATAATATATTTGAATTTGATAATCGCATTGCAAAAGAGATTATGGTACCGCGAACAGAAATCGTTGGTTTCTACCTTGAAGATTCAGTAGAACAACACATGAAAGTAATCCAAAATGAGCGATATACACGTTATCCGATTTTTGGAGAAGATAAAGATGATATTATCGGTATGGTCAATGTAAAAGATTTCTTTATTCGATATATGACCGAGGATCAAAAAGATTTATCGTCAATTCGCTCGTATATGCGTCCGATTATTGAAGTGATGGAAACAACTCCAATTCACGATTTATTACTGCAAATGCAGAAGAAGCGAATTCCGATGGCTGTTTTATATGATGAGTACGGAGGAACAGCTGGAATTGTAACGCTTGAAGACATTTTGGAGGAAATCGTCGGCGAAATTCGTGACGAATATGATGAAGATGAAGCACCACCAATTCAACATGTGAACGAGTACCATAAAATTGTTGATGGAAAAGTGCTTATTTCAGAAGTAAAAGATCTGTTTGGATTACACATTGAAGAAGAAGATGTGGATACAATCGGTGGATGGATTATGATGCAAAATCATGAAATTGAAGAAGGACAACATGTTGAAGCAGAAGGTTATGAATTTAAAGTGTTAGAAAAAGACGCTTACCAAATTAAACGTGTTGAAATTCGTAAAATGGAACAAGAACAAGAAGAAGAGAAAGCAGCAACTGTGTAAGTTGCTGCTTTTCTTCTAAAGCATAAAAAATGAGGAATTAGGAGCGGATATTTTGATTCAAGAAGCCTTACGTGTATATCGATTACAATTGTATGCGATCTTTAGTGGTTTACTACTTATGTGGACGATTACTCCGTTTGGAAAACAAGTGACAGGATTCGGTATTGGATTAGCTGTAAGTGCATACTGTCTTTGGTTATTAGCTCGCAGGGTGGAGAAACTAGGAAGAAGTATTGTAATGAAAGAAAAGGCTCCTGGATTAGGGGTTTTAAACCGATTTGCAGCTGCAATTTTAGGAGCTATCATTATGTATGAAATTGAGCATGAAATGGAAATGTGGGCATTTGGTACAGGTATTTTAGGTGGTCACTTTTTAATGATTGCGAATTTAGCTTATGCAAATATACAGTTAGTAAAAGAAGAAGAGAAGCGAAGAGAAAAGGCTTCTAATAACATAGAGCTATAATAAAAGGGGCCTAATGGGGGTTCCTTTTTTTATTTAAGCGAGTGAATGACAGGAATCAAATTCACGACAAATATAATACGCTTCTTTTTTCGGTTTTTCAATAGTACGAAAAATAATTTTAAAAATTTAAAAACCCATCGATTTCTAAAGCTTATGTATGTTATCATGACAAAAGACTTTTTGAAAGAGGTGGATACCAATGTTACAAGCGTTACTTATTTTTGTGCTTCAAATTATATATGTTCCAGTATTAACAATCCGAACGATTTTGCTTGTAAAGAATCAAACAAGATCCGCTGCTGGTGTAGGATTGTTAGAAGGAGCTATTTACATTGTCAGTTTAGGGATTGTGTTTCAAGATTTATCAAATTGGATGAACATCGTTGCCTATGTCATCGGCTTTAGTGCGGGACTATTATTAGGCGGTTATATAGAGAATAAATTAGCAATTGGATATATTACGTATCAAGTTAGTTTACTAGACCGTTGTAATGAATTAGTAGATGAATTACGTCACTGTGGATTTGGCGTTACAGTATTTGAAGGTGAAGGAATTAATTCTATACGTTATCGCTTAGATATCGTTGCAAAGCGCTCTAGAGAGAAAGAACTTTTAGAAATTATTAATGAAATTGCACCGAAAGCGTTTATGTCTTCTTATGAAATCCGTTCGTTTAAAGGCGGATATTTAACGAAGGCGATGAAGAAGAGAGCGTTGTTGAAGAAGAAGAAAGACGATCATGCATCGTAAAAAGGGAATAGTGCCGCTTTAAAAGCACGGCATAATCACATATGTAAAAGAGAGGAATCGAATTAGATTCCTCTCTTTTTTATAAAAAGTATGTATCTGTTAATTTAAAAAACTAAATCGTATAATTGTTTTTTCTACTAACCCTCAAATTAATGATTAGCCATATAACTTGAATAAATATCGGTATGATAAACGCGATTAATAAAACAATAAGTGATATTGATTTAATTTCGGATGTTTGAGTAACACCAGCACCATCGACATCTCGTAGCCAAATAATAGCTGCCCACACTCCAAAAAGGATAATCCAAAATATGTTACCAATCCACCAAGAAATCCATCGTTTTTTCATGTTAGCACCCCTTACATTTACCCTCTGTTAAAAGTATATTTTCATACGTTACATTTATAATGAAATAACTCTAAAATTAATTTTTTTTAACTGTATATCTAACTTGCTTAAAAGTTATCATCTCTCCATCTTTATTATCATCCTTAGTCTGCAAAAGTTGAACTTTTGGCTTATAGTCTGTCCTATGAGCATCATTGATACCTGTAATATCAAGTTTGTAGGATTCACTATTCTTTATTTTTTGTTCCAATACTTTTTTATTAGCGACATAAATAAAAGTTACTTTATTTTCATCAATACCTTCCGTCTTAATTTCTAATTCATTATCTTTTGTTGTAATCGTTGGTGTTAATAATTCCATACTTCCGTTTCCGGTTTCTAAAGAATTTTCTGCTATAGTTGAACATCCTGATAATATGATTCCGATGAATAGAAGAACAATTAATTTCTTTTTCATAACATCCCCCAATTTCAAGTGATTTTTGATTTTGGCATTGCTAAACTGCTAGTGTGGAGCGTAAATGTTTAGCTAGTACTCATTTCAATTGTACCATAATATGTAAAATGTAACAGGGTGTATATCCAGTTTAAGAGAGATTGAAAAGTTTACTTATTGTTGTAAATCAGTATTTTTACAGTAGATATATATTTTCTTTCGAAAGCGGTGTTGTTAAAATCATTACGAATTGGATATCCAAATATATGATGAAATGTAGATAGGAGAAAGAACTTAATACGAAGTGAACTTATTGTTTATGGAAATTAAAATTGTTACATTTTAAAATAATAATATGGAATAGATGAATTCATTCACTTCGGAGGTAGTTACTTGAACATTAACGAGAAGGCAATTGAAATGTTTGAACAAAATGAATATGAGAAAGCAATGGAACTATTTCAACGAGCGGTACATGAATCTAGAGGTGTGCAATCTCTCAATAATCTTGCTTGGATGTACTTTTATGAGGAAGAGGATGATGCTAGAGCTCTTGAATTAATAAAAGAAGTTGTTAAGTTGAATCCTTCCTCATACTTTCCTTATAACATCTTAGGGGAAATTTACATAAAATAAAAAAAGTGGGAAGAAGCGAAAGAAGTATTACAAAAGTCTATTTCCATTCAACCATCCAATGAAGCATATCACAATGTAGCTGTAGCTCATTATAACCTTGGAGAGCTGGAAAAAGCTTCGGAATTTTTCTTGCGAGTTGCAGGGGATTCGGACTATATCATGTATAGCTATGTAAAATGTTTAATTGATTTAGGGAGAACGACAGAAGCGAAAGAGAAGTTAGATACTTTTAACAGGGAATCTGATGATCTTATAGGAGAAATTCATGTAGCAGATTTATATGTCGAGTTGAATTGCTATAAAGAAGCAATTGAATGGTTCGAAAGGGGATACAAAGAAGTTTGGAAAAGCCCCAATTGGATTGGTAGATTTGTTTATGCTCTATATAAAGCTAATAATTTCACGCGTATAAATGAAGTGATACGGGAATCTATCGAAGCGAAAACAGCAGAAATAGAAGATGTTCAGACTGAAGAAGTAGAAGAAAACTGGACAGAAAAAGATAAGAAAGAGTTAATTGAGGAATATACAGAAGAGAATAATTGTTATAAAACAATGATAGAACGTATCAAATCTGGATATGTTCCAGGGTTAGAATTTGAAACTTGTCATATAGGGGGGGCTATTTATTTGGTTGTAAAAGACATAATCATCTTGAATATGAAGAATAAAGAGATTCGACTGTCAAACATGACGGTCGAATTTTTTTATTATAGGTTGCTTGTCTAAAGGTACCATCTCGACTGAAATTTGTTAAAGATGTTTCGTATCATTACATAGGTATATATCCTCCTTAGGTAATCCTTTTTTTATATTTAAAATATGTAGTGAAATAAAACCAATAAGTCCTATTCCGCTGAAAATAAGCCATGGTGTATACATTCCGTTTAAGTTGGATGTAAAAGATGTACCGGTATAATTACCGATGATAAAACCAAATGCGAGTGATAGTTGATAGAATCCGAAGTAAGTAGCTGTATATGATTCGTTACTGTAATTTGCAATAGCGATATCAGCGTTAGGTAATACGAGTGTTTCACCAATTGTAAATAAAATTACACAAATAAATAACCAATAGGGGTGCTGGAATAAAGGGATGAGTAAAAAGGAAATGCCCATTAATAAAATACCGTATTTAATAATCGACAGCGTGTTGTATTTGTGAAATAGTTTTCGAAATAACACCATAAATATAACGCCTGTTATTGCATTTATCGTAATAACGAGTGTAGCAAGCTGGTTGCTATTACTAATGTTTTTCATATGAAGTGGAAGTGCGACAGTAAGCTGAGTAAACATAATATAGAAGAAAATCATGATAAATGAAAACAGAAGAAAAGGCTTGTTTTGTAAGATAGCCTGTATTCCTAATGTAATAGATGTGTTTTCAGTAGTGACTTGGAAGTGATTTTTAAGTAAGTAAAAGATAAAAGCGAATAACAGCATAAGTGATCCTGTTAGAAAGAAAGCATAGATGGAATCGAGTAAGAGTAAGAATCCTCCTGCAATTGGTCCAATTATTGCACCGCAATTAAAACTCAGGTTTAAATATGTAAATAAATTTTTTCTCATATGAGCTGGTTGTGAGCCGAATATGGCGCGAGCAGCAGGTTCGTAAAATGCGGTTCCGAAGCCAATAAGTGCAGAAGAAATAGAAATTGTATAGAAATCAGAGCATATTCCTAAAGCGATAAATCCGATTCCTCTTAAAAATAATCCGGCTATCATCATGATGATATAGCCTATTTTGTCAGCAATTAACCCTGAGAATAATGGGATAACTCGTGATGTGATGGTCATAACCGTCAATACTGTTCCTACTTGGACAGCAGAAAAATGAAGAAAGGTTAATAGATAAATAGCTAAAAATGCGTATACTGCAAAATACCCAAAAGACATAAAGAATGAAGAAATAAGCATGAAACGTATCGGTATTGAGAAACTTTTCATAAAACTCCTCCTAATATTGTAACCGGTAAAATCATTTAATGGTTAACTATTTTATATTATAATTATACATAAAGTCAGAAAAAAGTAAATTTTAAGAAGAAGGTGAATGGAATTGAATCAGAACGCACCACATGAATTAGAATATATTCGAGAATTTTTAAATACATGGAGAATACCAAATGATACGAGAGAAGCAATTGATTTGCTGCAAACAGAAGATAATATAAAGCAATTTATGAATAAATATTTTCATGAAGAGTTTCCGTTTCATACGATAGAGGAATTAAGAGGTTTTCGAGAAGATATTCGGATGACAATTGAAGGCGAAGGATCATTGCAAAAATGGTTAGAAAAATACCCATTTCATGTACATATAAAGGAAGATATGAAAGGTATTACATATGAACCAGTATATGAAGAGAATGTGTATACAAAAGTATTAAACATTGTGTTAATGTCAATTCAAGAAAATGTGTGGGGAAGGTTAAAAGCATGTCCGGATTGTCGCTGGGTATTTTATGATCATTCGCGAAATGGAAGTAAAAGATGGTGCGGTATGTATGCTGGAGAAGAAGGAGGAAGAGCATGCGGTACGATTGCGAAAGTGAAAAACTACCGGGCGAAGAGAAAAGGGCGATCTGGTTATGATATGTAATTAATATTAGAGAAAGCAAAATGGATGGGGGAATGTAGAATATGAAAGGTACGCAAATGTTAGCTTTAAATAAAAAGTGTTGGGATACAGTTGCACCTTATTTCTTTCAAGTGGATTGTTTACCGAAATATGGACCGTATACGGCGTCTGAAGATGAGATTCATTTGTTCGATTCAATTAAAGATAAAAAGGTACTTAATATTGGATGTGGAAGTGGGCATTCGTTGTAATATATGGCGGAACAAGGGGCAGAGGAATTATGGGGGCTTGATCTTTCGAGTGCACAAATTGAAATAGCGAATAAGACGTTAAAGGATTGGAATCCAAAGTTAATATGCGGAGCAATGGAAGAGGAAGGAGATATTCCGAAAGGGTATTTTGATATTGTATATTCCATTTATGCATTAGGTTGGACTTCGGATTTAAGAAAAACGTTGGAACTGATTTATTCATATGTAAAGCCAAGAGGAAGTTTTATTTTTAGTTGGGAGCACCCAGTATATTCAAACTTACAGTATGGTACAGAAGAAGTTGCTATAAAGTCTTCTTATCATGAGCGCCTATTACGTTTGAAACATTTAAAGGAGAAAATGTACAAGCGACATTATATAAGAGAAAAATAAGTACATACATAAATGAGTTAAATAGAGTGGGATTTAAAATTGAGAGAATAGAAGAGCCTGAACCATCGAGCTCGTTTGATGAAGAACTAGCTGAGCCGTCTACGAAATATTATTCTTTATATAAAGCTAGAATGGTGCCGACTACTTTTATTGTGAAGGCAAGAAAATGAAAAATACAGCGCACGCTTTTTTAGTGTGCGCTGTATTTTGTTAAAGGTCAGTACTTATCTTTTTGGTTGAAAAATATGTTGGAAAAAGTATTTGTGATGTAAGTTATCTACAACTTTATTTGCTTGATATGTGCGGTGTTGTTCGAGTCGAAGTCTTTGCTCCATCATTTTTATTGCGTGATCAGATAAACGTAACATAATACATCTCTCCTTTTCTATAAATATAGGTCTCTAAAATGATATCGATTCCAGATTTTATAGTTAAGGAGGTATACTGTGTAACATAGGCAAAAAGCACCTTCCTCTCCCATTACGCTTACGAGGTTAGCTGTCGGACTCGGGAAGTGAGAGTATCCCTACTTAAAAAAGATTCGCCCCAAGTAGCATTGCTACAAAAATGGTTCCCCCGCTCCAAAATTTGGACTCAGCAAAAGGTATTATAAAGTAAAAGATAACATAAATAAACTAATAAGTCAAACTATTTTATGTTTTCCGTCTCTTTAGTTGTGTAAGAATCATACGATCGGTAATTGTTATATCGGTTACTTCAATGAAGCCGTGTTTTTTATATAATGCAATAGCAGGGGTATTCGCTTTACCTGTTTGTACAATATATGCCATGGAAGAAGGGAACATGTTAAATATATAACTTAAGAGTTTCGTTGCAATTCCTTTTTGAAAAAAATCAGGCGATACAACTAGTCGGTGAATATCAATTAGCTGTTCTTCTTGCATAAAAGAAATAAAGCCGACAAGTTTATTTTCAGAAAAATATCCATAGAATGTTTCACCGCAATTTTGAATATCGTTTACAGTATCATATAAACGGGGGATTGCAGTACTGTTTAAATAATCTGCTTCAACTTTATAAGATGGAATTTGAACTTGTAAAATGGATGATGCAACTTCAAAAGAAGTGGCATTTAAATTAAGAATCATAGATAATGAAGCCTCCTTTGAATATGGTATATTAATATAATTGATTTTTGGGTAAGTTTGACAATGATTTTCTTTTTTGCATATAATATATGTATCTCCATACATATAATGTCCTTGCGTTTATTTTTATAGCAGAATATGGTTAGTGTAAATGAATTAGTAATCTTATATGAGAGTTTTGTTACTCTTGTATTTGATCATACAAACTATAATAGAAATGGAGGACTAAAAATGGGATGGATTATCACATTAATAGTTGGTGCTATTATAGGTGCAATTGCTAGTTCTATAACAGGTAAAAATTTCCCAGGTGGTATGTTCGGAAATATTATCGCAGGTTTATTAGGTGCTTCGTTAGGTGGTAGATTATTTGGATCTTTTGGGCCATCATTTGGTGGAATTCATGTCGTGCCAGCATTATTAGGAGCAATCGTATTAATTCTTATTGTATCATTTGTAGTGAAAGCTGCAAGGAAATAAAGATATAGATAATGATGAAAAGCCCTGAGTAAGGGCTTTTCATCATTCAAAGAGGTGGTTTCATTGGAAAAAGTAAATATAAGAAAAAGAGACAAGTTAAAAAAGTTTTTTAGGGAACAAAATTATTTAGCAGTGTTACTTGGATTTGCATTATTGTTCATTAACATATTATTGCTAACAAAAATTTCTTTCGTTTTTACTCCGTTTATCGTCTTTTTAAAAACAATATTCTTCCCGGTATTATTAGCCGGAGTGCTATTTTATATCTTGCACCCATTCGTTTCACTTTTAGAAAAGAAAGGTGTTTCAAGAATCGTATCGATAGCCTCGATATATTTAATAGTACTAGGATTATTTGTGTTTTTAGTTGTAACGGTTATCCCTATTATTAAAGATCAAATTGATGCATTAATAGATAACTTACCGTATTTCGGTCATGAAATCGAACGAGCAGCACGTAGATTTGGGGAAAGTAATTTACTTGGTAAAATTCAGGAGAATTTAAATATTGATGTAGCGAATATAGTAAAAGACTATACAGTTGATTTTACAAAGTCATTATCATCAGTAACTGGAAATGTAACTGGATTTTTAAGTACACTTACAGAAGTTGTTTTAACATTTGTCATGGTTCCGTTTATATTGTTCTATCTATTAAAAGATGGTGAACAATTACCGAATCACTTTTTGAAGTTTATTTCAGAGCAAAGACAACCGGCAGCAATGAGAATACTAGATGATATGCATTATGCGATTAGTTCGTATATAAGAGGGCAAATTATCGTTAGCTTGTTTATCGGTATCATGCTATTAATTGGCTATCTTATTATTGGTATTAAATATGCGGTATTACTTGCTATTTTAGCGATGATTGTAAATATCGTTCCGTACGTAGGTCCAGTTATTGCAATAACTCCAGCGTTAATTATCGCATTTATTGACTCGCCAGGAATGGTTTTAAAGGTAATTATCGTTATGATGGTTGTGCAATTAGCAGAAGGTAAGTTTATCTCCCCGCAAGTAATGGGGAAAAAGCTAGATATCCATCCGATTACAATAATCTTTATCATTTTAACTGCTGGTAATTTATTCGGTATTATGGGGATAGTTTTAGCAATTCCAGGATATGCGATATTAAAAGTGTTAGTTACACATGGTTATAGATTTGTAAAATTGAATACGTAAAAAAAGAGCTAAACAGAGAAAACTGTTTTAGCTCTTTTTATTAATAATTGATTTGCGTATTGGCGTGCCCATTGATCAGCTTCTAATATAGCATCGAGTGAAGGATCTTTTACGTTATGATGAGCTTCAACTGTATTGTAAATTGTTTTTTCGATATCAAAAAATGCAATTTCATTTTTAAGAAATAGTGCATTTGCAATTTCGTTCGCTGCATTTAATACGGCTGGAGTTGTACCGCCAATTTTGCCACATTCAAATGCGTATTGTAGACAGGGGAACTTCTCTAAATTTGGTTTTTCAAAATGCAAACTACCAATTTCTAATAAATTTAATTTTTCATAGGATGAAGGTAGTCGAGTAGGGTAGTGAAACGCATATTGAATCGGCATTCTCATATCAGGAGCACCGAGCTGTGCCATGACTGATCCATCAATAAATTCCACTAAGGAGTGAATGATACTTTCTTTATGAATCATAACATCAATTTTTTCATAAGGAATATTGAACAGCCATTTAGCTTCCATCACTTCAAACCCTTTATTCATTAACGTGGCAGAATCTATCGTTAGTTTTGCTCCCATTAACCAGTTTGGGTGTTTTAAAGCATCTTTCGCTTGTAATGTTTTCATTTCTTCACGTGTTTTATCACGAAAAGCGCCGCCAGAAGCTGTGACAATTAACTTCTCAATCTCTTTATTATTTTCTCCGTTTAAACATTGGAAAATAGCTGAATGCTCACTATCGACTGGAATTAGGCGGCATCCGTTTTGTTTCGCTAGTTCAGTTACGATATGACCAGCGGCAACTAAAGTTTCTTTGTTAGCGATGGCGATATCTTTCTTCGCCTTTAATGCTTCAATTGTTGGGAGTAAACCTGAAACACCGACAACTGAACTTAATACAAGATTTGTATCAGGATGGGTAGATACTTCATTTAAACCATCAGTTCCATATGTAATTTTTGTATTTGTTGAAATACGAGAACGTAATGTGTCCGCTAATTCTTTTGTCGCTACGCTTACAATACGAGGCTGAAACGATTCAATTTGTTTTTCGAGAAGATCGATATTATAATTTGCGGTTAAACCGACGATTTTAAAATGTTCAGGATGAGCGGAAACGACATCTAATGCAGATGTGCCAATGGATCCTGTTGAACCTAAAATGGATATATATTTTACCATGAAAAAACCTCCAAAGTTGTTTCGATTACTTCTGCAAACCTATATATTATTAGACAATTAAGGTGGAAATTCCTGCTATATAAAACAGAAAATTAGGGTTTAATTGGAAAGGGAATGTGATAAACTGTAAAAAACGAAAAAGCAATGAAAGAGAAGAGTACATGTTCAAAACTTTTCAGAGAGCTGATATGTGGTGGGAATCAGTAAGGGATGAATATGGAATGGGCTCTGGAGCTTCTAACTGAAATGAGTAGGTAAAGACGGTTACTTCACGTTATCGAAGTATGAAGTGAGCTAATGATAGCTAATAAAGGTGGTACCGCGGGAGTCTCTCGTCCTTTTTAAGGATGAGAGACTCTTTTTGTTTTTTATTTTGAGAAAGGAGGAGTTAGTATGAGCGAAAAAATAATGTTAACAGGAATTAAACCAACGGGTTATCCGCATTTAGGAAATTATATTGGTGCAATTAAACCTGCATTGCAAATGTCAAAAAATAATGAAGGAAAAGCATTGTACTTTATAGCTGATTATCATGCGTTAAATGCAGTGCATGATCCAGAGAAGTTCAGTAGTTATACAAAAGAGGTAGCAGCTACATGGTTATCACTCGGACTTGGAGAAGATGTTATTTTCTATCGACAAACAGAAGTGCCAGAGATTTTGGAATTAGCTTGGATATTAGCTTGTCTAACTCCGAAAGGGCTTATGAATCGTGCCCATGCATATAAAGCGAAGGTAGAGCAAAATAAAGAAGCGGGATTAGAAATTGATGCAGGTGTGAATATGGGGTTATATACGTACCCGATTTTAATGGCGGCTGATATATTATTATTTCAAGCTACTCATGTACCTGTTGGAAAAGATCAAATTCAGCATATTGAAATTGCTCGTGATATTGCGACGTATTTTAATCATACATTTGGCATGACATTTACGCTTCCAGAGTATGTAGTGCAAGAAGAAGGGGCAATTTTACCTGGTCTTGATGGAAGAAAAATGAGTAAAAGTTATGGGAATGTTATCCCGTTATTTGCAGAGCGAGAAAAACTACGAAAGCTTATTTTAAAAATAAAAACAGATTCTTCACTTCCAAATGAACCGAAAGAACTAGAAACGTCATTTACAATCTATAAAGAATTTGCGACAAAAGATGAAATTCAGTCAATGCGTGAAAAATATGAAACTGGAATCGGATGGGGCGATGTAAAAAAAGAGTTATTTCGCGTTGTAGATCGTGAGTTAGCAGGACCTCGGGAAAAATACGCAACGTATATGAATGAACCGCATTTACTATATGAAGCGTTAGAAAAAGGTGCTGAGAGGGCAGGGACTATTGCGAAGGTGAATTTGGTGGAAATTAAAAAACGGATTGGATTTGAGAGGGAACGCTGAGCGTTCCCTTGTTTTTTCTATATGAATTTTAATTATTTATTCGTTATATCTACATGCAAAATGAGGAATTCGCATCTTCTTTCTAAATTTATTAATTGCACATTTTAAAAAGTATGTTAATATAGGGATGCTTATTAAAAGTGTTTAATAAGTGTAATTAAAGTCGCTTATTAAAGAGGTTTAATAAGTAGGACTCATTTGATTACAAAGGAGATGATTCTATGAAAACGGAAAAAGAAAAGATGTTGGCGGGAGAAATGTATATTGCAGATGACGAAGAATTAGTGGCTGATAGGGTGGAGGCAAAACGTTTAACACGCCTTTATAACGAGGCAATGGAGACAGGAGATGAACAACGTTTTACGTTATTAAATCAGCTTTTAGGTTCTTCAGCTGATGGGAAAACCCACATTAATCCTGATTTTCGTTGTGATTATGGTTACAATATCCATGTTGGAAAGAGCTTTTTCGCAAATTTTAATTGTGTGATTTTAGATGTTTGTGAAGTTCGAATCGGTGATAATTGTATGTTTGCACCTGGTGTTCACATTTACACTGCTACGCATCCGTTGCATCCAGTAGAACGGAATTCTGGCAAAGAATATGGGAAACCTGTAAAGATTGGTAACAATGTTTGGGTTGGCGGGGGAGCTATAATTAACCCTGGTATTTCAATTGGAGACAATGCTGTAATTGCTTCAGGAGCAGTTGTGACAAAAGATGTACCTAGTAATGTAGTTGTTGGTGGTAACCCAGCCAAAGTTATGAAAATGATAGACTTATAGAAATCGTTTTTCACGGATGATTGAATAAACTGGTGTCGTATTGTATAGACAATGTTAAAGGTGTTTCATATGAAGAAAAATAGTGCGGACAATCATACAAAGACATTACTTGCCTCTCGAAACGCTCTTTTTCTCTTATTTGCTTTGCCAGGTGTCGCGTTTGCTACATGGATTTCTAGAACAGCAGCGGCGCGAGATATTTTAGCAGTTTCAAATGCAGAAATGGGCTGGATTTTGTTCGGTTTATCTGTCGGTTCAATAATTGGTTTACTGAGTGCAAGTCATTTTATTGACTGTAAGGGAGCTAGAGACGTTATTATAGGCAGTATGTTTTTAATAATTGTTGGATTACTTTGTTTAAGTATTAATATTTATTTTGTTTCTAGCATAGGGGCTTTTGGTAGCTTGCTAGTATTTGGAGTAGGATATGGGTTGGCAGAAGTCTCATTGAATGTAGAAGGCTCTTCAATAGAGCAGAAATTAGGAATGGCACTTCTACCGAAATTCCACGGTTTTTTAGCGTAGGAACTTTAGTAGGCGCGCTCAGTGGCACTGTCGCCGCCTCGCTTCACATCCCAATCCTGTATCAGTTTCTTGCGATTTCGGCCGTGTTTTTATTACTTGTATGTATGGTGTATCGTTTTCTTCCGCACGGAACAGGAAAGAAAGAGAAATCGCAGAACAAAAAGCGAGCGAAGCGTACTTCCTTACGTATGGAAAAAAAGGTGCTTTTAATTGGTCTTTTTGTGCTTGGAATGGCATTTGCAGAAGGAAGTGCAAATGATTGGCTGCCTATCGTGATGGTAGATGGACATCAGCAAAGTGTAGTGACAGGTTCTATTATGTACACAATTTTTGTATTGGCAATGACGTTAGCTCGTATGTGTAGTAGTTATTTCCTTGATCGATTCAGTCGTGTCGCTGTCGTACGTGCTACTATTATGGTGGCGATTATAGGAATTTTAATCGTAATATTTGGGAATAACTCGTATTTTCTAGCAGTTGGTGTAGTGCTGTGGGGGATTGGTGCGGCGCTAGGTTTCCCAATTGGTCTTTCTGCTGCTGGAGATGATCGTGAAAATGCGACTTCTAATGTTGCTGCAGTTTCTATCATCGGTTATACAGCTTTTTTAGTCGGACCACCATTTTTAGGTATACTAGGGGAATCGTTCGGAATACGTAATGCCTTGCTAGCTGTTTTATTATTTGTTCTCTTATCTGGAATTGTATCGTCTGTTACGAGAGAGAATAAATCGAGCTAAACAAGGAGTGCATGCAGTGGAAATATATCATCTCTATTGCTTTAGAAAATGATGTGTGATATATTGTCAACGCAACTTATTAAAAGTGTTTAATAAGTATGTTGATTAAGGTGGTGAGCGATTTGAGTGAACAATTTGTTACTCAAAAATCGATTAAAGAGACGATCCTTCGCGGCATTCGTACAGCTCTTTTAGAGCGAGGTAGTGCAACGAAAGTTGAACTTAGTAATACATTAGAAATCAGTTTTCCAACGATAAGTAAATTTATAGAAAATATGAAACAAGACGGTGAAGTCACTTTAGTCGGTTTAGATGATTCAAGTGGTGGAAGAAGAGCGAAACGATATGCTTATAATCCGGAATATATGTTAGGTTTAGCGATATTTTTAGAAAAAAATGAGACAAACTATACGATTTTTAACTGTTTAGGGGAAGTAAAAGAAAAAGGAAGTACTTCAAGTGTATTAATTGATACTGGCGTAAACCTATTATCTAAACATATTGAAAGTCTTATCGCTACATTCCCGAAAATAAGCTCTATATCAATTGGTGTGCCCGGTTCGGTAGATAATGGTCGTATTTTTTATATACCTGGTTATGAAAAGTTCCAAAATTTTAATTTAAAAAGTCATTTGGAGGATCTGTTCTCTATACCTGTAGTAATAGAGAACGATATGAATGCCGCAGTGCTTGGTTATTATAAAAACACTGGAAACCATGACAATTCCTCTCTTGTATATTTGTATTCAGGTCAAAATGGTCCAGGTGCGGGTATTATGATAAATGGGGATGTAGTCCGAGGAAGTACATTTTTCTCGGGAGAGATATCTTTTGTTCCGCAGTATGATAATAAAAATTTCTTACAAGCTTTGAGAAGTGGAGATGAAGTGAGAGATTCGAATAATCCAGAGGAATATAATATAGATGCTATTACTCGATTAATTTCTACATGTATAGCTATTATTAATCCACATGCGTTTATTTTCTGTGATGATGAAGTGAATCAATTTGTAATAGATCAAATTGTAAAAAGTTGTCCACAGTACATTCCGGCGGAACATATTCCGAAAATAACAGTAAGCGATTGGGAAGAAGATTATTTATATGGATTAAAAAGCCTTGGACTTGATCTTATGATTACAAGAACAAGCAAAGAAAATTAAATATCAAATTGTTGGTTGAATACCATAAAAAGAAAAGGTGTCGATTATGAGAATTGAACATGTAGCAATTTGGGTGAATGATTTAGAAGGCATGCGTGATTTCTATAAACAGTACTTCAATGGTGAAGCGAATGTATTGTATCACAATCCGAAAAAAAAGTTTGAATCTTACTTTATAACTTTTGAAGGTGGTGCGCGTCTAGAACTTATGAGACAGGTAGGGATAGACGATGTAATAAAAAAACAAACAGTAGGATATGCGCATATGGCATTTTCTGTAGGTAGCAAAGAAAAAGTAGACCAATTAACGGATAGGTTAAGAGAAGCAGGATATCCTCTGTTAAATGGCCCACGCACTACAGGAGATGGTTATTATGAAAGTGTAGTAAGTGATCCTGAAGGAAATCAGATCGAGATAACAATCTAACATTTTATTTACTAATAACGAATAAAAAATATAAAACTTTGTTGTTCCCCAAAATGTTTAAGAGAAAGCTATTATTTCTTCAGAAAGGGGGACATAACATTGAGTGAGTTAATTTTTATTTTCTGTATATATCCATTGCTTATTTGTATGTTTTCAATAGCTGTGACATATAAAATAGGTACATTTTACGCGATGCCAATGGTAACATTTCTTATTTTTCTTATGTTCAATGTTACATTGTACGATCCATCATTTTTCTTTTGGGTGGGCATGTATACTGTTTTTTCATTCATTATTTCTTATATAACTATTTTATTTGTAAAGGGATATAAAGCTGTAGAAAAAGAACGTTAAATCATCTAATTATTTTTTGGGGAAATAGGGATTTACGGTGAACGATAACAACCTCATTTCACGTTGTAATGACGAGAAATGAGGTTGTTATATTTTTATATAAAATATAAGGTACTTATTTTGTAATGTTTTTTAATTAGAGTGCTGAAACTCTTTAATAATCCGCTCAATGACTGGATGAAGAGTAATAGGCAACCTATCAAGCGGAAAAAAGCGTAATTCTTTTGACTCAGCTTGATCACATATAAGTTCACCGTGGAATTCTCGGCAAATATAAATAACGAGTACACCGTGTACTTGATCGCCGTTTGGATAGATTTGAAAAAAATCTGGTCCTGAGTATGTACGGAACAGTTCTGGATTTTTAATGATAAGCCCAGTTTCTTCAAATACTTCTCGTTTTAAAGCATCTTCTAACGTCTCGTTATATTCTAAGGCACCACCAATAATACCCCAACGGTTAAAGTCTGTTCGGAGCTGTAGTAATACTTCATTTTTCTCATTTAATATAATGGCGTGTGAGCCTATTAATATAAGTGGATGATTTCCTACTAGATTTCTTACGTCTTCAATATAACCCATAATTTTTCTCCTTGTATTTAATAATAGTTTGGAAGTTCTTTTAACATTTTTTCTGTTTTACGTGCTGTATAGGCTAAGTTATGATCATCTTTTGTTCTAAAAAATAATGTACGTAAAAAGGTTTTAATGTTGGCACATAAAATACAATACTCATTAAGCGAAAGGCGTTTTCTAATTTGAGGAAGCCTTTTTATTTTTTTATAAATAATTGAAATTAACTCATCTTGCTGGAAGTCATGATACAGCATGGATATTAATGGCGTAACAATACGCTCATCTTCGTTATTATGAAAAATATCAGATGGAATGAAGATTTTATTTAATAAACAATGAATGAGCTCTTCATACCACTCAAAAGTCGTATGTGAATTATGAACAATTTCAGTGAAAGCATCAGATACGTGGGCGATACAATGAGCCCATCCTTTATTTTCGATATATCCTCGAAAGTCCATTTCTAAGTTTGTATATGTAATAAGTTTATTTTTTATCTCTTCAATATCCTCTTCTGTAAAAAAGTAGTGAGAGTTAGCGAATTGAAGTATTAACGCAATTAAAGAAACAGTGTAAGAACGTGTGAAAACCCCATCTGTATGTGGGGAGTAAATGTCACAATATAAATACTCATCACTTAAACATGTTTGCAACAGTAATTTCAGCTGATCGTCCATAAGGAATTCATGATGAATGAAATGCGCAAAACATTTATATATAAGTTGGTAACGAACGTAACTATCAGTCGTTCCGATGTACTGAAGCATGTTCAAAGTTAACTCATTTACATTTATATGATGCAGTTGCGTATAGTCATTTTGTTGTATAAGCTCTAACTGTTGTTGCAATGCTGTAATATCCAATGGAGAACCTCCTCCGCACTTTAAAGATGCGATCTTTTCTAGTATTCTATATATTCAAGGACAATCCTGCTCATGCAAGGAGAACCATTAGAAATTCGAGTATGACATAGATGAGGGAAGAATATGACGACAATAGAACAGTTAGAAAAACATTTTAAAATAAGAAGAAGTGCTTCTTCTATCATGATAAAAGAAAATAATGCAGAGGCTTTTACAGAAGAGCAATTAAAAGAGATCATGCAATATTGCGTTGCTGAGGCTGAAAAAGAGGGGGTAGAAAAATTACATTTTGAGATCTCTTCAAAAAGTCCAAATTATGATGTGTATAAGAAATGTTTTGAAACGTATTCATTTGAATATGTTACTGAAAACATGATTGTATTTAAGGATATATATGAAGTAGAAGATGTAGAAAGTGAAATTGATTTTAAGCTGATTGAAGAAGTAGGAGAGGATACTTTTTATTCTTTTTGGAACGAAATGACGGAAGAACAAGTCGACTATAATCAATTTGTACATATGATGGAACAAGAAATTGGTGAGCAATGGAAAGAACATTGTTTAACAGCAGTTGCAAGCGAAGAGCCAATAGGAATTGTAATCCCGCATATTGAGAAAGGTACGTTAGAAGAAGGGAAACTTATGTATTTCGTAATGGCTCCAAATATGCGAAATAAAGGGTACGAAGCAGCATTCTTTACAGGTGCAATGTTTGTCTTAAAGGAAATAGGTGCATCTTATTATATTGGCGAGACAAATGTACAAAATGAGTGGATGAAGGATGTTTTTGGGAAGAATGGATGTCAGCTGCTTAGTTCTATTGAGCGATATGTGAGGAAGTTTTAGGAGGATGAATGATGTACTCTCTCGAACTCATTTCGAGGCAATCCGTGTACAAATTATGAACAAGTAAAAGAACTTTTTGCCTGTTTGTAAGATAAAAAGAAAAATGAGAACGAAAAAGTAGATATTCCTATAATACAATAGAGAAAGATTCGATTATAAGAGAAAGCGTTGGTGAAAGAATGGAGCAGCAAGAAAATTGGCTACAAGCAACTGTAGAACGAAATGAAGATAATATGTTACATATAAAGTGGGAAAATAATATAGAAGAAGTACGCATTTATTGGAGTACTTCACCAGATTATATTGAAGAAAATGGAGAATTACTTGTAACTGTAAACGGGGAATCATCATGCACTATTGAAAACCCGAGTGAAAATGAACGCCCATATTTTAGACTAGTAGGAAATAATGGACAAGCAGTGACAGTAGCTGAGCGTAGATTGCCACTACAAGGAGCGTTTAATTTCCGTGATATGGGAGGATATGAAACGACAGAAGGCCGTAAAGTAAAATGGGGCAAATTGTACCGTTCTGAAGAATTAGCGGGACTAACAGAGTGGGATATTGCGTATTTACAGAAGTCTGGATTAAAGTTAATCTGTGATTATCGTACAGACTTTGAAGTGAAGCATAAGCCAAATCCAGAGATTACAGGTGCTCGTCAAGTATGCTTACCAGTTATGCAAGACTTGGCGAAAGACTTAAATATAAATGAGTTTTTCCAAGTTGGTGACCTTTCTCTGTTGGGGAAACCAGGTGAATATCTTGTGAAAATGAACCAAGATTTCGTAAGTGGTAACGAGGCGTTCGTGAGCTTCTTACAACTTGCACAAAATCCGGAAAACTTACCATTAGTAAACCACTGTACAGCTGGAAAAGACCGTACTGGATTTGGATCAGCATTATTACTACTTCTATTAGGTGTGCCAGAAAAAACAGTAATGGAAGATTATTTACTAAGTAACGGTTTCCGTGAAAAATTAAATGAAAAAATGATGGCCTTTTTAGGTGCAAAACTACAAAACGATGAGAGTAGAGCGATATTAGGTGCAATGTTTGAAGCACGCGCCGAATATTTACAAGCTGCGATTGATGGAATCCATAAGCAATACGGATCAGTTGAAGCATACGCTGAAAAAGCTCTTGGCTTTACGAAAGAGTCGTTAGAGGAAATGAAAATGTTATTGTTAGAAGAAAAATAAGAAGAAGGGAGGCTGATTTGGATTAGCCTCCTTTTATTATTATTGCTATAATTTTGTTTATGAGGATGTTGTGCACCGAGGAGAAAATGGATGAAAAGAACTTACGAATCGGGGGATAAAATGATCCATACACGTTTAAAAGCAGAGGAGTTAAGGGAAAGTTTAACAACAATATTAAGTCAAGAATATAAGGAATTAGCTGTGCAGGATTTAAAGGTGATTGGAACGGGAGTGCAAAATATTGTTTTTCGCGGAGATTCAGGAAAGGGACCTTTAGCATTTCGAGTGCCGTGGGAAAGAGAAGTAGAAAATATAAATGAAGATTTATTTAATAGTCGGATTTCGTTGCAAAAGGAAGCAGAGCTTTCTAAGTATTGTCATTCAAAAAGTATTCCAGTACCAAGTATACACAGATTGCATCTTTCTACCGAACTTGATTTTTTAATATCGGATTATGTGGCTACGGATCATATGCCAATTTCGGCATACGAAATAGGGAAGTTAGTCAGCAAGCTTCATAGTATGCCAATTGAAGGTTTACATTACGAGCAGAATATTAAAGAGCCAATTAGTAAGTATATAGCGGAACGCATTGTGAAACGAGTAGAAGGTTTTAATACAATTACGAATTGTGGTATTAAACTTCCAGATGCACAAACAATTGAACATATTCTTAGTACAGCTAATCATGTAAAGTGTTTATTACATATGGACATTCGACCAGCCAATTTAATTGGGTATAATGGAGAAGTTAAAGCAATAGTTGATTGGGATAACGCTTTAATTGGTCATCCGTTATTGGAGCTTATGAGAATAGCTGAAACAAATGAGGTTAGTTGGGATGAATTTAAAGATGGATATAAGAATGATAGTATCTTTAATGCTACCCCTCATATTGTTAATTTATTTTATAGACTAGATACAGCGGTCATGCTAGCAAACTTATTTATAGCAGATTTGAAAATAAAGGATAAAGGTGTATTCTATA
This sequence comes from Bacillus toyonensis BCT-7112, assembly GCF_000496285.1. Taxonomy (GTDB): domain Bacteria; phylum Bacillota; class Bacilli; order Bacillales; family Bacillaceae_G; genus Bacillus_A; species Bacillus_A toyonensis. Next base: position 546,423 of record NC_022781.1, on the reverse strand, counting down.
AAGAGCGAGTCAAAGCACTTTATAATGAAATATATAAAAGTTTATAATGAAGCTATGAAAATGAAGTTTTGAAAATAGGAATTGAGGAGAACATCATGAAATACAACGTTATATTATTCGACGTAGACGATACATTATTAGATTTCCCTGAAACGGAAAGAAACGCATTACATAACGCGTTTGTACAGTTCGGCATGCCTACAGGGTATAATGATTATCTTGCAAGTTATAAAGAGATTAGTAATGGGTTATGGAGAGATTTAGAGAATAAAATGATTACGCTAAGTGAATTAGCGGTAGATCGATTTAGACAATTATTTGCACTTCATCATATAGAAGTAGATGCGCAGCAATTTAGTGATGTATACCTTGAAAACTTAGGGAAAGAAATACATCTTATTGAAGGTGCAGTGCAATTATGTGAAAATCTACAAGATTGCAAGCTAGGTATTATTACGAATGGATATACGAAGGTGCAACAATCGAGAATTGGAAATTCGCCTTTACGTAACTTCTTTGAACATATTATTATTTCTGAAGAAGTGGGGCATCAAAAACCAGCACGTGAGATTTTTGATTATGCGTTTGAAAAGTTTGGGATTACGGATAAATCAAGTGTACTAATGGTTGGAGATTCGCTAACTTCTGATATGAAAGGCGGAGAAGATTACGGCATTGATACGTGTTGGTATAATCCGAGTTTGAAAGAAAATATGACGGGTGTTAAGCCGACTTATGAAGTGGAGAGTCTGCTACAAATTTTAGAAATTGGGGAAGTGGCGGAAGAAAAGGTAGCTTCATTTTAATTGTGCTGATATTTGTCGAAAAATCGATATATTGAAAAAATCGTTGATATATTGTAAGTTGTGATAGATATATTAGAAAAATCGTTGATATATTGTAAGTTGCGATAGATATATTGAAAAAATCGTTGATATATTGTAAGTTACGATAGATATATTAGAAAAATCGCTCATATAAGTTCATATACTAAGATATAGAATAAAAAATAGCGCTACTATACAAGGTCATTCACGTGTTATAATGCGTGAATTAAATATACGTATATAAATAGTTTCTCAGAGTAATGCGATGTCATGTATGATTAGTGTAACAACTAGAGGTGAATAAAGGATGTTAACGTTTTTATTTGAGTTAGACAAAAGTCTCCCGCAGAAGGATGAGTCACGGTATGATGCTTATTCAAAGGGCTTTATCGAAGGAGATGTAACGATTTGCGCGAGTGAAAGAGTACTTTTTCAAAAGTCATGCATGAAGGTTGCAGAGCTCGGCATTTATTTAGGACAGTGGATGGAACAAGTTCAATACGGGCAGAACGTACATATGAATTATGAAACGGCTGACCGTGATGAGATAATTCTTGGTTTTTCCTATGAAGAGGAAAATCAGTGGAGAATTTATTCCAGTTGGCAACAATTTGAACTTCAGGAACGTATATCTACTACAGCATTAATAGAGAGCGTTGGGCGTTGTTTATATGAGCTAAATAAGGAACTGCGTGCGATAGAATATCCTGTGACGTTTGATCAGTACTTAAGAGGAGAGCGAATGATGCAGCTTTCTTACAAACGACCGTGTGATAGTAAAGCGGATACAATATCAATAGAAGTTTATAATGAAAGCAAACAAGTAGGCGTAGTACGGGGCTACTATAAAAATACGTTGATGAGAGTACTAGACTTCATTCCAAAAATCGGTAGTAATATCATTTATGAAATAAAGGATAGTAAGGATAATATTCGCGTCATTGCAAAGGATGTAAGTAGGCAGCGCCAAAGAAAGATTTTAGTAACGTACAAAGATAATAATGATGCAGAGCATGAAATACTTGTATGTGACGGAAAGTTATTAGACGCAAATTTCTTATTTACCTTTACATATAAGAGAGAAGAATATGTTGTTCACAAAACTTCAATTGGGCTTGGAAAGTTATTACGAAAGGGCTATGTAATCGCAGATTGGAATATTCGTCTTGAGGAAGATATGTATTACATCGAGATGAATGTGTATGATGATGATTATATAGAGGATCAATACTTACTGTTAGGCGTATTTCATGCAGTTTTATATGGATAATCAATGAGAAATACCGTCATTCTTTTTGGAAAGAATGATGGTATTTTTTTATGTGATTATGGTGACAGGATGCCTTTAATCAATCCTCAAAAATAAAAATCTCATCAATCTTACTATGAAGTGCTCTCGCTATATCGTGAGCAAGTTGTAAGGAAGGATTGTACTTTCCTTTTTCAAGATGGCTAATTGTTTCACGGCGTACACCAACGCTCTTTGCTAAATCTTCTTGTGTCATATGTAGCTTGGCGCGGTATTCTTTTATTTTCGTTACGAACGCCATGGTACATCTTCCATTTCATCAACTGGTTTATCGTAAAAGAACATAGAGAAACCGAACGTAAGAATAAGTGTAGCGAAAATAACAGCAATATCAATCTCTTGTAAAGTAGGGTTTGGAAATAACATTTCAATAAACAGAATGATAGCGGTAGTTAGTAATGTAACGATAAATGCATTGCGGCACGATTTATTGACAATTTGTTCAAACAGTTCATCGTGTTGAACCGTTCTATACGATGTGAAGAAGGAGAAGAAACAGAACATAGTAAAAAATCCTTTTTCATAAAAAAATCCGAGAAAACCGAAGAAACCGAGAAATCCTAAATATTTAATCCAAGTTGTTTTCATAAATATATCCTCCTTATCATGTTAGAAATAAATCACATTATGTTATAAATATATCACGTATAGAAATGTATGGTAATAATAGTTTTCCAATTCTTTTCATAATAATAGTAAAAAGAGGAAATATACTGCGAAATAAAGAGGATAATATTGTAAAATGATTGTAAGGAAGGGGAGGAAGGAATGCTAACTTGGATCATGATTGTTGTATTACTTGTAGTGATTACTGTAATTGCGACGGTGTTAATTGGGAGAAATGGTGATGCGAATTATAGTAAAGCGACAAAAGGAAATATTAAACGTCTTACGATGATTTATATTATATTAGCCGTCGTTTTAATTGTTGGATTAGGGGTGTACATTTATTTTAAAGGTTAAATAAACTGAAAAATGTAAAAATCTCAAAATAGAAGTATGCTATAATATCAATATAGTTATTTGGTAATTAAGGAAAGGATTGGATGGAATGATTGAAATTACGAATGTGTCAAAAAGTTATAATGGGTCTACCTATGCAGTAAAAGATTTAAGTTTATCTGTGCCTAGCGGAGAAATCTTTGGTTTTTTAGGACCGAATGGTGCTGGTAAATCAACGACAATTAAGATGATTACTGGTATTCATGGGGTGGACAAAGGGACTATTACGATTAACGGCAAAAATATTATGGAAGAGCCGATGGAAGCGAAGAAGACGTTTGGTTATGTTCCTGATAGCCCAGATATGTTTTTACGATTAAAGGGAATTGAATATTTAAACTTTATGGCAGATATGTATGAAGTGCCGAAAGAAGTGCGCCAAGAACGAATAGAGTCTTTAGCGAAGAAATTTGACCTTTATAATGCTTTATCTGATCAAATTCAAAGTTATTCACACGGTATGAGACAAAAGATTGTTATTATTGGTGTGCTCGTGCATGAGCCAGATGTATGGATTTTAGATGAACCGTTAACAGGGCTTGATCCGAAATCTGCCTATATTTTAAAAGAAATGATGAGAGAGCATGCGGATAAAGGAAAGATTGTATTTTTCTCTACACACGTATTAGAAGTAGCGGAAAAAATATGTGACCGGGTTGCTATTATTAATAAGGGGAATTTGCAGTTTAAAGGAAATTTAAATGAAATGAGAGATCATTTTAAATCCAATGAATCACTTGAAAAAATGTTCTTGGAGATGACGGGCAATGAGTAAAATTTGGACGTTAACGAAAGTATTATTGAAATTAAATTATGCAGATTTCATAACAGATAAGAAGAAGCGATGGGCATATGTATTTTCATTTGCAGCTATTTTATTTGTTGGTTTTTTAATATTTGGTTCGATGACGCATGGAATGTATGAAGGTATGAAACAATTAGGGCAAGACCCAGGAATGATTATCGCAATGGGACTTGCGATTGCGAGTATATGGGTATTTTTAATGAGTATTACGAACATTTTAACTGTATTTTACTACAGCAATGATATTGAAATGTTATTGCCGTTACCATTAAAACCAGCGCAAATTATTTCGGCAAAATTTTTAACGGTATTAATTACACAATACGTAATGAGTTCATTCATTTTATTACCCATCTTCATTACGTACGGTTTAAAAAGTGGCGCGTTTATTACATATTACATATATATGATTTTTATTTACTTACTTTTCCCGATCGTGCCGTTAGTATTAGCTTCGTTACTGATGACAGTAATCATGAGGTATACAAATATAGCAAAAAATAAAGATCGAGGAAATATATTTATTGGAATCGTAAGTATACTATTTATTGTAGGAATTAACGTATTTATGCAGTGGAGAAATAAAAGTGCGTTTTCTGGAGACGGGGCTGCGGAATATCTTGTAAATAATCAATCTTCTCTTATAGTACAAATGACAAATTATTTTCCAACTACATATTTTGGAGCAGTGGCATTAGTAGAAAGTGCAAATTGGAAGGGACCTTTATATGTAATGATCTTTGCCCTTATTTCATTTGTCTTCTTTGTGTTGTTTTATTACATTGCAGAGCGTACATATTTAAAAGGGGTTATTGGACTTTCAACGAGTACAGCAAAAAAAGAGGTCATTTCAGCAGAAGGTTTACAGAAATCAACCGTACAAAGTTCACATTTGAAAGCGTATGTGAAAAAAGAATTTAAAACGTTATTCCGTACACCACAATTTTTCTTAAATTGTATCGTACAAACTTTCGTTATGCCGATTATGTTGTTCTTTATTTTATTTGTACAAGATGGGAATTTAAAGTTTATTACAGAGTATATTAACAATCCAGAGACAACGGGGTTTGCAATCGGTGTTGGTCTTTGTGCATCGTTATTTTTGATGGGTAGTAACGTCATTGCAACGACGTCATTTTCACGTGATGGAAGCTCATGGTTTGTGAATCGATATTTACCAGTAAAAGCTTCGGATATCTTTTTTGCGAAAGCGATCACTGCTTGGTTAATTAATGTGATTATTTTAGCAGTATTTGGTATTACGATGGCAGTTGTAGCTGGAATTTCTCCAGTCTTCATGATACTGTGGTTTTTACTAAGTGCGAACGGGTTGTTATTAATTAATTTAATTGGAACACGCTGGGACGCACAAACTGCAGATATTCATTGGGATACAGAGCAGAAATTATTTAAAAGTCGATATACAACTTTGTGGAATTTTTTAGCTAATATTTTAATAGCTTTAATTATTGTAGCCGGAGTAAGTGTATTATACTTCTTCCTTCAAGTCGGACTTTGGGTTATGTTTATCGTTTTATTTGCAATGTTTACGATTGTAAATTATATCTTTATTAAAATTTTAAAATTAGGTGCAGAACGTATATTGTCAAATATTAATTAAGAAGGTAGATCCTCTGTATTCGTGCAGGGGATTTATCCATAGATGGAGGAGAAAAGGTGAAGAAAATAGCAATTGTAACAGGGGCAACTCGTCTGAATGGAATTGGTGCAGCTGTATGCAAGGTGCTTGCTCAAAAAGGGATAGACATTTTTTTCACATACTGGTCTCAGTATGATAAAGCGATGCCATGGGGAATGAATGATCAAGACCCCTTTTTGTTGAAGAAGGAGATTGAAAGTTACGGTGTTCGATGTGAAATGGCAGAAATCAATTTATCACAGTCTTATTCACCAAATCGTTTGTTTTATATGGTATCAGAACGATTAGGTGATCCATCTATTTTAATTAATAATGCAGCGTATGCTACTCATACGAGAATTGAGGAATTAAATGTAGAACAGTTAGATAAACATTATACAGTGAATGTTCGGGCAACTATGTTATTAAGTTCATTATTTATAAAACATTATGCATACAAGAAGAGTGGAAGTATTATTAATCTTACTTCAGGGCAGTCATTAGATCCAATGCCAGATGAACTAGCATATGTGGCAACGAAAGGAGCAATTGAAGCATTTACAAAATCAGTAGCACCAGTTGCGATGGAGAAGGGGATTACCGTTAATGCCGTTGATCCAGGACCGACGAATACGGGGTGGATTACAGAGGAATTAGAACATTATTTAGTATGGAAATTCCCGCAAGGTAGAGTTGGAGAATCATTGGATGCTGCGCGCCTAATATCTTTTTTAGTAAGTGAAGAAGCGAAGTGGATTACTGGGCAAGTCATTCATTCGAATGGTGGTTTCTCATAAAAACATTATGTTAACAATTGTTGAGAAACAAAAAAATTAAGATATTTATATTTTTTTGTATAAATAAAATGTCAAGAAAGAGAAAAATTTGATAGGAGAGTATATTGTCATATGAGGATAGTAATTCTTGATGTGACAATATACTCTTTTTCTTTTACAGCAGAGAGGAAAAATGAAGTAGAAGAAACTCGAATATTCAAATCGGTTTATCAGTTTTTGTACGTATTATTATGAAGATTACTGTCGGAAAGATGGTGATTCGTATGAAAAGGGATTTTTTAAGGGGAAATAGAATCGTAAAGGGGAGGATAAATTAAGTAAACATAGGGGGATTTATATGAAAATGAAAAAGGTCGCTATCGCATCGATAACAATTGGTACAATGCTTACTATGGCAGCTTGTAGTCCATCAGCAGATAAAGAGGCAGAAAAGAAAGAGCAAGTAACAGCACAAAATGAAGGAGAAACAAAAACGACAAGTACAGATGAAGCGTCAAAAACAACGAAAGATACTGAAAAAGAAACAAATACTTCTTCAAATGAAAAAACAGATAAGGATGCAAAAAATACAAAAGAATCATCTGGAACAGAAAATAACGGCAAAACGACAAAAGAAAAAGAAACGACAGGAAAAACGAATGAGCAAACTACAAGTGGCAAAGCAACCGATCAAACTACTAGCGGGAAAACGACAGACCAAACGACAAGTGGAAAGACTACTAAAGATCCGAAGAAAAGTGTTGCTGTGAAAACGAACGTAAAAGAAGTCGTTACATTAATTGAAAGCTTAGACAAGCAATTAGCTGCTAACCCTAAATTAGAAACAGTGAATAAACTTGGAAAACAAATTAATGAGAAGTGGGATGTCATTGAAAAAGAGTTAGAAGCATCACATCCGACGGATTCTAAAACAATCGGTCAAAGTATGTATCCGTTAATTGTAGGCGCGGAAAAAGAAAAGATCGATATTACGAAAATGAAGTCGTTAACGTCGAAAACGAAAAAAGATTTAAATCAGTTATTGACGAAGTTATCGTAGTATGAAAAAGCCTACTTGTGTGAGTAGGCTTTTTACGTTGTTGTAATTGTATAAAGTGGGAACATATTTATTTTTTATTTTCAATTACGATACGAAATGAACCGTATGCTTGTTGACTGACATAATGATCTTCACTAACTTTATAAGGAAATGGGAATGCGACTAGTTGAAAATTACTTTCCTGTTCCACTGTAGGTAGTGTGAAAGTAAAAGTTTGTCTCGTTTCTGGTGCCACTGTAGTATAAGCGACGTTTTTATTATGGAATAATTCAACTTGTTCCCAATCTTTAAAGGCCACGATTGCATAAGGTATTTCATCTTTTGTTTCATTTCCGTTCGATAGAGTTAATGTTTCACCTTCCTTTTCAGAAAATACCGTTTGTAATTTCTCTTCATTGCTCGTAACAAATAATGGCTCATAAAGACCATCTTTTAAAATAGTATTTGGCTGTATAGGGGTAGACTTTAATGTTTCACTTTCTTTATGAGGATGATGTATTGAATATCGCATACTTAAAATCTCTTCTAGTATAGACGCTTTATGTAAGTCATTATCTTTTAACTTATATTCAGGTTTTTTAATAATTAAAAAGGCTAATTCGCTTGCGTTAGGAGAAGTGTGTAAAGAGATTTTCGTAGTAATCGAACTATTTGGTTTCATATCGAAAGAGTAGTGTGATAGTTCATTTACAGTATTTTCTATTTTGAAAGGTTTTTGTACGTAATCTTCTAGAACAATTAATCCATACTTTCGGTCTTCGTCAATATTATGTATAAAGGATAACGATACGTTAATTGTATTATTCTCACTAGTAATTTCACTACCGTTGTTAATATGTTGGCCTTGATTATCCTTCAAGCCGTATGAAATAGTATTGGTTTGTTTCTCTCTCTTATTTTCTTTGGAAGGTGTATAAGGTTGTATAATTGAAGCATGGAACAAAACATACATTGTAAAGAAAGAAATAAGTAAAAAACCGATAATGATATATATATTTTTCATAAATAACACCTCAATATATTTAAAATATAAGAGAAAAAAGATATGCAAGATGCATATCTTTTTTCTCTTTCTTACCAGGAAGCTTTTGTTTCGTGATTCACATCATTATAACCATTTAATTTATAGGTATGATTACCAATAGCGTAATCATCTCCATAATAAACGCTTGTGTTGGTCGCTGTAGCACTTACATAAGATGATTTTTTTGCATTATTACTTTTCGTATTCACTAATGAGCCATCGCCATTGAAAGTCCTTGCTTTTGCATAAATATAGTCTTCGGTCGTAGTTGATTTCGATTTAGCAACTGCATATGGGTTACCAAAAAAGGGAGTATAGACGCTAATGTTAGAATCATTCTTAGGTGTAGCTGCAACAGTCAAACTAGAAACATTGGATGTTTTTGCTGATTGAATTGTATCAAAGTCAACTAAAACAGGCTGCTTGTCTGTAGCACCCACCTCTGAGGCACTTGCGTTATTAGTAAAACCAAAACCTAAAACCGCTAACCCTAAAGTTGTCACCGCTAAAGATTTTTTCATATTCACTAATTTTCCCACCTTTTTTAATTTTTGAGTTCGAACTCAACTCATACAATATACGAAAAATTCGAAACTCTCAACAACCTATCCGATACTTAACTTTTCTTTTACTTTTGATTTAACATATCTTCATTTTAATAATTTGAATATAGCTTTAACTGCTTAGCGAACATGGAAATAGGGTTACCAATATGAAATTCATGTAAATGTAGATTTACACTTATAGAAGAGCACATGAATGAAAAGTAGGGTGGTAATGAAAGAGAGTTAGAAGAATGTAATACAAAACAATCGGATTATGTATTCATTAATTGTAGCGGCGGAAAAAGAAAAGATAGTAAAGGAGAGTATTAACGGTAAAAACGAAACACGGTATAAATCAATCATGTACGAAGCAATTCTACGTTTGTATGTAGGATTACTTCGTTTGTAAAGTTTAAAGCTGTTATTGTATTCCCTATGTTATTTTTAAATTTTTGTGGGAAACCTATCTGAAAAAGGATGGTGGCAAGAATGACAATTGATCGAGTATGTACAATAGGACCAGCAAGTAATAATAAAGAAACGTTAGTGCAGTTAATAAAGAATGGTATGAAAATTGTTCGGCTAAATTTATCACATGGCACGCATGAAAGTCATAAAGACATCATTCGTTTAGTGAAATCTTTAGATGATTCTATTAAAATTTTAGGTGATGTGCAAGGTCCTAAAATAAGATTAGGTGAAATGAAGGAAGATCAAATTACACTTAAGGCCGGGGATTCTTTTCTTTTACATACGCAACCAGTCATAGGGAGTAATACAGAAGCAAGTGTGGATTATGTAGGTATTGCGAATGATGTGAAAGTAGACAGTAGAATTTTGATTAATGATGGAGAGGTTGAATTAATTGTTGAAAAGGTAAGTAAGGAAAAAATAGAAACAAAGATCAAAACAGGTGGTAATATCTCATCTCATAAGGGGGTGAATTTACCAGGTGCGACAGTTAGTTTACCGGCTATTACAGAGAAAGATAAAAAAGACATTCAATTTCTTTTAGAAGAGGATGTTAATTTTATTGCGTGTTCTTTCGTACGAAAACCTAGTCATATAAAGGAAATACGAAATTTTATACAAGAGCATAAAGAAACGTCCCCAAGTTTAATTGCAAAAATAGAAACGATGGAAGCAATCGAGAATTTTCAAGATATATGTAAAGAAGCAGATGGAATTATGATTGCAAGGGGGGATTTAGGAGTGGAATTGCCGTATCAAATTATTCCGCTTTTACAAAAAATGATGATTCGTGAATGTAATCGAACGAATATATATGTTATTACAGCAACACAAATGCTTCAATCTATGGTAGATCATTCTATTCCTACAAGGGCAGAGGTCACCGATGTTTTTCAAGCTGTACTAGACGGGACGAATGCAGTGATGCTTTCTGCTGAAAGTGCATCAGGAGAGCATCCAATCGAAAGTGTGAGAACACTACGTCTCGTTTCGGAATTTGCGGAGCAAGTTAAAAAAGATGGTCCTTTTGCGATGAAAGATGTACTGGAATGGCTGCATAAGTCTCTTTAATACATGTAGCTTGGTAAGTGATGAATAAAAAAAGAGGGCGGATATGCATCCCCCTCGAGTTTTTAACGAATATTACTCTTGCTCTTCTTGCTCATCCAAAATCTTATCAAAAGCAGCCGATACTTTGTCAAACTCTTCGTCATTTTCGATGTATGAAAACTCATTATCTTCTTCTACTTTTAAAAAGAAGATATCAATGTCTTCCTCAGTTTCTGTTTGAATGTCTTCTACGAAGGCAACTGCAATATATTCTGCACCTTCGACATCCATCGCTCCAAGTACTTCTACTTCCTGATCCTCATTATTCTCATCACTAAGAGTAAACACTTCGCCAACTTCAATATCAGACATATTCATTCTCCTCCTGTTCGACTCTAAAAATAGAGCACTCAAACTGTATACATACTAACATATCTTTCCATGAAAAAACAAATTCATACGTAAGAAAACAACTGATTCTTCTTTAGTATGAGTATACAGCTATAAGGAGCATTATTTTTTGCGTGCTATGTTACTAAATCCATTCAACAATTATATCCGTAGTCTGTCTTGTTTTATCACGCTTTGGCTCTTCTTTACGGTAACCAAAGGCAACCATAACAGATACTTCAAAATTATCGTCTTTTACAATGCCTTCTTGACGAAGTAAAGAATCTACTTTCTCTTTATCAAATCCTTCTATTGGACAAGAGTCAATACCAATTTGAGCTGCACTCGTCATCATATTACCTAAAGCGATATAAGATTGTTTTGATGCCCAATCAAATACAGCACGGTCGGATTGTAATAAGTTAAAATCTGATTCCTGGAACTTTTTGAAGAATTCATATCTAATTTTTTGAGTGTCTTCAGGCAATCCAATAATATCGTTCATCATATATTTAATATAATCTGCATCATAATGCATATCTTTAATGTTTCTTGAAAGAACAATAACAAAGTGACTAGCTGTTGCAAGTTGCCCACCAGCACCCCATGAATATGGTTGTAGTTTTTCTCTTACTTCTTTATTTTGTACGATAACAAATTTCCAAGGTTCATATCCAAAAGAAGAAGGAGATAATCTGGCTGTTTCTAAAATGAAATTAAAATCCTCTTCTGAAATTTTTTGCATAGGATCGAACGCTTTACATGCATGTCTGAAATGAAAAGCCTCCATAATTTTTTCTTTTGTAATTTCTTTTATATTTGTCATAAAAGTTCCTCTTTTCATTAATTTATTTTGTAACCAAATTATATTTTTAAAGTAACATAGAAACAAGTACGCACATTTATGTGGTATAGTATCAAAAAAGATACTAATGTTAAGGGAAGGGATTTATTATGGATTGTTCAAACGAAAATAATATAAATTACCCATTTTTAAATAAATATTCTTGTCCAGTGGAAGCGATGGTTGAGGTCATTGGAGGGAAATGGAAAGGGGTTATTTTGTATCATTTATTAGATGGTACAAAGAGGTTTAATGAATTAAAAAGATTAAAACCTAATATCACACAAAGAATGTTAACACTGCAGCTTAGAGAACTTGAAGCAGATGGTATCATACATCGCGAAGTGTACCGCGAAGTACCTCCAAAAGTAGAATATTCGTTAACTGAGCTTGGTGAATCACTTCGTCCAATGATTCTATTAATGATGGAATGGGCAACTCATAATATGGAGAAAGTTTTGGAAAGTAGAAATACACAAAATAAAAGTTAAGAGTTGAAATGGATATAGGAGAGATATGTGAAATAGTTGTAGAAATAAAAGGTGTTTCCATATGTGGAAACACCTTTTATCCCGCATTAACGGGCAGTAAGACCCCCACCTCAAAATTCAGTGGAAGCAAAGAAGTTAGGTGGGGATCGGGCTGCCCGTAAAAGCCCGATTGGTGAAGGCTAATAATCAGTGGGGGATCAACAAACCCCCCACTGATTAAAGTTTCACTTTATTTCTATGTTTTTTACTTTTTAACTTCAACTGCTGAAGTTAAAAAGTCACTCAAGTTTGCAGTTTTACCATACCAATCAGCATGTCTAAAAACAACACCTTTTCCATATCCTTCAGTTGAAGTACGTTCCCATAGCGTTGTTGAATAGCTAGCAGTAGGAGCTGCTGTACGTACAGAAACAATTTGATTTTGCCAACTAGGAGACAAGTTTTTATAACCGCTACTTAGAGAAAAATACTCGCTACCTGTACGTTTATAGAAGTCTGTACTACCAGGTCCGCTCCCTCCAACACCAAGGGGAGTGATTGTATGATTCAACCTTTGTTTATCTTTTTCAATAAAAGACTCTAAACTTTCTTTGTTCGAAAATCCATAAGATAACCAGTCTCCATTTTGATTTTGTTTCGGTAGAACTAAAGTTATTTTTACGTCTTCCTTTGATGGAGCACCCAATTTGTGAAACGAATCTACAGCCTTTTCATCCACAGTTACATATTCGAAAGAGGCAATCGTATAATCCTTTTCGGTACTAGCTAATACTGATCCCAATCCGACAGTTAATGATGAAGCAGCTAACATTGCACCTACTACCAACTTTTTAAGCATGAATTCATCTCCTTTAAACTTAGATTTTTTTGTGTAACTAAAATGTATGTTAGTTTGAGTTTATTGTAAATATTTAGAATTTTATAAAAATAAATTGGAATATTCTTTCATTAATCCAAAGTAAGGAATTCGCTTTTCTATTAAAAAAGGATCTACTTAAAAAGTAAATCCTTTTTGGATATTAGCAATAAGGCTAGAGTGTGCTACTGATTTTGCTCTTTGCCGATTCACCTCAAAACTTTACTGAAGCAAAAGAGTTAGCGGGAGGCGTGCTACTTGTGAAAAAGACTTTGGTGTGTGCTAATATAGACAACACCATCGGTAATAAAAATTTCGATTTATCCTACTATGAGTTAAAAACTTCATTTTTAGTAGTGGAAGTAGCGTTTAATAAAAGGAAGATTGCTGCTATAATATGTAGAACGATTGCTATATAAGGAAAGAAGGCAACTAGAGTAACGATAATACCGATATAATGAGGATACGTATTCATGCCTTCTTTTTTAGCTAATAAAAAAGTAGTGATATGTAAAACAATCAATAGTAGTAAAGGTATCCCATATAGGTTAACAAGACTTGGAAATAAATAATAACAAGGAAGTAATAAAAGATGATAGATCCCTGTAGTCCATTTTAGTGCTTGGATGTAGGTTTTCAAAGTTAATCCTCCTAAAACAATCTATATCTATATATTACCAAAAATAATAGGTGATTGGATATTATATATTTGTAGTTTTGAGTGGATTATAATTATTTTATGTAAACTAATTATAGGTTATTTATAAAATAGAAAAACCACCCAAACGAGGGTGGTTTTTATTATAAATAATTACTTAAAGAAGCAAGAGGAACTTTCACCTCACTACCTTCTTTCATATTTCTTAGCATAACGGTTTCTGCACTAAGTTCCTCTTCACCAATAATAAGTACATAAGGGATGTTCTCTTTATTGGCATAATTAAGGGCGCGTTTTAGTTTGCGTCCTGCTAGTTCAAGTTCAATTTTCAATGAAGTAGTGGATCGTAATTGCTGGGCAATTTGCAAGCATTGTAATTCTGTCCCGAGTGGGATAATAAATAAGTCCGCTGTAGAGGATTTTGTTTCTTTTTGTGAGAGTGCTGTATAAATAACGTCTAAACCGAATGAAATACCGACTGTTGGATAGTTCATATTATCACCACGGAATGCTCCGATAATATTATCGTAACGACCACCACTACCGATGCTAGATGTAATCGAGCCATCTTTTAGAAAGATTTCATATACGGTACCTGTGTACATTGTGAGTCCTCGTGCTAAAAACGGATTGAATATAGCATTCTCGTTTATTCCAAGAGCAATTAAATATTGCTGTAATTGTTGTAATTCGTTTATTCCATCGGTAACGAGTTGATTATTGAAAGCTTCTTTAAAGTCAGCAATTGTAAGCTTTAGACAAGATAATACGGTATTACATATCGTATCAGCCATTTCTTCAGTAATTCCACGCCCCAATATATCTTTCCGTACACCATCAATCCCGATCTTTTCAATTTTGTCTAATGATAATATTACGTCACTCATTAATTCAGTAGGGATGTTAATCGCCTGAAGAATACCGTTTAATAATTTTCGGTTATTATATTGGATCGTTACTTCTAAGTTTAACGTTCGGAACAGTTCAAACGCCATGCTCATAAGTTCAGCTTCTGCCATGACAGACTCAACACCGACTATATCAACGTCGCATTGTATAAACTCACGAAATCTCCCTTGTTTAATCGGACCATCTCGAAATACTTTCCCAATTTCATACCGTTTAAAAGGTAGACGAATATTTGGATTCATCGCCACGACTTTTGCGAATGGAATTGTTAAATCGTAACGTAAAGCAAGCTCACGTTTTCCTTGATCTTGAAGTGTATATATTTCCTTTAAAATTTCATCACCACCGCCATACTTGTAAGACATAAGTTCATACATATTTAACGTAGGTGTCTCTAACGGTTTACAGCCATAACGTTCAAAAGTATCTTCACACGCTCTTTTAATTTTATTTCGCAGCACTTGCTCCTCTGGTAAATAGTCCTTTGTTCCTTTTACATTTTTCATTTCCACTGTAATCACTCCTTTTTTAAATTAAAAAAAGCTATGCGGGTATAAAAATACCCACATAGCTTTATGAACGCTTCGTGGGTAAACAGGAAAAGCCCTGTACCCACGAAGAAAAAATTTTCTTCGGATACACGGCGTTACGTATGATGATGAAGTTGGAAAGAAGTATTAAAATTTCGCATTACAAATCTCTCCTTAACATAAGTTTTTCCAAATTATATCAGATGATTTTTGAAATATCAATATTTTCAGTTTTGAAAAATGCGTGAAGTTATGTAGGAGAAATGGAAAAGGGTGTATAATAAAAGAAAACTTAATAATATGAAATAACCTTTTAAGGAGAAGCACATGAAAAAAGATAAAACGAATGCGATGCGAATATTAGATAAAGAAAAAATTGAATATTCGATGATGTCATATGATCCAGACGATGGGAAAATTGATGGCGTGTCAGTAGCCGAGAAAATTGGACGAGAAGTGAGAGAAGTATATAAAACGTTAGTCGCTCAAGGGAATAGTAAAAATTATCATGTGTTTATCATTCCGGTAGATGAGGAACTGAATTTAAAAGCAGCGGCAAAAGCAGTTGGTGAAAAGAAAATTGAAATGATTCCAGTAAAAGATATTACGAAAGTGTCAGGATACATTCGCGGTGGTTGTTCACCAGTCGGAATGAAGAAGTTATTTTCTACATGTATCGATGAAAGCGCCCGATTACTTGAAACGATCATTGTAAGTGGCGGAAAAATTGGTATACAAATTGAGCTGAAAGTGGAAGATTTGGCGAAAGTAACGAGAGCGCAGTTTGGTGAGATAACGAAGTAAATATACATAGGGGAAGAAGTTCTAAATATTATGGAACTTCTTTTTATTTTAGATAGATGTTTCTTAACGGTTGTTGTAGGATAATCTAATTAAGTATACGGATTATGTTTTTCGTGGTATAAAACATCAAAAAAAAGATTTTTTCAGTATAAAACATTTTAAAGGCGAACATTTTTAGGGTGAAATAAAATAATGTTCATATTTATATTGCGTCTACACTAATAGTTTGTTATATTATCCATATAATAATTTTGAATAACATCACTCGTATATACTCGGTAATATGGTCCGAGCGTTTCTACCTAGTTCCCAATGAAAGAACTGGACTACGGGTTAAAGTATTCGGTCGGTTTGTGTATGGAGCCGCTACCGTTCTATAATGTAGCATTGACCTCGTCTTTTGCTTCATTAACTTTGACTACCGTAGTTCTAGAAAGTAGAGATTCTTCTACAATTTCTAGAACTTTTTTGTTTGGACCAAAAGTATCGAGTATAGAAAACAACAAGAGAAAGAGGAGATTATTTATGAAGAAGAATACGTTGAAAAAATGTGCTGCCCTAGTAACTACTGCTGCATTGTCACTCTCGATACTTGCGGGATGTAATGCGAGTCCGAAACAAGTTGAGGCAAAAACCAATCAAAAACCAATCTTAATTCAAGGGCCAATGCCGATAGAAGCTGAAAGTTTTGCGAAAAGGTTGAAAAATGTGGAAGAAGAAAAATCTGGAACATTTGTATTTTATAAAGGAACTGTCGACAATTATCCTGTAATCGTTGCGAAAACAGGTAAAGGAATGGAAAATACAGCAGCTGCTACAGCAGTGGCTATTGAAAAATATAAGCCTATAGCGATTATTAACCAAGGAACATCGGGTGGCCATGATCCTAATTTAAACGTATTTGATATTGTGTTAGGAAAACAAGTTGCAAATATAGGTACATTAAAAACCACAAATATGGATGAGAATCAAGGGATTGAGCCAACAAAATGGATATCTATGGATTTAATGGCTTCTGAAGGAAGTGCAGGAGAAGATCCAAATGCTGAGAAAATCCGATACTACGAGGGAGATAAGGATTTACTTGCAGCAGCTAATGCAGTGAAAGATACATATACAAAAGGTAAAGTGGTTGAGGGTACGATAGGTTCAGCAGACGTTTGGAATAATGAAGTTGATAGAATTAAGTGGTTCCATACAAAATACGGTACATCTGTAGAAGAAATGGAAGGCGCTGCTGCAGCGCAAATCGCAAAAGCTTATGACGTACCATTTTTAGGAATTAGAGTATTATCTAACAATAAAACAAACGGCGGAAAATACAATCCAAATACAGCAGCGGCAAATCAAGAATATGTATATGAAGTAGTTAAAAAGTATATAGCTTCGATGCCAAATAAATAGAAGTAGTTGTATGCTCAACATAAATGTCAATTAGCTCCAAAAGTTTCCGAGACAGATAGATTTACCTTAGGAATGATAGTTGAAAAAGAAAAGCTTGTTTCTTATTGAAAAATATAAGAAATGAGCTTTTTTATTTAGAAAAAATTGAGTAATTAGTTTATAGCGTTAATATATAACATTGAATATCGTAATAATATAATGGAGGTGAATGTAAAATGGCTTTTACTACAGGTCCTATTGAAAACTTGGGAAATCAACCTGCTAATGCAAATAGAGTTAGGGTGAAAATCCTTAACCGTACTGCTGGCCCGCTTACTGGAGTAGCTAGAGTTTTTAGACTTGACGGTTCAATAGTATTAATTGAACAGGTGAATTTCAATGTGAATTCTAATGCTTCTACTATTGAAACTCTAAGTTTAGTTCATCCTGCTTTTGGACAAGCATTAGAATATGAAGTTCAAATTGTTCCTAATCAACCTGGTGGACTATATAGTGTTTATGGAATAACAGCTGAAAGTGTTATCATTACTGCACAACGTGTTGTCAATGCAGAATTAACACAGTTTCTTTAATAAAAATAGATTGGTGCCTACATGGTATCCAATCTATTTTTGTACTTATTTTTCAGAGAAAGAAGAGTTTTACACAAAAAATAAAGACAGTTATGGAAAAAGGAAGAGCCGAGCTATCATCTCGATTTGTACGATTGCTGTCCTAGACTCTATCTGTTTTATTGCACGGTTTTTTTTGAAAAATTTATTAAATATGCATAATTGCATAAAAAAATTGAAATTTATAAGTTAACATTAAACTACTTTTTAATTGTAAAGAATAGTTTAATAATCTTTACTAGGGAAGGATATTCCTTGTGAAAAGTGAATTTGTTTGAAAAGTAGATAAACCAAAAGTATGGAAATGATACAGACTGAATAGGGTTTTGTATTAAATAAAAAGAGAAGGGGAATGGAGTTTTAAACGTTTTCGTAGTTTTAGGGAGGACATTTTTAGTAAATGACTTCAAATTATATTTTAAAGGGGAAATGGGTATATGAAGTTTCGAAATACAAAGCTTGCTATGGTTACACTATCTTCATTCTTTATTTTAGGTTCTGCATCTCTATCATTCACAGATACTATACATGGTGAAGTAGCTTCTGTATCACCACAAGAGATGACTGTAAAAAGCTATGACGATACATATTATAATAATGCAATAGGAAAAACGGGTTTGGAACTAAAGAAGGAACTTCATAATATTATTGATGATCATACAAAGTTATCATACAGTGCGGTTTGGGAAGCGCTAAGAGATACGGATGAAGATCCAAATAATAAAAACAATGTAATACTCTTATATACTGGGCGTTCGCAAGGGAAACTTACGAATGGTTCAGGAGTTAATAACTGGAACCGAGAGCATGTTTGGGCAAAATCTCATGGTGATTTTGGAACGGCTGCAGGACCTGGAACAGATCTGCATCATTTAAGAGCGACGGATGTATCTGTAAATAGTTCACGTGGAAATCTGGATTTTGATAATGGTGGTGTGAATCATTTGGAAGCGACAGAATGTAAATATGATAGTGATTCTTGGGAACCTCGTGATAGCGTAAAAGGAGACATCGCTAGAATGCTGTTTTACATGGCTGTTCGTTACGAAGGGGATAGCGGTGAAATAGATTTGGAACTAAATGAAAAGGTGAATAACAATAAAGATCCGTACATGGGGAAACTCTCTGTATTACTAAAATGGAATGAACAAGATCCGGTCGATGATTTAGAGCGAAAGCGTAATGAAATAATTTTTACAAAATATCAACATAATCGCAATCCTTTTATTGATCATCCGGAATGGGTAAATAAAATTTGGAACTAAGATTTGTAAAGGTATTATATTTTGTAAGAAGGGATTGATCATAATGATCAATCCCTTCTTACATCTATACTAGAATCAATAATTTTCATAGGATTGGAGAGGAAAATAGAATAGATGTTTTTGTATCATTAAGTTAAGTATATTGTAAACCTTTTAGTACGGTCCCCACTCAATATTCACTCCAATAATAAGAAAAATAAGTCCAATGATAAACCAAATGAATGCAAGTGGAGCCATAAATCGAATCCATTTTCCGTAAGAAATGCCGCTAGCTGCGAGAACGCCCATTAAAACACCGGAAGTTGGATTTAAGCAGTTCACTACACCTTCGCCGAGCATAACAGCTTGTACTGTAACTTGGCGTGTAATGTGCATGAAATCAGCTAATGGAGCTAATATCGGAATGAAAATAACAGATTCTCCTGTCCCAGATGAAATGAGGAAATGTAATGCGGCACTACTTACATACATACCGATAACGCCAAATACAGGGCTATGTCCTTCGAGAGACTGTGCGAGTTGATTAACAATTGTATCAAGTAATTTGCCTTGTTCTAGAATGACTGAAATAGAGCGAGCCATTCCGACGATCAAAGCACCGTATATGAGATTTTGGCAGCCTGCTAGAAAAGTAGAAGCGATATCGTTCGCTTTCATACCGCCTATTATTCCTGCTGTAATTGCGATGAAAATAAAAGTAGCGGTCATTTCTGCATCTGTCCAATGTAGTCGAAAAGCCCCTATTAAAAATACAATTAATGATAAAGCTGAGACGAGTAAAATTAATTTGTGACGTATTGTCCAAGGAACTTCAGTTTTCTCTATTTCTCTCTCTCTTGAAAGAGCATTACTTGGAAACCAGTTATCGCCGAGTATGCTTCCTTTATTCGATTTTTTTTAACGTTTTATATACCAATTAATATACAAAATGGTAGCAATTAAAAAAGAGATATAGATTGCTGTACGTAACCCAATCCCTGAAAACATCGGAAGTTCTGCGATTTTTTGTGAAATGCCTAAAGGTGAGGGAGATAATATAGTAGCATTAAAACCAGCATAAGTGCCTAAATAAATAATTGCTACGCCAACGATAGCGTCCCATTTCAATGTGCGTGCAACGATGATGCCGATGGGGATAAAGCCGATAACTGAGTTAACGATAATGCCAGTCGTTCCGAGAAGAGAAAAGAGTGCGGCGACAATACAAATGAAAAGTAATTGCTGATTCCGAAATTTGTTAATCACATGATAGATTAAACCGTCAAGAGCACCTGTTTTTTCAAGAATGGCAATGGCTCCACCTGTAAATAAAATTAAGAAGATGATAGGAGCAGCAAGTGTCATTCCTTTTTCAATAGCGGTAAAAAAAGAAACAAACCCTACTGGCGATTGTGGAACAGAATGATAACTTCCTGGTATTGTCGTTGTAACAGTCCCGTTTGTTACTCTTTTAAATTCTCCAGCAGGAACGAAATAAGTAGCTATTGCACAAAGTAAGGCAATAAAAAATAGTAGTACGTACGCGTCAGGCATTTTAAACTTTCGTTTACTAGGTTGTTTTTTTACCTCAGTTTGTAATTGCATAAAATCCCTCCTTTTTCACTTGGTTTATTTTTAATATTCTGAAATTTATCTGTGAAATAGATTATAATAAAGGTGGCTTCTTAAGGCAATAGTTTTTCTGTCCTTTCCTGCACATACAAATTATTGCAACATTAGACAGGGAAACGAAAATAATCCAAGAATATGTTAAATAGAAAGTAAAAGGAAAAGAGGGAAAAAGATGTGGAAAACTACGGATCTATGTGATGAGTTTGAAAAGGAGTTACAAATATGTCGCCAGTCTTTTCGATCTTTTGGGAAGAAAGAACAATTCCACGGGAAAATTGCAACGGTGAAAGTGAAGGATGATAATGTACTAGTGAAGGAAGGATTACAAACATTACCGGAAGGAACGGTATTAGTTGTTGATGGTGGAGCGTCTACGAATTGTGCGTTACTCGGTGATAATTTGGCAGCTATTGCAGAGGAAAGAAAGCTGGCAGGAATTATTGTAAATGGATATGTTCGTGATTCTAGTGAACTAAAGAATATTAATATTGGTATTTTAGCGTTAGGGACGATGCCAAATAGAAGTGTAAAAGAAGGGAAAGGAGAACGAAATATTTCATTGCAATTTGGACAAGTAGAATGGAAGCCAAATGATTATGTTTATGTGGATGAAGATGGCGTCATTATTAGTGAAAAAAGTTTGCGTCGTTAAAGGTTAGTAAGTTACTATTCTTAGAAAATAAATCCGATAAAGCATGGACAAAATTCTTTGTCAATAGTAAAATAATACAGAAATTTAAAATTAACAGAATGTATAGGTTTATCGTTTTACGATAACTTAAATGGAAGTAAGTCGTGCCTAAAAAAGTGAATGTTATCACAATGATACGTTCATGAACAAAATTATTTTTCCTATACAAATATAGCGGCGAATGATGCGGGTAGGAGGTGTTGCACAGTTTGTTCGACACTTACAAAAAAAGAGTGTCAATTGCACGCCCTTGAAGGGTCTTTTTTTGTGTGAATAGTAGTAAGGGAGGAAATTTTGGGATGGCAATGTTGAAAAAATGGCTGCTTACGTCGTTAATGGCAGTTATACTTGTATTTGTTTCTTTTGCGAATACAGTACATATTACGTTTGCTGAAGGAAATACAGCAAAACTTGCAATTGTTGGTGAATCACAAAATGGCATTATGTTATGTCCGAAAGAAGAGCAAATTAAAGATGGGGAAACAGCTTTAAGTTTGCTGCAAAAAGTCATGGGGGACAAAGTAGAAGCTGAAACGATGTCGTTTGGAACGTATGTAAAAGGCATTGATGGGCTAATGGCCGGGGCTACAAGTGGCTGGCTGTATGATGTAAATGATAAATCTGCAGAAGTTGGAGCGGATAGTTATAAATTAAAATCTGGAGATGTTGTTGTTTTCCGTTTTGTTTCAGACTGGAGCAATATGAGTCAAGAAACATTACAACAAACATTAGATAAATTTGGTACTTGTAAAACGGTAGAAGAACCAAAAACAGATGATCCAAAACAAGAAAAACCAGAAGAACCAAAGACGGATGATCCAAAACAAGAGAAACCAGAAGAACCAAAGACGGATGATCCAAAACAAGAGAAACCAGAAGAGCCAAAAACAGATGATCCAAAACAGGAAAATCCAGATGGAACAAAAACACCAGAACAACCAAAGCAAGAGAACATTCAAGTTCCAGCAGCGCAAGTAAACGAAGCAATTTCTAAAACGTCTGAAAAGATGTTACAAGATGGAATAGAGAGTGATTGGGTAGCTCTAGGGCTTTCTCGTTCTGGAAAGAATGTACCAATTGAGGCGCAATTAAATTATGTTAAGGCAGTAACAGAAAAAGTGGAAAAGCGTATAAATCGTTTTTCAGCAACAGATTTAGCTAGAACGATTATTATGATGAATGCAATGAGTGCAGACCCTAAAAAGGTAGGCGGACATAACTTAGTTCAAAAATTGTATGAATCTGATAAAGTAAATTCTGTTACAGGTTATACATTTGCGTTACTTGCCTTTGATACGAATAAATATGAAATTCCAGTCGAAGCAAAGTGGAATCGAGTTGCTTTAGTAGATGCAATTTTAAACACGCAACATACAGATGGTGGCTGGACTTATACTAGTTCAGGTAGTAAAGATAGTGCTAGTAGCGTCGATGTAACAGGTATGGTTTTATCCGCGTTAGCACCTTATCAAGATCGATCAGATGTGAAACCAGCTGTACAAAAAGCTGTTGCGTATTTATATAACGAACAGCTAAAAAATGGTGGTTTTTCTGCTGATGGACAAGAGAATTCTAATAGTACTGCGCAAGCAATTATTGGATTATCACTTGTTAAAGATGTAGATCAAAATCGTCTTCATAAGGCAGTGCAAAGTCTGCTGTCATATCAACTTCCAAATGGTGAATTTAAATGGTTACCAAGTGATCAAAATGGTAACGGAATGGCTACAGAGCAAGCTCTTTTAGCGTTAGTTCAATTTAAAGAAATCGGAAAGTCTATTTATGACTGGTCTAATGTAGGCGATGATGAAGTAATTAAGCCGAAACCGATTGAAGAGCCAGAAAATAAGGTAATAGAAAAAGAAATTACTGAAGAACCGAAAGAACAAAAACAAATACAACAAGAAACAAAAGATGAAGATGTAAAAGTTGTTGTAGATAATAAACCAGTTAAAAATGAAAACATGCTACCGAAAACAGGAGCATCTTCTCATAGTACAGCTACAGAAGTAGGTATGGGTGTATTATGTATTGCTTCTGCATATGTATTATGGAGACGTAAAGCAGCTTAACAAAAATTAGGAGCAATGATTTGCTCCTAATTTTTATATGAAAGGTGAGAGAGAACATGAGTAAGATGAAGTGGTTCATTTCTTTAATGCTTTCACTCGGGCTACTTGCCGGATGTGAAGAGGCGGCTGTAAAGCCTGAGAAGAAAGTAGAGCCAAAGCAAGAAGAGGTAGCAAAACAAGAAGAACCGAAAGAAGAAGTGAAACCGGAAGAGAAACAAGCTGAGCCGGAACAGAAACAACAAGAAGAGAAACAAGAACAAAAAGTAGCAGAGCAGCCGAAAGAGGAAAAGCCGCAGGAACAACCTGAAGTAAAGAAAGAAGAGAAACCTCAGGAGCAATCTGCTACTAAACAACCAGAACAACAAAAAGCACAAGAAGAGAAACAACAGCAACCGAAAGCACAGGAAGTAAAAGAAGAAGCAAAGGTTGTCAATCAGCCGAAAGAAACACCAAAGCAGGAGCAAAAGGTAGATCCGAATAAAGAGAATAAAACGATACCGACTCCGCCCGTACCAACTCCTGTACCACCAAAACCAGATCCAGTACCGGTACCTAAACCACAAGCAAAACAAGTTACTATCTCCGTAAAAGGACATGAAGGGTACTTATTAGGTGCGAAAAAGGTTGATGTACAAGAAGGTGATACTGTTTATAAAGTGTTGCAGCGTACAGGATTAGATGTTGATGCAAGTGGATCAAAAGATAGTATTTATGTAAAAGGTATTAATGATTTATATGAAAAAGATATTGCCGATACTAGTGGATGGAAATATCGTGTGAATGGTGCATTTCCGAACCGTAGTGCTGGTGTAGTTACAGTAAAACCAGGAGATACAATTGAGTGGGTATATGTATTAAAATAAGAAAGGCATTCGGTAAAGGACTATGAAAATAAGTTTTTCTTCTTTACATCCTTTTGTGAATTTTTTCTATTATATTGGGGTGATGATACTATGTATGATGTGTCTTCATCCTCTTTTTTTAATTGGAGCAATTTTATTAATCGTTATTTTAAATGTGATACAAGGGAATAGCGAAAAGATAAGAAAGATGTTACCGAGCACAATCGTATTCTTTTTTATGGTAATTTTATTTAATTCGTTATTAACGCATAGAGGTCGAACTACGTTATTTTGGTTAGGTGATAGCCGTATTAAGCTGGAGGCAATTATGTTTGGACTAGTAATGGGGTTATTACTAGTTGCGATTATGTTTACGTTTGCTTCGTATAATGATATTATTTCAAGTCATAAATTTTTATATTTGTTTTCGAGAATTTCACCGAAAGTTGCATTGTTAACGATGATTACAGTGAGGTTTGTGCCTTTGTTTATTAGACGATTACAGAAAATAACACTCGTCCAAAAGACAAAAGGTGTGCAGGTAGATTCAGGTTCAATTGTTGAACGAGTGAAAAATGGCATGCAGTTACTGCAAGTATTATTAATTTGCTCGTTAGAAGATGCACTTCAAACGGCAGATTCTATGCAAGCTCGTGGATTTGGTGTAACGAAACGTACGACGTATATTCGGTATAGAATGGAAAAACGTGATTGGTATACGCTCAGTTATTTAATGATTTTATTTATAACTGCTATCATATGTAGTAAGTATGGCGGAGGAAAATTGATCATTTATCCGAAAGTCGAATTTATTCTATTCCACCAATACGATGGAATGATGTTTGTAGCATTTACGCTGTTTATTAGTTTACCAATCATAATGGAAGGAAGGGAATGGATATGGTGGCGCATGCAGAAATAAACAATTTATCATTTGTATATGCTGATGAAAATGAAAAAGCGTTACAGCATATTTCTCTTTCTATTCAAAAAGGAGAGTTTATAGCGCTAGCTGGAGGATCCGGATCTGGGAAGACGACATTATTAAAACATTTTAAAAAGGAGTTACTTCCAATTGGCACGCGTTCGGGAGAGATGTTTTATGAAGATGTATTATTAGAGGAAGTACCTGACTTATTATCTGCCCAAGAAATTGGGATGGTATTTCAAAACCCAGAAAATCAGCTTGTAATGGATACAGTGATTCAAGAATTAGCATTTTCTTTAGAAAATATCGGATTACCATCACATATTATTCAAAAACGAATAGCCGAGCTCATTAGCTTCTTAGGATTTCAAGATTTATTGCATCAATCTGTTCATACGTTATCTGGTGGGCAAAAACAACTTGTCAATTTAGCTGCGGTATTAGTTATGCAGCCGAAACTATTATTATTAGATGAACCAACGGCGCAATTAGATCCAATTGCTGCGAAAGAGTTTTTAGGATTGTTAAAACGTATTAATGAAGAACTTGGAATTACGATTATTTTAAGTGAACATCGTTTAGATGAAGTGATACCACTTGCAACACGCGTTGTTTGTATGGATAACGGCCGAATTGTTTATGATGGTAGTCCTAAAACAGTTATAGCGAAAATGTGGAAAGTAGAAAACTTCCGTCCATTTATTCCGCAAATTCCAAGGTTGTTTTTAGAATGGAATGCGAGAGATATTCCGTTTACAGTGCGAGAAGCACAAATGAAAATGAATGACTTTTCAGCGATATCATATGTGAATGAGCAGATGGTACAACGTGAAAAACAAGAAGTAATGTTAAGTGCAGAACATATTTCTTTTCAATATGAAAAAAATAGTCCGCTTATTTTACGAGATTTAACAGTTGCGATTGAAAAAGGAAAATGGGTAGCGCTCGTTGGGAAAAATGGTACTGGGAAGTCTACACTGTTAACGATTTTAGCAGGATTGCAAAAAGCGAGAAGAGGGAAAGTAAAGTGGCATGGTAAAGTGATACATAAAATTGATTCGAAAGAACGATTTAAAAGGATCGGGTATGTATCACAGCATCCGTATTATCATTTTACATTTGATACAGTGTGGCAAGAAGTTTATGAACGTGCTCGTGAATTATATGGAGAACAAGGAAAAGAAATAGCAAAAGATATGTTGAAACAGTTTTGGTTACATTCGCTTAAAGAGCGCCATCCACATGATTGTAGCGGGGGAGAGCAACAACTACTTGCATTATGTACAACGTTATTATCAAAACCAACGCTATTACTACTTGATGAACCGACAAAAGGGTTAGACCCATGGAAGAAAGAAAGAGTAGGGGAGCTATTTAGGAAATTACAAAAAGAAGGTACAACCATTGTAATGGCAACGCATGATATTGAGTTCGCAGCGAAATATGTTGATCAGTGCATGATGTTATTTGATGGAACAGTCATTATGAATGATGCACCGAAAGAATTTTTTAGCGGTAACTTCTTTTATACAACATCTATTAATCGATTCATTCGAAAAGAATTGCCATATGCATTAACGTGGGAGGATGTGTACGAAGCGTGTCCAAACGATATATTGCATTCATAATATGTATTTTTGCGTTTATAATAGGCACATTACTCTTTACTACACTCCTCATGGACGGCTATTACATGGTAAGTAGTTTGTTTTTATTAGCTGTTATTATGTTACCTTTCTATATCCGTTTTGAAAGGAAGGCGTTTGTTTCACGTGAAATTGTTCTCGTTGCCGTGTTAGCAGCAATTGCTGCGGTTAGCCGCGTACCATTTTCTATTTTACCAAGTGTACAACCAACTTCCTTTGTCATTATCGTTTCTGCAATCGTGTTTGGGAGTGAAACTGGTTTTATGATCGGGGCAACAGCCGCTATCGTATCGAACATTTTTTTAGGACAAGGTCCGTGGACACCGTGGCAAATGTTTTCGTGGGGTATGATTGGTTTTATAGCTGGACTATTACGTAATACATTTTTCATGAAAAAGCTATGGGGAAGACTCCTATACGGATTAATTGTTGGATTTTTATTTGGTTGGATTATGAACTTCTGGGGACTTCTCGGTTTTATACGAGAAGCAACGTGGGAAACCGTCATTGCGTACTATGTCGCGAGTTTTTACTTTGACTTAAGTCATGCGATTTCAAATGTTATTTTCCTACTACTATTTAGTACTTCGTGGATTACGATTCTCACAAGGTTTAAAAAGAAATACGGTATATTAGATGAGCATAACATGACATAGAAAAGCATACTTATATAAGGTAGGGTCGCGACTTACATATTCGTTTGCCTCTTTCATGCTTCTTACATATTGTAAGAAGCATTTTTTATTGTCAAAAAATAGATCCAATATACATCCGTTATTATATAAAATTATTTGTATAATAGTAGGTGAGAACTTCTTTCAAGAGGGAGGTGTATAGTTAATGAAGTTAGTTATTCCGAAGCAACATGGTGCATGGGCCATGCTTGTTATCCCATTTCTATTAAGTGTCATACTTGGGAAACCTACTTTTTATCATATTCCATTGTTTTTAGCTTGGTTCTTTATCTATTTAGCTACGTATCCATTTCTCATGTACATAAAACAAAAACGAAAAAAAGAGTTTTTACATGCAGCAATTGTATATTTTATTATTGCGTTCGTATTTGGGATGATTTCTCTATTATATGAATGGCGAGTTCTTTTATTCGTAGCAGCAATGATTCCATTATTTATAGTAAATATGTATTACGCTCGTCAAAAGAATGAAAGAGCACTGCTAAATGACATTTGCGCAATTATCGTTTTCTGTATAGGTGGTTTAGTTAGTTATTATTTTTCAATGAAACTCATAGATAAAACAGCTTTATTTATTGCGATTATTTCATTTTTATATTTTTTAGGAAGTACGTTTTATGTGAAGACAATGATTCGTGAAAAAAATAATCCGAAGTATCGTATTATATCATGGGGTTATCATATCGTATTAACGATAATTATATTTGTTACCAATCCATGGTGCTCTCTTATTTTTATACCAAGTGTCATTCGGGCAATTATGTTGTATGGCAAAAAAATTTCTATCATAAAAGTAGGGATTTTAGAAATTGTTAATTCTGTATATTTTTTAATCATAACGGCAATAATTATGAAGTATGCCATTTGAAAAAACTTCCCACCTTATGATGGGAAGTTTTTTTCAATCTTGTTCTAAAATGTGAACCGTGTAATCGCAGCGTTGAATAGCTTGTTCGATCGCATAAAGAGATTGCTCAATACGAGCACGATTAAAATCTTTTTCGACAGTCTGTAATGCTTCTTCTAAACAATGTTTTGCTTCTTGTAATGATTGAAAAGAATCTTGTACATATCCGCGAGCATTTTCGTGCATTTCATAATCCTCCTTGCATATTCATATATGTATAGTATGAACAGGAAGAAAGAAAATATAATTTGTTGTATTTGTTTGACAATTGAAATGAAATTACGTATAGTAAGATTTAAGTGAATATTTTCTTATCCAGAGAGGTGGAGGGACTCGCCCGATGAAACCCAGCAACCGCGATGCAGGTGCTAATTCCAGCAGAACATATTTGTTCTGGGAGATAAGACGAAGATATATACGTAACTTCTTCTTATCGGAGAGGTTTTTTTGTTGCAAAAAAACCGATTACGAAAATTTATATTAAGAAGAAAGGGGTTGCGGATTACTGTGACACTCGAAAAATACGTAAAACTGCGTAGTACAGTTTATGAATAATAGAAGTAAAGTGAACGCAACGATAATAGCTGCGATAAAATACATATTATGATAACTTGATTTCGCTGCGACGATACCTAAAATGAAAGAACCAAAGCCAATACCACTATCAAAGAATGAGAAGTACGTAGCTGTCGCAGAACCACGTCGATGATTTGGCGCCGCAGAAATTGCAATCGTTTGGAAACTTGGAATTAATGTTCCATAACCTAAACCGATTAATACACCTGCGCTTAGGAACCAAAATGGAGTTTGCGCTTGACTTAATGCGAACATCCCAATTGTGAAAATAATAATAGCTGGATAAACAAGTACGTTTTCGCCGTAGCGGTCAAAAATCTTTCCTGTAAATGGACGAGAAATTACAACAACAAGTGCGTATACAATGAAGAAATAACTTGCAATATCGGCTAAACCGAGCTCTTTCGCATATATAGGAATAAAGGATAAAATACCACTATAAGAAAAGGCTAAAACAAATCCTGTCAGAGCGATTGGAATAGAAGATGGTTCAATTAAATCTTTCCACTTCATTTTTTCTCGTTTTTGTTTTTTCACTGGTGCTTCATGTGGAATATTTACAAGTAATCCTAATAAAAATGCAAGTAATGAAAATACGGAACAAACGATAAATAGTACAGTAAACGAAAAATGAGAAATAATTGTTAAACCTAAAAAAGGACCAATTACCATCGGCAGACTCATAAATACGCCGAAATAAGCAAGTGCTTCGCCTCGTCTATGAGCTGGCGCAACATCAGTTACAATCGTACCAGTTGCTGTCGTCGCCATCCCAAAGCCAATACCATGTAAGAAGCGAAGGGCAAGTAATAAAAATAAACTTTGCGCACCGAAATACATAACAGTAGCGGCTAAAAATAATGAAAGTGAAATAAATAATATTTTCTTTCTTCCTAAGTCATCGAGCCATTTTCCTGTAAATGGTCTACATAAAACAGAAGAAATAAGAAAAACAGTTGCAACTAAACCAATTTCCTCAGGTTTTCCTTTTAGGCCGTCTATTACATAGACAGGTAAAGTAGTCATAAGCATATAGAATGTTAAAAAGAGAAATAGACTACTAAAACAAGTTCCGAGGAAATCCTTCGTCCAAAGTTTTTCACTTTGCATCGTCATCCCTCCAATTTAATCTAAGTTTTTAATAATTTGTTGTAACACTTGAAATGCTTGATGTAAGTCATCTTCGTTAATACCATCTAGCGTCTTTTCTTCGAAAGTATCCACTTCTTCTTGCCATACTGGAATCATTTTTATAGCTGTTTCGGATAAAGAAATAAGCTTCTCACGGCGATCTTTTCCTTCTGTACGAATAATCCAGCCCATCGTTTCTATACGTGTTAACGTACGAGTCATCGTTGGTGATTCAACATTTAAATATTGGCATAATTCTGTTTGTGTACAAGAACCGGTTTGATTAATACGAAAAATAACAGCCCACTGCGCACTAAATAACCCAGTTGGAGATACGCGTTCATTAAATTTCTTCGTAAACTTTCGAGAAGTCTGGCTGACGATGTGAAAAAAATGTTGTTTTTCGTCCATATATTTTGATCCTTTCAAATTAGTTACCTAGCTAACTATATCTTTTTTTATTATAGTTGTCTAGTAATAGGCATGTTGTTTTATGTAAAAATTTCGCATAGGTTTTATGTTGAGAACATATATTCTGTGTGTTATTCTTTAATTATATAAAGAATTTTCTTTCTATTAAAAAGAATGGGGGAACTTGTGATGATTAAGCCTGCAACAATGGAGTTTGTTTCACTATCGAATGGAGAAACGATTGCGTATCAGGAAGTTGGAAGGCGAAATACAGAAACTCTCGTACTCATTCACGGGAACATGACATCGTCACAACACTTTGATTTAGTTATCGAAAAGCTGCAAAATCAATACCATATTTACGCTCTTGATTTAAGAGGATTTGGACAATCGACGTATAATAAGTCGATAGATTCATTACAAGACTTCGCAGAAGATGTAAAATTATTTATCGATCAATTAAAGCTAGAGAAGTTTTCGTTAATGGGATGGTCAATGGGCGGTGGTGTTGCGATGCAATTTACAGCGAGTCACCCAACTTTTGTAGAAAAGTTAATTTTAGTAGAATCAGTAGGGATGAAAGGCTATCCAATCTTTAAAAAAGATATTAACGGGGAACCGATCGTATCAAGTTTAGTAAAGACGAAAGAAGAAATCGCGCAAGATCCCGTACAAATCGCTCCAGTACTAGATGCGATAAAAAATATGAATAAATTATATTATCGTACAGTGTGGAATCTATTAATATATACACACAATCAACCGGAACCGGATCGTTATGAGAAGTATTTAGATGATATGTTAACGCAGCGTAATTTCGTAGATGTGAATTATGCGCTCATCACATTTAATATTTCGGATGAACATAATGGTGTGGTAGAGGGAAATAAACAAATTCATCGTATTAAAACTCCTACACTCGTCATACAAGGTGACAGGGATTACGTCGTACCGCAAGTAGTCGGTGAGGAATTAGCAAAACATTTGCCAAATGCAAAGTTGCAGGTGTTAGAAGATTGCGGGCACTCACCGTTTATTGATTGTTTAGATGTATTTATAAATCATGTAGAGAATTGGTTAGAACAGAAATAGTCCCCGAAAGCAAAAGTATTGCATATACTATAACATTTGTAGGTAAAAGGGGAGATTACTAGTGCATCAACCGTTTTTAATTGCGCATTCGCCATATAATCATCACTTATATGCAAAAATAATGATAAGCCCGATGTATTTGCAAGTTTCACCAGCTGTAGTTCCTTTACAAATACAGCAGCCACCAATCGCTCATTCACATCCGTACTTATATGGCCCTTCATTTTATGAAAATCCATATTTTAAACATTTTCATTACAATGTGAAAGCACAAGTTTGGGAAGGATAAGAAGCTAAAAGGCTCATTCTTTTAGCTTCTTTTTATTGTTAATATTCGTACACGCATTTGAAGAAACCGTTTATAATGAAAAGTGGAAAGCGTGAGAAGGAGAGGGAACAGGATGTCGATGCGTTTTACTTTTTGGATTATGGTTGGGATTGTGGCAATCTCAGGTTTATCACAGGGGATGCTCTTACCTGCCATTGCAATGATTTTTGAACAAGAAGGGATTAGTTCAAGTATTAATGGTATTCATGCGACGGCATTATACATTGGGATATTAGTTATTTCACCGTTTCTTGAAAAACCGATGCAAAAGTTTGGAATGAAGCCAATTATCGTCATTGGTGGGTTTTTTGTCATTATTTCATTATTCTTTTTTACACAAACATTTTCGTTTTGGGTATGGTTTATCCTTAGATTTCTAGTTGGAGTCGGAGATCATATGCTTCATGTTGGAACGCAAACATGGATTACGACAACATCGGATCCGAGTAAAATAGGTAGACAAGTATCGATATACGGTGTATTTTTCGGAATTGGTTTTGCCGTCGGTCCGTATTTAGCAAGCACTGTTCAGTACGGTCTTGCAACACCATTTATCATATCTACTATACTTTGTTTAATAGGTTGGCTTTTACTACTCCCAACGAAAAATGCATTCCCAGCACAAGATGAAAGAGAAGTGAAGAGTGAATCATCATTTTCTCGTTATAAACAAGTTGTTGGATTAGGGTGGATTGCATTACTGGGACCACTTGCATACGGTGTGCTTGAAGCAATGTTAAATAGTAACTTACCAGTATACGCACTTCGTAAAGGTTGGTCTGTATCGGAAGTTTCCTTCTTATTGCCAGCGTTTGCAGTTGGGGGCATTATTACACAAATTCCTCTCGGTATATTAAGTGATAAATACGGAAGGGACCGTATATTAACGTGGACGTTCAGCATAGGTACGAGCATTTTTCTACTTGCGGCCGTATTTGATCAATATTACTGGATAGTCTTTGCCTGCATGCTGTTAGCTGGTATGGTCATTGGATCTTGCTTCTCTTTAGGACTTGGATTTATGACAGATTTATTACCGAGACACTTACTACCAGCAGGTAATATATTATCTGGAATCGCCTTTAGTTTAGGAAGTATTATGGGGCCTGTATTAGGAGGCGTGTTTATAGAAAAAATACAGTATACAAGCTTTTTTATTGCGGTTATGCTTATAATAGGGATTCTCGCAATGGTATATATGATCTACATGAAGAATCAATTCGCATCAAGAAAAATAGAAAGTAGGTTAGGGCATGACAAAACAACCTAATAAAAAGAAATTTGAAGTACTCGAAAACGAAGCAATTACAGACTGCTTAGCTCGCATGGAACAAGAAGGATACGCCCCGTCTCGTCGTATGGAAGAGCCAATTTTTCATGAAGTGAAGAAAGACGGAAAAACGGTAGTTGAACCGTGTGGTAGAAAAATTGTTTTTGAGGGAAAATTGAAGTAATACAAATAGAACATTTTCTTTATAGTATAAGGCCATCCAATTCGTTCGAGTTGGATGGCTTTTTTTTACGACTGGTCAATGGAGGAAAAGGGATTTTAGGAGGGGGATAGAATGAAATTGGCAAATCGAAAACGGTAGCGCGGGTGCTGATACCCGCACTACCATTTTAGCTACAAAGGTGCTACTCATTTGTGAACTAGCATGCTTTTCGGTGTATGCTATTTGTTCGTATTAGCTAAATACATGAGCATGTGGAATTTTTCGTCTATTACATGATAATCGAAATAAGGTCCTGGATCTGTACAGTAACCGATATTTTCACTTTGCGTAATTTGAAATCCATTGACTGATAAATTTTTTTCTAAGTATTTGGGATACAAAATATGCTCGTTGGAATTTGGATATAAGCCTGAAATGTTTTTCAAGGATTTGGCCGAGCTATCATAATACGAGTATCCGCCGACAATTGTTGAACTGTTATGTAAATAGTTTTTTAGAACGTGAATGGGGAATTGCGGATTGAGCAATGAAAAATCAGTTACTGAAAAACTATCGACAAAAACATCGATGCTAAGCGGTTTCAATGGCAAATTTAAATCGGAATTCAAAATATAAAGGACGCGTGGCTTCGGATTCATACGCTCAATTCTGTTTCGAACCTTCTTGAGCATCTCAAGTGAATAGCCACTGAATACAAAGGATGCGCTCGTTTCAAGAACATCGATATATTTAGGTAGTGACACGAAAGCGTCAACGTTTGTTTCCACAATTAATTTGTTTTTCAAATCTATATTTTGTAGAACTTTTTGAAATTGAAAATTAATTTTTTCAAATAAGTTAATCATTTTGGGATTAATCTCTTTAATCGTTTCTTTATCGTAAAAATAAGATGGATAAGGAGACGTCTCATACAAGTTCGCGGTAATGATAATACCTTCCTCGATAGCTGCTTCGTATCCACAGGTACAAGTTAAACTTCCCGTGTGAATGTAAACTTTTTTAATCGTTACATCTTTCATTTCAAGGGGAATTTGGCATTTCGGACAATAGAGCAGATTTACAAAGTCAAGCGGGATTCCTGTAATATTCTCTTCTTTGGATGAAGGCGAACTGGTTTGAACCGCTTTTTCAATCAATTGGATAGCTTTTGATATGTCTTCTTTTTTTTGAATCAGTTCGTTCTTTTTATCAGTGAGCAAGTTGTTGTAGTAGTCGATATCCTCATGGTCCGAGAAGCTTGTAACACGCCGATACGATAAAATTCGTTGGATTTCTAACAATGAAAAATGAAATTTTTTCAACTCGGTAATAAAAGCCATGTCGTCGAAACACAATTGGTTCATTTGATACTGGGTGTTTTTTTTGTCTGGTATTAATAATCCAAGTTCAATGTAATAACGAACGGTATCAGTCGTAACATGAAAAAGTTTTGCAAATGCACCAATTTTCATAGATGTGTCCCTCCGATGAAAAAAGTGGAGTTACTCCACTTTTTTCGTAAAATGAATTCAAAAAACTCTTAAATGACTATTGACTTGGAGGAAACTCCAAATCATATTATTAATTCAATAAGAGTGAATATTGCGAATATTTTTGACTGTATTGTAACATACATGTCACGAAAGGAGAAGGATTAGCTATGGAAAAGATGGATCGAATGGATACGCTCTCTCTGTGGACAGCGACTGCAAACAGCTATGATAAAGGAAAACCTCTTGAAGGAAATGAAGAGGCGGATGTTGTCATTATTGGCGCAGGTTTCACAGGTCTTTCTTCTGCATATCATTTGCAAAAATTAGGAAAGAGTGTCATTGTCCTTGAGCAGGAAACAATCGGATATGGCGCAAGCGGTCGCAACGGCGGGATGGTATTGCCGGGCTATAAGTCAACGATGCAGGAGCTTGCTAAAAAGTATGGTGCCGAAGAGGCGAGACAGCTTAACGATCTTTCTCTGCTTAGTGTTGAATTAGTTAAAAACATTATCGACGAGCATCAAATCAACTGTAATTTTAGAAAGACAGGTCACATTGTGGCAGCTTACAAAGCCAAACATTTTGAAGGATTGAAACATGAAAGTGAGTACTTAAACAAACATTTTGGATATGAATGTAGCGTGCTTAATCGAAGTCAGTTGCATCAAGAAATTGATTCCCCGCAATATTATGGTTGCTTAGTCGACAACTCGAGTTACTCATTCCAACCACTGAACTATGCAATTGGTTTGGGAGAAGCAGCGAAATCAATTGGTGCAAAAATCTTTGAGCATTCGAAAGCATTATCTATTGAGTACGGCCGAAATAGTGTGAAAGTTGTTACAGAAAAAGGTACTGTTACAGCGAAAGACATTATTGTTGCTACAGATGGTTACTCTGGAAAAATCATGGCTGAATTGAATAAAGGCGTACTGCCAATTTCGGCACGCATTATTGCTACTGAACAGCTTTCAGAAACACTTTTGAATAGCGTCATTCCTAAAGATCGCATGGTTTTTGATACGAGTAGTTTCCTTTACTATTTCAGGCGTACACCAGATAATCGAATCGTATTTGGCGGTGGTGATATTCGTCCGAACTTAGGTGATGCCGTTTATCAAAGTGTGTACGATGCTATGGTTAAAATAATGCCAAAACTAGAAGGAAGCAAGATAGATTACAGGTGGGGTGGATTTATCGGTGTGACAATTGATACGTTCCCGGTTATCGGTAAATCTAAAGAAGGTGCATATTTTGCAACTGGTTATACAGGCCACGGCGCGTCTCTCTCAACATTGTTTGGTAAGCTATTGGCACAATGGATCGTTACGGGGAATGCAGGTGGATATCGATTTGAAAAGGAACGTCTCAAAACATTCCCATTCTATAATCAGAAAACGATGCTGGTCAATATAGCACATATTGGTTTCAAGCTGGTAGATATTATTGCGTAAAGGAGAGGTGTTTATGGAAATAAACATGTTCATTGACGGAAAATGGGTAGAAGCATTATCGGGTGCTAGACGAAATATTATCAATCCTGCAACTGAAGAGGTTATTGCAACGTCCGCTCATGGATCAGCAGATGATGCGAAACTAGCAATAAAGGCGGCTCGTAAAGCGTTTGACAGCGGAATTTGGTCAGATTTATCGGCTGATGAAAGAGCTGATTATCTATATAAGATTGCAGATCGTCTTGAAGAGAAGACAGCTGAAATTGCCCGTTTGGAAACTGCAAATAACGGTAAGGTTATTCGTGCAACAACCTATGTAGATATTCCAGTATCGGTTCAATGCTTCCGCTATTATGCTGACTTGATTAAAGGTATAAAAAAGGAATCTTACAATCGTGATGATTCTTCAGAAACGATTGTTATTCATGAACCGATTGGTGTTTGTGGACTGATTGTACCTTGGAACTTCCCGCTTATGCTAGCTGTTTGGCAAATTGCTCCTGCACTTGCCGCAGGGAATACAATTGTAATTAAACCTGCTGACGTCACTCCTGTAAGCGTATTCAAGTTATTTGAAATTATCGAAGAGATTGGGCTTCCAGACGGAGTGGCAAACTTAGTGTTGGGACCTGGTTCAAAGGTTGGGAATGAGCTTGCAGAGAGCCATGATGTTGACAAAATTGCCTTTACAGGTGGAACAAAAACAGGTCAAAGTATTATGCGAGCAGCCGCGGGCAATATGAAAAAAATTACACTGGAACTAGGGGGGAAATCTCCACTTATTGTGTTCGACGATGTGGATTTTGAAACTGCTGTCGATAATGCGATGTTTGGTATTTTCCACAACGCTGGGCAAGTTTGTTCAGCTGCATCCCGTTTGCTTGTACAAGAGACCATTTACGATAAGTTTGTTGAAAGATTGGTCGAGCGTGCGAACAAAATTGTAGTTGGAAACGGAGAAAGCGAGAATATCGAAATGGGAGCTCTCACAACCGAGTCTCATATGAATGACGTTTTATATTATATAAAGAGTGGAATGGAAGAAGGTGCAAAATTAGTTTGTGGTGGTAAACGTTTAACAGAAAATGGGCTTGATCGAGGTTTTTTTATCGCACCAACAATCTTTGCTGATGTAAATGCAGATATGCGTATTGTTAAGGAAGAGATTTTTGGACCAGTCCTTGTTGTACAGAAATTTAAAGATGAGGAAGATGCGATCCAAAAAGCGAATGATTCCATTTATGGATTAGCCGGTGCTGTATTTACTGAAGATATGGACCGAGCAAAACGTGTCATTAGTAAATTGCGTGCGGGAATTACTTGGATTAATAGTTATCATCTTGCTTATGTTGAAGGTCCTTGGGGCGGGTATAAGCAAAGTGGAATCGGTAGGGCTTTAGGTGTTGCCGGGCTGGAGCACTTTATGGAAACGAAGCAAATCAATATCCACCAGCATGCCGAGCCTGTAGGTTGGTATGTGAATTAATTGAGCTTAACTTGCTATATAAATTATTTGTAAGGGGATATGCTCATGAAAATAGTGGACAACCGTCCGTCATCGAACATAGAGAAGCCAGAAGGAATGAATAAGTCGGTGGATGATTCAGTGCTCGGAACCAAAAGTATTCCGTTACTATATTTACGGTTTGCTTTGGCAGGAATTATGGCTAATGTAATTCTAGGAGTTGTATCGGTTATTGATGGCTATTTCGTCAGTGGCTTTCAGGAGCTAGAAATCGAAGGAATCGGAATTGGGTTTACGGTCATGGTTATTACCCGTATGATTGGGGTTCTTTTGGGGATAGGAGCCGGAGCGGTCATTTCACTTCGAATGGGGAAAGGGAAGATAGAAGAAGCTAGAAGTATTATGGGACAAACTTTATGGTTTACTCTTTTCCTTTCCACTTTGATAGCTGTACTTGGATTGGTCTTTGAAACTGATATTATGATTCTATTTGGAGCAAGTGATGAAGCACTTCCGTATGCGGTGCAATATAGCCGACTACTATGGATTTCGTTGCCATTAACGATATTGGCCGTTGTATTAAGTATTTTAGCTAATATCGATGAAAAACCTATATTGTCAATGAACAGTTGGTTAGTCGCAGCAGTTGTTGCTGGAGTTATGGAATGGATTATGGTAGTGAAGTATGACATGGGGATGATGGGTTCTTCATGGGCTAATACGATTTCGCAATCGATTCCTGTTCTCTTAATCTTTTATTTCTGGTTTGGTAAAACAAAACTGAAGCCAAAAATGAAAGATGTGATGATTAATCTTAAGAAGATTGGTGAAGTAGTTTGGACGGGGTTTGCATCTTTCTCTAGTCAGTTCATGATGTTTATAGCAATTATTTTCACCAACAATTTACTGCAAAGCTACGGAGGTGGTCTGCACGTTGCAGCTTTCACGATTCAAAATGGTTACATTACAAATCTTCTCGCTTTAGCGGCGCTCGGTGGAATGACAGGGCTTCAACCGATTATTAGTTATAATTATGGTGCAGGCAACCTTGATCGTGTGAAACAAGCAATTAAGATGGGACTCATTTTTACAGTTTCCTTCTTTGTAATTGTGACAGCTATATTAATCATTTTTGCAGATCCAATTGTGTCATTTTTTTCCGGTGGTAATCCTGAATTGCAAAAACTGGGCATTTGGACGACGGTTGTATTCAATTGTTTGTTTACACTTAGTGCAGTTAGCTTGCTTGTCTCTGGTTATTTTGAATCACAGGAGAGAAACTGGTCCGCAACGTTTATTAGTGTTAGCAAAATATTGTTGTTCATGATACCGTTTCTATTTGTTTTTCCGAAGTTCTGGGGTGTAGAAGGTGTATGGTACGCTGCTCCTGCTGCCGAAATTCCAGGCGTTCTCATTGCCATATACTTTATGAGAAAAGAGTTCAAACGTTTAAAGGTTATCAATGTTAATACAGATACCAATGTTAAAACAGTAGATGTATAGGAACGTATTCCGTCAAAATTACTAATAAGAGAGAGGGTTATCATCATGTTTTTTGCGAAAAAAATTACAGCAGAAGAAGCAGAGCAACTAGGTGCCAACACATGGGAACCATGGGTAGGTGAACCAAATAAAGGAACGTGGCATGTAGAAGAACAGGAAGTTTTCTATGTGACAGACGGTGAAGTGTTTATTACTGTTGATGGAAAAAAGTATCATGTTACAAAGGGCTGGGTTGTTTCCTTGGATAAGGACCTTGTTTGTGAATGGGATTGCCCAGTATTTTTGAAAAAGAATTATAAGATGAACCATGAGATTAATCTGAAATAATGTGAACTGGGGAGTGGACAAATGCTAAGCAGATGACTGCTCCTGCATATGCAATCGATAAGAGTAAGATTAGTAATGTTAGAGAAATGTATATAAATAAGTTTATATACCGTCTAATGAATGCGCTTTCTTTTTTTGTGAATGCAATACATACATAGGACGGCTATCTTAAAATTAGGAGGTTTCACCATGGTAGTAACGAAAAATGTACAAACGTTAAAAAATTATATTGGTGGACAATGGATAGAATCCACAAGTAAACAAGTAGAAGATGTACCAAATCCAGCAACAGGAGAGACTATTGCTCGTGTGCCGCTTTCGACTAAAGAAGATTTGGATAGAGCTGTAGCAACTGCGAAAGAAGCATTCCAAACATGGAAAAAGGTTGCTGTACCTCGGCGTGCTCGGATTCTATTTCGCTACCAACAGCTTTTGATTGAAAACTGGGAGGAGTTAGCGAAACTCGTTACCTTGGAAA
Organism: Bacillus toyonensis BCT-7112; assembly: GCF_000496285.1. Taxonomy (GTDB): domain Bacteria; phylum Bacillota; class Bacilli; order Bacillales; family Bacillaceae_G; genus Bacillus_A; species Bacillus_A toyonensis. Next base: position 506,070 of record NC_022781.1, on the reverse strand, counting down.
ATGGAAAAAGTTATAAAGAAGCTTACGGTGAAGTACAGCGAGGGATTGAATGTGTTGAATTTGCAGCAGGTGCACCTACTTTAATGATGGGAGAGCAACTTCCTGATATTGCTACTGGTGTTGAATCAGGGATGTATCGTTATCCAATCGGAGTAATCGCAGGAATAACGCCATTTAACTTTCCGATGATGGTGCCATGCTGGATGTTCCCACTCGCGATTGCATGCGGAAATACGTTTGTATTAAAACCATCTGAAAGAACACCGTTGCTGGCGAATCGCATAGCTGAACTGTTTAAAGAAGCAGGCCTTCCAGATGGAGTACTAAATGTTGTACATGGTGCACATGAAGTTGTGAATGGCATTCTTGACAATGAGGATGTGAAGGCTGTATCTTTCGTTGGTTCTCAACCTGTCGCTGAGTATATATATAAAACAGCAGCAGCAAACGGCAAACGTGTACAAGCTCTTGCAGGTGCAAAAAATCATTCGATCGTATTAAAAGATGCGGACCTTAGTTTTACAGTGAAAGAAATTACAAGTGCTGCCTTCGGTTCAGCGGGTGAAAGATGCATGGCGGCGGCTGTTGTTGTCGTGGAAGAAGACGTTGCAGATGAGCTCGTTAATAGACTGCTTCAAGAGGCGAATGCAATTACGATTGGTAATGGTCTGGAAGAAGATGTTTTCCTTGGTCCCGTTATTCGTGACGGCCATAAAGAGCGTACACTCGGATACATTCAATCTGGTATAGAGCAGGGAGCGACACTTATTCGTGACGGACGTGAAGATGATGCAGCAAACGGTGACGGTTATTTTGTCGGTCCAACGATTTTTGACAATGTGACACAGGAAATGAAAATCTGGCAAGATGAAATCTTCGCACCGGTTCTTTCTATTATACGCGTAAAAGACTTGGCGCAAGCAATTCATGTTGCTAATGCATCACCGTTCGCAAATGGTGCATGCCTATACACCGATAGCGCGAAAGCAATTCGTGAATTCCGTGAAGAAATTGATGCAGGTATGCTTGGGGTCAATCTTGGGGTTCCTGCTCCAATGGCATTCTTCCCATTCTCAGGTTATAAGAAATCCTTCTATGGTGATCTCCATGCAAATGGAAAAGATGGCGTAGAATTTTATACGCGCAAGAAAATGCTTACGGCTCGTTATTGATAGAGTGATAGAAAATCATAAACGGATAGAATGGAGTTGGTGATTGTGCAAGCGACAGAGCAAACACTAAGTTTGAAACAAGCAGATGAAAAGTACCTTTGGCATGCAATGAAAGGAGCATCCCCTAATCCAACGAATTTAATTATTACAAAAGCAGAAGGAGCATGGGTGACGGATATTGATGGAAACCGTTATTTAGACGGCATGTCCGGTCTTTGGTGCGTGAATGTTGGATATGGCCGTAAAGAGCTTGCAAGAGCGGCTTTTGAACAACTGGAAGAAATGCCATATTTTCCTCTGACACAAAGTCATGTTCCTGCTATTAAATTAGCAGAGAAATTGAATGAATGGCTTGATGATGAATACGTTATTTTCTTTTCTAACAGTGGATCGGAAGCAAATGAAACAGCGTTTAAAATTGCTCGTCAATATCATCAGCAAAAAGGTGATCATGGACGCTATAAGTTTATTTCACGCTATCGTGCTTATCATGGTAACTCAATGGGGGCTCTTGCGGCAACAGGACAAGCACAAAGAAAGTATAAATATGAACCACTTGGGCAAGGATTCTTGCATGTAGCACCGCCTGATACGTATCGTAATCCAGAAGATGTTCGTACACTGGCAAGTGCTGATGAAATCGATCGTGTCATGACATGGGAGTTAAGTCAAACAGTAGCCGGCGTAATTATGGAGCCGATTATTACTGGGGGCGGCATTTTGATGCCTCCTGATGAATATATGGCAAAAGTAAAAGAAATTTGCGAGAAGCACGGTGCGTTGCTCATTTGTGATGAAGTAATATGTGGATTTGGGCGGACAGGGAAGCCGTTTGGATTTATGAATTACGGTGTCAAACCAGATATCATTACGATGGCAAAAGGTATTACAAGTGCGTATCTGCCTTTGGCGGCAACAGCAGTTAAACGAGAGATTTATGAGGCGTACGTAGGCAGCGAAGATTATGATCGATTTCGCCATGTGAATACGTTCGGAGGAAACCCTGCAGCTTGTGCCTTAGCTTTGAAAAATTTAGAAATTATGGAGAATGAGAAACTCATTGACCGTTCCAAGAAATTGGGTGAACGACTGTTAGATGAACTAGAGGATGTAAAAGAACATCCAAACGTAGGAGATGTTCGCGGAAAAGGTCTTCTTTTAGGTATTGAACTAGTGGAAGATAAGCAAACAAAAGAACCGGCTTCCATTGAAAAGATGAACAAAGTCATCAATGCTTGTAAAGAAAAAGGTCTAATTATCGGTAAAAATGGTGACACTGTTGCCGGTTACAATAATATTTTGCAATTTGCACCGCCATTAAACATTACAGAGGAAGACTTTACTTTTATCGTTACAACAATAAAAGAGTGTTTAGCTCAACTTTAATTTGTTAAAAGGCGGAAGATCCTATTGAGAGATGTAACTGTAAATACGGAATGAATTACTCGAAAAGGGTAATTCCGAAAGGGTTGAGTTTATGAAAGCTGATGTTGTCTTGTTAAATGGAGAAGTTATTACAGTCGACCAAAAGAATACAGTAGTCGAAGCTGTGGCAATACAAAATAATCGTATCGCATTTGTTGGTTCGAATGAGGAGGTTAAGAGTTTTATAGGAGAAAAAACGGATGTAATTGACTTGCAAGGAAAAACGCTTCTTCCTGGATTCATTGATTCCCATCTGCACCTCATTTCTTATGGACAAAATCAGTTGGCTGTCAGTTGTAAAGCTGAACATATTGATTCTATCGAAGCTTTGTTAGATGACCTAAAAAAGAAGGCATTAGAAACGCCAAAAGGTGAATGGATACGTGCTTGGGGCTTTAATGAAACCGCTGTGAAGGAAAAGCGTTATCCATCAATTACTGAGCTGGATGACATTTCAGTTGACCATCCTATTATTATAACTCGTACTTGTCACCACATAAGCGTAGTGAACAGCAAAGCATTAGAAATTGCGCAAATTAACGAGAACACACCGAACACGAGTGGGGGAGTTATTGAAAAGGATCAGGCAGGAAAGCTTACAGGAAGGTTAATTGAAGCAGCAAATATGGAGATGAGTAAAGTTGCAAGTTATAAAGAAAGTGAAATGATGAAGGCTGTGAAAATTGCATCAGATCATTTCGTTGCAGCTGGTATAACGAGTATACATGACGCAGGTGGAGATGGACCTGAGAGTTTTCGTTTACTACAACGAGCTGTGAAGAGTAGGGATATTCGTGTCCGAATATATGCAATGATATGTCAAATAAATAACTCCCATGAATTTGTTAATAAAATGGTCGAAGCTGGTGTGATAACTGGTACCGGAGATGAGAGGTTCAAGGTTGGACCAGCTAAACTGTTTACAGATGGAAGTAGCACTGGACCTACAATTGCAACCCGTGAGTCGTATTCGAGTGATCGTAACAATTATGGCATTCTTTATTATAATGAGGAAGAAATTTATCAAGTGTTAGGCGAAGCTCACAAAAAAGGTTATCAAATCACTGTGCATGCACAAGGTGATAAAGCTATTGAAATGTATTTAAATTGTGTAGAAAGGGCGTTAGAGGAATCACCAAGAAAAAATCATCGTCATCGAATCGAGCACGCGGGAATTTCTTCACCAGATTTACAAGAGAGAATGAAAAAACTTGAGATAGTTCCAATTCCAAACCCTCCATTTCCATATGAATTCGGAGAGATATATGTACGGCACTATGGTGATCGTGTTAATCATATGTACGCTGCTCGTGATTATATTGATCGAGGCATCATTGCAGCAGGTAGTTCGGATGCACCAGTTACCGACTATAACCCTTTATTAGGAATTCATGTTGCTGTCAATAGAAAAACGAAGTCTGGAATAGAGGTTGGTGTGAATCAATCTATAAGTGTAATGGAAGCTATTAAACTATACACATGGAATGGCGCTTATGCGAGTTTTGAAGAAGAGATAAAAGGAAGCATAGAGGTCGGAAAGTTGGCGGATTTAGTTATATTAAATGACAGCATTTTAAGTGTGAATCCAAACCGAATTAAAGATTTAAAAGTAGAAATAACTATTATTGATGGTGAGATTATTTATCAAGAAGAACAATCAGTGAAAATTTAATATTTCATCGTTTACATACCACGTAACTCTTGTAATGTTACGTGGTATTTTAGTTTGTTAGTTTTATGGAAATATAACGGTGCCATCGTATAGTCGTTTCATAACAGTATTCATTTACATAATTTTCGATATAGGAAATAACTATTTTTTTCTTTTAACTGTTGTTAATAGTACAGATTAACTTTTTTAATACTTGAGCTACATCATCTTTATCAATTGTACGATAGAGATAACGACTTCCTTTTTCATTTCTCCTAATTGGCTTCTTTATATGAATCGCAGGTGATATTGCTACTTTTTTAATATATTGGTAAAATAAGTTCTTGGGTCTTACTTATTGTGATTCGTATAATGATTGTCGCTCGACTTAAAGAAAATAGGTACAAAAATTTTGCACTATCTAAAGAGGGGATGGCAACGATTCCCTCTTTTTGGAGCCACTCACAAATGTAAAGCAAGAGAAGAGGCTATATCTCCTCTCTTGTTTAGATTAACCAGCTACTACAATTGGAAGAGGTATATCAAATTCAATATATGGAGGATGTTGATTGGAATCTAGTCGGCATCCTGGTGGATAATGCTTTTTTAGCAATCTATCAATTCTAATAGAATCGATAGATTGTTAGAAAGTGGAAAACGGTTATCCGTATATTCCGAAGCAGATGTAACAGAGTGTCCTTCCATAATGAAGTGTAAAACCAAAATACGTTGTTTAAAAAGTTATTTGTTAAAATTGGTTATAAGTAATAGAACAGAAAAGAGGATTACATGTTACATAATTTACAGAGAAGTAAAAATAAATTTTTATTATGTCTTATTTTTTTAGTACTTTTAACCGCTTGTGATAATACAGATGTTAAGTCATCTAAAGCTTCATCACCACCGGCTCAATCAAATACAGATACATCATTAAAAGCACCAAACTGGGTAGAGAAAAGTCCCATTCAACAGTCTCCTAATTTTATTGAAGATAAAAAAGTAAAATCGGTTGTGAATGTAATGGCAACGGGTGATAATTTATATCATGATGCAGTAATTAAAGATGGCAAACAAAAAGACGGTTCATATGATTATCACTATATTTATGAAAATATCAAAAAAGCTGTTCAATCAAGTGATCTTGCTATAGTGAACCAGGAGACTCCAATAGCAGGAAATAATCTAAAAGTACAGGGATATCCGACTTTCAATACACCTGAAGAAGTAGGTCAATCTTTAGTGGACACTGGATTCAATATAGTGACGCAAGCGACAAATCACGCTATGGATATGGGTATTAAAGGTGTTGCGAATACAAGAGAATACTGGAAGAAATATCCGGATGTTATCCCATTAGGCATTAATGAGAATCAAAATGAGCGTAATGAAATAAAAACGATTACAAAAAATGGTATTCGTTTTGCGTTACTAAATTATACATACGGTACGAATGGAATTAAAATTCCAGCTGATAAGTCTTGGGCATTAAATGTAATGGATAAAAAAGCGATACAAAATGATGTGGAAAAGGCAAAGAGTAGCTCCGATATGGTGATTGTTATGGTGCATTGGGGAGTAGAATATACCTCTACACCTTCAAAGCAACAAAAAGAAGTTGCTCAATATTTAACAGATTTAGGTGTAGATGTAGTAATTGGAAATCATCCACATGTAATTCAACCAATTGAGTGGAAACAAAATAAAGATGGACATGAAACGCTAATCTATTATTCTCTTGGAAATCTTATTTCTGCTCAAGAAAAATTAGAAACATTGGTAGGAGGATTATCTTATATACAATTTGTTAAGTATGAAGATAAAACTTTTGGTATACGACAAGCGGCACTCGTACCGACAGTAACCGACTATGCTGATGGTAAGAAACAATTTAAAATTCAATTTTTAAAAGATTATTCGGATGAAGATTCTAAAAATCATGGGATTAAAAAATTTGTCGGCCCCGTTTCTTTAGAGAGTTTCAAGGATATCCCTAGAGATGTGTTGGGAAATTGGTATAAAGACTAATAAACAAAAAGGGAATGAGATACAATTAAAAAAATTATAATTTTAGCATTGGTATTGGCAATGGGATGGAGCCTTGCTGCTTGTAGTGGAAAGCAAACATCTCAGGAAACTACTAATAATAACGATAAAAATAAAAATGAGATAAATGCGAATAAAAAAGATGTTTTACCTATCTCTGATGTTAATGATTGGAGAATTATCCTTGTAAATAGAGAGCATATGTTATCAAAGGAACTAGGAATTGAATTAACAAGTATTACCCAAAATGCGAAGCCAAATATGAAAATAGATAGTAGAATTGCAACTTCCTATCAGGATATGGTAGCAGCTGCAAAAAAAGAGGGAATCAATCTTTATTTAAGATCAGGTTATCGAGCTATAAAATTACAACAAACTTATTATGATGCTTCAGTTAAAAGCTATAAATCTCAAGGTTTGTCGGATAAAGAGGCTAGTGCTAAAGCATTGGAATATCTTCAGTATCCTGGTGCAAGTGAACATCATACGGGATTAGCGTTAGACATTATTTCAGTTGAATGGCAGAATACGGTAGAAGATTTAAATGCAAAATTTGAAACGACTGATGCATTCAAATGGTTAGATAAGAATGCTGCAGAGTATGGGTTTACTCTCCGCTATCCGAAAGATAAAGAGAATATTACTGGCATTAAGTATGAGCCATGGCATTATCGTTATGTAGGAAAAGAAGTTGCTGTGTATCTAAAAGAAAAAGGGTTAACTTTAGAAGAATATAGCGAAAAAATTAAGTCAGGCAAGTAAAAATATGCTTTGATTCTATTAAACATTATGCACTGCCACAGGAAAAGGTGGATCTGAGGATGTGTTAACCTTCCGCCTAGTATTGTAAAAACTGTGTATGATAATTTGAGCACGTATGAACCAGTTATCGTGTGAAACGATGTATGTATCAAGAAATTAAATTTATAAAAGAAGCAGTGAAAAAGGATCTGATATTTATATCAGATCCTTTTTCATTCGTAACATAGAATACTTACTTAATTAGGCCTTAAAGACTGCCTGCTTTTCAGGTATTACAATTGAAGAAAAATGCGAAAGCTATTTATAAAATATGGAAATGTTAAAACCCCTTTGATAAAATAGCAATATGCAAAAATAATTATTTGTTAATTCTTAATGTAATGAATATTCATATTTATATATATGAATTTAACTACATAATTATTGTAATAAAGGGGGAGAAAGATGTTAGATGAATTGTACAATGCTTTTTTAAATGCGTCTGGTTTTACAGAAAGTGCGAGGAAACGAGATCGGTATGATGATTTACATGATTATTTAAAAGATAAAGAAAGAGAGTTAAAGCAATTCATTCAAGAGGCTGAATCAGCGAAGAGAGATTATGAGAGTAAAAGTAATGGCTTGGAAGCTAATAAAATTCCGGCAGTTGAATTTGAACAAAAACGTCATGAAAAGGATGAAGAATTAAATACATTAGTATCCTATTTTAAAAGTGCATTAAGCGATGTTGGATCTGCAAAAGGTACAGCTTATGCAAAGTATTTGGAATATAAAGCTAAAGCAGAAGCGGAGAAAGCGTCAGCATACGCTGCAGCGACTAAGGCTTTTGAAGAAAAGAAAAAGGAAATTGAAAAACTTATCCATTAAGCATACAAAGAATGGGGGGAATCTACATGAGTGGTAAAGAGGTTGAAATTATAGGAAGTAACACTGCAAGTGCCATTTCTTACGCACAAAACATAGAAAATGGTATGAAGGATTCTTTAAACGAAGCGAAAAACTTAAAAGCATACGTTACATGTGCGAACTGGAATGGAAAAACGAGAGATGCCTTTTTAAGTTATCTAGATTTAATCATTCAATATAACTCAGAACTGGTAGATGCATTTGAAGGACATACGAAAGCTTTGAAAGAGTTAGATAAAAGTATTCAAACGTACGGAGATAGATCGGAAGTAAGGGCGATAAAACAGTTGTGATGGAGAAATGAGGGATAAAAGAATGGGAAAAGAAAGGAATTTTGCACCAGCTGAATTATATGTTCTCGCAGGTGCAGCCGGGGTTACGGATATATTTGGATTGCCAAACCGTGACGTAATTATTTTACTTGATGAAGAATGTGTCACAAAAGCAACTATGAGTTTAAAAGAAAAAGGCCTACTTACAAGTGAAAACGGAATTACCCCTGCAGCTTTTCAAATAATTGAGCTATTAAAGGAATATGAAAATTGTCATGAATACACGAGAATGAATAATGTATTAATTGGCTTTTTAAAAGAGGATAAAGACCGAGTGGCTGTATTAACAGAAATAGAACCAAATAAAAAATACGAGATCGACTACATACCAAAACCGGACGTATATTTTTCATTATTAACACGCATACCCTTCTTATTGAGAGAACCGAGAGAAATAGAAGATACATTTTTCTCAAAGAGAATGACAGAGGCAGAACAACAAACATTTGAGGGAAAAGATTTATCAAATAAAGACGTTATAGCGATAGAAACGTATACGAGGCCTCGAAGTAATAGAGGAGGAAAATGGGAATGTTTCTTATATTTCACTGAAGGAGAAGATTTCGTTCAAATAGATGTAGATCGTAATCGATATGACTGGGTGAGCCTCTATGCGGTTAATAAGAAATTGTATGACGTGTTAAAAATGCCATATAAAAAGTTAATTGACCCGAGACAATTCTCGTTAGGAGGTATTCAATAATGCAAGTATCAATGGGAGATAGTGGTTCTGGTGGTGGAGAAGAAGTATTAGTTAATTTTCAAGAACTACTTGATATAGTAATGAAGTTAGAAAATATATATAAAATCCATTTAGACGTCATTGGAACAAATATTGAGAGTTTATTAAGCAGTGATTTTTATCAAAAAGGTGAAGCGATGAGAGTAATTGAAAAATATCCTGATATATTACACAAAACACTTGAATTGTCTGAACACTATTTGAGGTCGGCGAAAGTTGTAGGAAATGTATGCGTGGAAATGCTTGAAAAGGACGAACAATTACGTGAAAGATTAAGTAAGTTGTAGAAATCATCATACGGCTGGGGGATGAAAACGAAATGGATGTGAAATATAGACCTGAACCATGGCAAAACATGGGAGATGGTATGAATCGAATTACAAAAGATGCACTCATAAAATTACGGCACGCAAATGAATCATTAAAAAGAATTGATGGAAGAATACGAGATTTAGACTCAGATGGTAGTATACATTTTAGCCCAAAAGATCAATCGCAAAAAATAGGGGAATTACTTGATAGCTATTCGACATTACAAAAATATTGCGGAGAAGCAGGGCGATTGGTGTCTGAACATATAGATAAACCTTTTTTAGTAGAAATGGATAAATTCGCTCAAAAAATGAGAGATACATCTATTCTTAGCTTCGAAACAAATAACCGAATTGGCTCTACAACAACGACAGTATTACCAGATGCGCACGCGGGATACGGAAGTGTACCGCAAACAATAAAAACAAAAAAAGATAAAATAACTGTAGAAGATATTTTTAAAGATTCACCTGCATTTGATAACGTACTGAGAGGGGAATACAAAGAACTAAAAAAACAAAATCCAGATGCAAAACTAAATTATGAAGAATATAAGAAAGTAGTCCCATCCACACGAGGATTTGAATACAAATCAATAGAAGATGAACAGAAAAAACTAGAAATGGTGCGAGACATAGGAATAGGCGTAGGAATCATCATCACAACAATCCTTTGCCCACCACTCGGGGCCGCTGCCGCAGTTGTATACGGCGCGGTACAAATCAAAAGTGGTATCGACGGAGAAGACTGGGGAACACATAGGAAATTGAGCCAAGAAGAGCGGGTAGGAAACATCATTTTTGGCGGATTAGATGCAATCCCAGTTGTTGGAGCAGTAGGAAAAGGAGTAAAAGCATTCAAAGGCACGAGTGAATTAGCAGATTTAGCGAAATTATTAAAATTCAAAGAAGGAATGCCTGGTTTTAATCCAAATTTGGGTAAAAATGTGGTACAATCGCTTAAGGAAAATAAGACTTTAAAAAATGCACTAGATGCTATGAAAAATACTCCTATTCCAGTAGCAGTTAGGACGGTGGATACTGGAATAGGAATGAAGCTTCCTTATATAGAATCTTCAACTGTTGGAGAAGTAGCTGGAAAGTTTTCAAAGGCAAGTACGGCAGCTAAGGATGACGCTTATCAACTTGCTCATGGGCATAGTAAATTAGAAGGAAGTAATAAAACTAGCGGAGTGGGTAATAATAGCTCGCGTACTGACGAAATTGGAATCGAATTTAAACGTAATCCAAAACATAATGAAGATGAGTTTATACGACAATTAAAAAACCAAGAAGATGGGCTGGGGAAATTGACAGTTGATGAGTTTATTCAGAATCGGAACCAATTTTTAAAATATGGAAGATCAAAACAAGCAAATTCAGCTCAAAGATTAGCACGAAAACAAGCTGTGCAAGATAAAATAGATGAATTTATGGAAGAAGGTTTTTCATTTAGGGAAGCAGAAGAGCAAGCTTTAAAGTGGATAAAGGATAAAGCTGCATTACATGACCCAGATCAAATTGCGGGTGGAAATCCATTAAAAATAACTGGCATGGGTGATTCTAGAATTAATTCATCAATAGGTTCGCAGTGGAAAAGCAGGATTGGTAATGTGGATAAGGAAATTAGACGAGTTGCTGACACCTTATCAGAGGAAGAAAAAAAATTGATATATCTTAATGTTAGATTGAAATCGGAGTAGGGGGATACTATGGAAAATATAAATGATTTTATATCTTTCGAAAAACCATCAACAGAGGTTATTGAAAAGTATACAGGGAAAGTTCCAGATCAAATAATAGATTTATGGAAATGCTATGGGTTTGGGAGTATGTTAAATGGATACTTAAGAGCAATAAATCCAGAAAAATATTTAGATATATTAAAGGAAAGTTATATCCGTTATGAAGAAGCTATCCCAATTTTTACAACAGGTATGGGAGATATTCTTGTGTGGGAAAATAACTATTTATTATTACTTAAGTATCGAAAAGGTACGGTAGATGTAGTAGCTGGAAAATTTAAGTTTTTCTTTAAAAATACGAAAGATGATTATTTTTTAGAGAAAGCATTGGATTGGAAGCATTATCAGGAGGCATTAAATAAATACGGAAGGCTTGAAATTGATGAATGTTTTGGTTACACACCTTTACTTGCACTAGGTGGACCAGAAAAAGTAGAAAACTTACAAAAAGTCAAACTTATCGAGCATGTTTATTTAATTACTCAATTTATGGGGCCGATAGAATAATGAACGAAGAAACTGGAAGGTGGATAAATCCTCTTTCAGTTTTTTTATTTAAAAGGCTATTAATGTAAATGAAGCTTTAAAAGATACGATTGAGTTAATGTTATAATATAGAAATGTGGTAACGAGAAACTTGGGTTGAATTTATAAAAAGTAATTTTTTATGAATTAAGGCTAACATAAATTGCTAGTATTATATAATTGAAAATTAGCAAAAGGTGTGGACTCCGTATCCCAAATCTTTAAAGGTGTAGAAATACTGCCAGATGGAAGTGTCGCTAGAACTGGAACGAACTATAGCGGGAAATTACAAGAAGCCCATGATGCCTCAAAGTCGAGTGTTCAGAGTAGGATCTCGAATTTGGAGAGTGGTGGGGTTAAGGGTACGGGTGAAGGTACTCAAACTAAAAAAATTAAACCGACTAATGAAAGAACTGCAGAATATGAAGAAGCTATGACAAAAGCAGCTAGAGATTTACCTCCTTATAGTAGAAAACCTAATAAACCAAGAGATTTTGAAGAAAAAGTAGTAGATGATTCTACAGGAATTACTACTTATACATTTACATCTAAGAAAAATGGGGAAACTTATAAAGTTAAATATGATAAAGATGGTTACCCAATTTTTAATTCAAAATATGAAACATCTTTATCAGAGTCATATCATATAGAGCCTGACTCAGTGCAGTTTAAATATCTCTCAAAAAAATTATATGACGATATAATGAAAGATCCAAACTTAGCAAAACAATTCAGCCAAACAGATATTGAGCTATTCAAATTAGGTAAGAAGCCAAAATCAGTCACATGGCATCATCATCAAGAGACTGGTAAAATGCAACTTGTTGATTACTATGAACATCAGGTTGCGGGTCATACAGGTGGTAGAGCAATTTGGGGTGGTGGAGATGACGGTAGAACAGGTAAACTGAAGAAAATTATTTTGGAGATGATAAAATGAGCCGAGTAACTTGGCTATTTACGGATGGAGCGATAGATGAGCAAGTAATTATTGCTGTGGAGAATTCATTTGGTGTCAGATTTCCAGATGATTACCGTGAATGCATTAAAAAAAATAACGGTGGTTATCCTGAGCCTAATATTTATGATATTAATGATGATGAGGGTGGAGCAGTCTTTGATTGTCTATTAAGTTTTACAAGCAAAGATGCAAATGTAGAAGTTGTTTATGAATTAACTTCACTTCCGGAAGGTATTATTCCATTTGCAAGAGACCCATTTGGGGGACTTATTTGTTTTAATTACTGTGATACTAAAGATTCTCCGTCAGTAGTTTTCTATGATCAGGAATCAGTGAATGAGGATAAAATTAAATTAATATGCGACTCTTTTTCTGAATTGATTGAGAGATTATACTCTGATTGAGAAAAACAAAATGAACAGGAAAGAAGGTTAATTGTATGAGGAATTTAGATTTTGAATATACTTTTACCCCTATTGGCATTGAAGATATCGAAGATTTCGAAAATAAGTATGGTATATTGTTACCTGATGATTATAAACAATTTTTGCTGTCTAAAAATGGAGGAAAAACTGAGCAACGAAGATTTAAAACTAATGATACAACTAAGAAAGGCGTAATAACATCGTCTGTTTCAATGTTTTTTCCTCTATCAATAGAAAATGAAATAAATCTAGAAGAGAAATTAAGAAGTTATAATTTGATGCAAGTGGTACCAAGTAATTTTCTTCCAATTGGAATTGACCCCGCGGGGAGTTTGATTTGTTTATCAATTGATGGGAAAGATAGAGGTAGTGTATATCATTGTGATATGGATTACTTTGAAGAAGATAACGAGTTAAGAGAGGAATACATCCGACTAATTTCTAAAAGTTTCTCTGAATTTGTAGATAATTTATATATTCCTGAAAACTAATGATAGGATTTTATTGATTGGAATTAGTTAATAGTTGGTTAATCTCTTTAATTTAAACGGGGCTTTCTTTGTGGTCTAACGACCTAGAGAAAGCCTCTTCTTTTTCCCCGAATTATTTAAAAGTACAACATAGGGGACGGGTGAAGTTCCTAAAGTTAATCCGAAAATTAAAGTGAATTTTAAGACTGGTTATGATAAGCATTTAATTGAAGTAAAAGGTTTTAAAGCAAAACCGACTATAGGTATAAAAGGTGGACACAACCTTGAAAACTTTGAATAGTACATTTTAGACAACTTCGGTGATCCGATAAAGAATATTAATCAAGGTGTAACAAAAACGCCACATCCGGATATTCTAGGTATTTATGAAGTTAAATACAAGCTTCCTGTTTATGACGGAATGAGCACGGCTTAACGGTGGAAAAAGGAATATCAGAATGTTCCAATTCCTGTTAAGGTTAGGCTTAGTCAAACGGCTGATTTATTCGGATTGAGGTCCCTCCAAGTTGATACGGAAAAGCTTGGAAATCTAATTAGCAAGTTCGAAAGGAAAGTCGATGAAGTTTCTAAGGGTACGGGTAATAGAGAGGCTGAAGTTCCACCTGCTTTTAGGCAAACTGATTTTGCTAGTTCTTATGAGGCAAGGCTTAATCAGACACCTGCATTAGAGAATCCAAAGGTTGAATTTGAGGGAATACGGGGTGAATCTAAGTGCATACTTAAGCCACCACCAGACCGTCAATTAAAACAGATTTTAGATGAAGTTGGGATTGAGGGTATTCAATATAAAAATGCAGTTCCTGATTTTTCACCAACAGCAAAGGCACAAGTTGAAATCAACTATATGCTTGGAGGAAAAGGAACTTATGGAGGGAAAGCCAGACGAGCTAATTTTGTTCAATCAGACCAAAAATTAGCTGACCAGATTAATGGTTCAACTGAATTAGCAAGTAAATTTGGGATGGAATCTGGTAAAATCAGTGCAAGAGATATAAAAAAATATCGAGAAAAAAATAAATTAACATGGCATGAATTAAATGATGTTAAAACAATGCAACTCGTGCCAACAAAAATAAATAGTGAATTCGGACACCTTGGTGGTGTAGGGGAAATAAACGCAGGAGCTTTTAAACCTGGAGGGTTTGCTAATAAATAAAAAGAGGAGATTTTAAAATGACTATAAACGATCCGATTTTTGGTGAACTTGAGTATGAGTATGGTTGGACTAAGGATACCATTATTCGTTTTTTTGGAAAAGAATCTGAGATATCTTTGATGATAGATGGTGAAGAAGATGGAGAGTTTGATGAAGAGCAGTATATGGCATATCAAGCATTAATGCAGAATTGGGAGGATTTACAGCCAAGTTTATTGCAATCAATATTAGACTATTACAAACAAAAGCGACATGAACTAGGTTATGATATTGGATTAAATGAAAATTATCCATTAATTGAAACACCTGATCAAATACTAGAAATGATAACTTTAGATGGAATTGTTGTTCCATATGCGGATATTTTTGAAGGGCGAGATATTGGAATTACATTTAACTGTACATGGGATATAGAAAATGGATTAGGGCTTCGTCTATTAAATGAAAAAATAATTGAAGTAGGTTATCAGGATGTTGCAATTTAAAACAGGCTGTTAAAAAGTAAAGACTCATGATGGTTGTACCGTCATGGAGTACTGTGTGCAATGATAGAATAGAAAATAAAGTACGAGCTTAGGCGAGATGACATTTTAACGGGCGATAAATATAAACAACATGGAATGTATATTAAACTAACGAACTCGTACAAACTCGTAAGTTTTAATATAGTATTTGTCATGATGTACAAAAGGTGTCATACTGTTACTACAAATTTACGCTACTTAAAAACATATGAACTTAAAGCACTTGATTGTCAATTAAAGGCAACAAGTGCTTTTTTGCGTTTTAGCGTAGAAAATTAATGAGGAACTATAATTTTATTATGTGAACTTCTTCTGTTTTTTTACATGGTTTATAAAACTGAAAAGGAGATAAATGTTCACTATTACTTTCATTCCTGTTATAAAAAATTCTACAATAGAAGACAGAACGTATATTTGGTATAATCGAAACATACTATATGGAATTACGGACATGAGTTTGAAATTCATGTAATAAGGTAAGTACTACATAACAATACATAATATTTAAAGTTCCAGTACATATAGGATTCAGTTCATGTTATATAAATTAATTGTGAGAAAGGAAAAGATGTAATGAATCAAATTTCATTTGAAGATTTATTTGAAGAAGAAAAAGAGAAGGTGGAGGTAGCTGAGATACCCGTACCGTTATCGCCATTGCAAAAAGCTATTTTGGAATTACTTAATTCTGAAGAAATAAGTGTACTTGAGCTATGCGAACGATTAATACGATCTGGTAAAATACCCGATGAAAGATTCACAACAAATAAGCCTAAAGCATATGGTCAAGTATGCTTAATATTAGAAGGTTTTGTTAAAGAAGGAAAACTTATTTTTATCAAAGATGATGAGAAAAGAGATAGAGTATATAAATTGAAAGAAGAAGTTTTAGATGTATAGAGGGAAATGAATGATTGGTTCTCTTTAACTTTGAGTCCCATTAATCTAGTAATGTCCATAAAAAAAGGTGTCAATCTCACTTAGATTGACACCTTCATACTTTTAACACCTTACATATTTACGTTTGAAACCAAGTCTGCCTCTATCAAGTTCTTTTTGAATACTTTCTGAAGCATTTAGTAAACTGCTTTTTTTCTTATCACGTTTTACTTCAACTATACCAACTTCTTTTGCAGTCTCAACTGCCTTTTCGTGTAGCGGTACATATGAAATTGCCACAGTGTTTAGGAAATTATTCATAGCGGATTTTGTTCGTTCTGGTGAATCATGAATTGTATTTTTCACCATTTCAAGCATATCGGAAATTTTGCTTTCAGAAAACTCATTGTCTTTGCGATTCCCTAAAAGCCAGCAGTAGCAACTCCAGCCTGCAGACATTTTAAGCTCATCCCCACTTGTAATCCATTTATCAGCAACATCTTGTGCAATATTTGCCTCTGATAAAGTTACTGCCACTACATAATCGGATAGCATATAAAAATATGCCCCGTCCATCCAGCGATCAAAATCAGACTCACTCATAGATTTTGGATCTGCAATAATGCCTGCAAAGTACATAGCATCGTAGTTACCTGTGGCATAAAGTTCCTCAGCCAACTCTTGATTTAATTTTATTTTCTTAGCGATTGGTTTCATAGCGCCCGTAGCTACGCCGAAAACTGGCTCGTGTGCACCGTTAGATATGTATATTTTTTTCGTTCTTTCCTTACCGAGGGCTTCAAGCTCTTGCATAACTGTTTTAAAATCCATAGCTGTGCACTTCCTTCCTTAATATAAAGACCATTTTAATTGTAATGATATAGTTTATATTTTTTATCGAGTTTTCCATACCTCTCAAATTTAATACTAATCGTATGTGAGTAGGATGTCTACTTTCTATAATTCCTTGGCAATTCAGTTTGTGATTTTGACCTTCCATCTAATTATAATCATGAGAATATTACATTAAGGTAAACGGGAAAGAGACAAAATAGATGTATAACTTTCCGCATCGGTTTTTAAAGTGGGAGAATGTAAATAATATTTTATCTTTGGCATCTTCTCTGTAGTGTTATGTTATTATTTGGTAAGGGGATAAATGGGATTTAAAGTTAAACTTGTGAGGTTGGTTACAAATGATAAAGAAATTTACTAGAGTTGTATTAATAGCGGTTATGCCAATCAGTCTTATTACAGGTTGTGGAGCTGCTGAAAAAACGGAAGCACAAAAGTCGAAAGAGGTACAAAAGGAAAAAAAGGACTATACGGATTATTCATATGGTAGCAAAGGTATATTAGTAAGCGGCAAAGCGAAAGAACGTCAACAATATGAGATTGGATATATGGATGATAACAAGTTAATTGGGATTGACGAAAATATTGAAGACTGCATTATTTTAGATAATAAAGATGAAGCAAGCCACATTTGGAAACAAATAGAGCGTGGATCTATTATTGAAGTGCAATATGGTAAGGACCGAAAAGACATCGTAGGGGTACAATTAGTAGGAGATCGTAAGCCATACGAAATTAGTGATAAATTTGATCGGAATACGATAAATGAGATTGTTGGACAAGTTAAAGGTAATTTGTAATAGAGGTATTTCGTTAGTATAGGAACCATTAACATGACATGGCGAATCGCATACATAAAAGTTTGGAATCAACGGCATTTTTAATATGAAAATGCCGTTGATTTATTTTAAAAAGTAAATGGTATTCTATAGTCTTGTAGAAAAATGCATATTAGAAAATATATAAATGAATTATTCTTTTTTTAGTTGTGATGATTGCTGTAAGGTCATTGCCCAAAATAAAAGAGCAAAAGCACTAACGGATACACCTAATAGGCATACTCCGTTCCATCCGTATTTTGCATAAACATTTGTTGAAAGAATGGCACCCGTTGCACTACCGATAGAATAAAAAATCATGTAACTGGCAGTGATTCGACTTCTTGCTTCAGGGCGCACTGTGAAAAGCATACTTTGATTGGTGACATGTACAGCTTGCACAGCTAAATCTAAAAGGATAATGCCGAAAATTAGTAACAATAGAGAGTAGTTAATAAATTTAATTAGGAGCCATGAAAGTACTAATAAAGATAAGGCTATGCCAGTTGTTCGTTGTCCTAATCCTTTATCAGCTAATTGTCCCGCTTTCGTAGCAGCTAATGCACCTGCAACTCCAGCAAGGCCGAATGCACCAATAGCTGTTATTCTTTTATGTTCAAGAGTAGGTAAATTCCAATGTAATAAAAAAGATATGAAGAGTAAAAGGATATACGAAGAAAATTCAGTACTTTTATTTTCGGAAAGAATATAATTTTATAGGTGTACACAGTATAAGAAGATTGTAGGAGGCGTGTGTAATTAAATTAGACGGGAATAAAACGCTATATAGCCCCTTCCAAGCCCCTCATAAGCACCTACCAAGTAATAAATCACTAAGAAAAAACAAAACAAAAACAACTACAAGAACAACTACAAGAACAAAACAAGCGCGAAAACATAAAACGTCGTTGTAAGTGTTCACAAATAATATAGTTGTATAAAATTAGAGATGGTACGATGGATAATTATGCTATTTTTTCTTTCATGTATAATAAGATGAGGGGACATCTCAATATTTAACTAATTAAAATAAGGGCAGTATATCAGTAAAAGGGGGAGAAGGATGGATAAGTTATTGCAAGAAATCATAAATTGGATTAGTAGGACTAATGAACAGGTTGTTATTGGTGTTTCAGGACATGGCGCTGCTGGAAAAACAACGTTTGCTAATATGCTTGTAGACCTACTAGATCAAAATGAAGTGAATTATATTAATACAGATCCATATATTGTTAGTTCAGACATACGAAAGCATGCAATTATTGACTATACATATCAAAACGAAAATCATCATTATAAAATGACGGCTTGTCATCCATCAGCGCATCATTTGTCTGCTTTAGAAAGAGATGTTCAGATGGTAAGGGCTGGTTTAGATTTTTATACGATAGATACGCATTATATGAAAAGCGAGTTAATTTCTTCAAAAAACAAAGTGACAATTGTAGAAGGAATGTGTGTCGCATTTATTAATCCCGATCTATTTGATTTGAAAATTTACTTCTATACAGATGATGAAACGGAATTAATGAGAAGGTCTAGCCGAGATATTGCTGAAAGGGGAGCCGATATCAATTATTTAAGGCGGTCTCATGCAGAACGTCGGATTCAGTATAAAGTGTTTATGCATCCATACAGTCAACGTTTTGATATTATTATTAAAAGTTCCGATGAAGCAATATGTCTAGAAAAAAATACATTTGAGTTTTATAAAGTTTAAATGCAAATACTCTATTTGTTATGTTTATTATGAGGGTTCATTTTCATTATTTGGTTCTCAAATGAAGCAACTTTATTATTCACCTAAAAATCCATTGTCTATGAAACAACTAGATTTTTAAACGACTTTAATAGACATCTGTCATTTACATAGACAGATGTCTATTGTATTTTTGGTAGCAAGATTAAATAACCTTTTTGTTACTTTACAGTAAGTAGTAAAAAAAATTGTAATTCGAATGCCAAAACGGCTCCCACATTCCTATATTTATATTGAAGGATTGGGATTTCTTATTTGCTAGCAAAGAGTGGAGGGAAATAGATGGCGGTGTACCGTAATGTGCAGGTGAACTTTTGGCAAGATGAATTCATATTAGATTTAACGCCAGAGGAGCGTTATTTTTACATATATTTGTTAACTGGTACGAAAACGAAGCAATGTGGAATTTACATATTACCGAAGCGTGTGGCAGAACTGGAAACGGGCTACAGTATGGAGACTGTTGAGAAGCTGTTAAATAGGTTTGTTGCATACGGAAAGATTTTATACGATGCGGAAACGAAAGAGTTATACATACTAAATTGGCTACACTATAACCCTATTTTAAATACGAATGTAGAGAAGTGTGTGTTACGTGAGTTAAAGACTGTGAAAAATAAAGAATTCATATATACGTTTTTACGTAAATGTCTTGAAGAAGAATGGAAGATTCCATTGTTATTGCAGCATTTTGGTATGCCTGAAGAAGAGGATACTAGTAGTTTACAAGAAGTTATTGAAGAGAAAGAAGTAGAAAGTATAGAAGAGGCCGTTCCCAATAGTAAAGTGTACAAGTTTTATGAACAACATATTAGTAGTTTATCCCCATATATCGTGAAGGAATTGAAGGATTGGATACAAAGAGTTTCAGGAAAGGTAGTACTAGAAGCACTTAAAATTGCGTTTGAACATAATAAGCGAACGTTCGCTTATGTGAAGGGGATTTTGAGGAATTGGTGTAAGAAAGGGCAAGTAGATTTAAGTGAAGAAAAGGAAGGATTCATTTTGTATGATCCGTAGCATATAAGGATTTTTCTATTTTAAAAGGTTCTTTCAAAATAGAAGCGAATAGTTTGAGAAAGGAGGGGTTATATGGAAGTTGTTATAAAGAAGAAACGAACTAGAGGTAAGAGAATTTTTATTTGGTCTAGTAGTATCGTTCTTTTATTGATTATTTGCAGTGTGATTTTTTTGAACGTATATACGCTGAGATCTATGCCAAAGATAGATGGAACGAAAAAGCTAGAGGATTTACAACATGCTGTTACGGTGAAACGAGATAGTAACGGGGTACCGCATATTAAAGCGGAAAATGCACATGATTTATATTTTTCGCAAGGGTATGTGCAAGCACAAGATCGCTTATTTCAAATGGATTTAAGTAGAAGGCAAGCTTCTGGTATGTTAAGTGAAGTTGTTGGAGAAGCAGCCGTTGATAGAGATAAATTGTTTCGAACGCTCGGTTTACGGCGAGCAGCAGAAGCGTCTGTTAGTCAATATGATGGGGAAGCAAAATTTGCTTTGCAGTCATTTGCTGATGGGGTGAACGCTTTTATACGTGAAGCGAAAGCGGAAAAGAGATTGCCAGTTGAGTTTACTATATTAGGTTATGAACCTGCTGAATGGTCAATTGTTGATACTTTAACGATTGGGAAGTATATGGCGTTTGATTTAGGAGGACATTGGCACGGGCAAGCGTTTCGTTATTGGGCGCTGAAAAATCTTCCGAAAGAGCAAGCAAATGAGATATTTCCTACATATCCGAAAGATGCCCCTAGATTGCTCGCTGAACTGAAAAATACAAATGTGGACGTAGCACAAAGTTTTTCAAAAACGATAATTCCGCCGGAGTTTAACGGTAGTAATAACTGGGTTGTGAGTGGTGAGAAGAGTGCGTCAGGTAAGCCAATTTTAGCGGATGACCCTCATTTATCTCTTGCGACACCTTCTATATGGTATCAAACGAGACTTGAAATGAAAGATTTAAATGTGAGTGGCGTTATTTTCGCTGGAGTGCCAGGTGTTATATTAGGACACAATGACAAAATAGCATGGGGCGTTACGAATACCGGTCCTGATGTGCAAGATTTATATATTGAAAAGAGAAACCCTAATAATGAAAATGAATTTTTGTATAACGATAAATGGGAAAAAGCTACTGTTGTTGACGAATCTATTAAAGTAAAAGGGGGGAAAACAATTCCGTATAATGTGACGGTTACGAGGCATGGTCCAGTCATTTCAGAGTTTGCGGATAAAGGAAAAGAGAAAACGAAAACAGTATTCGCTTTGAAATGGACTGCTTTGGAGCCTTCTGCTGAATTAAAGGCTGTATTAAATATGAATAAAGCGAAAGATTGGAATGAGTTTGAAACGGCACTTCAAGATTTTCATACACCAACTCAAAACTTTGTATTTGCATCAAACGATGGCACGATTGCTTATAAAGCGAATGGAAATATACCAGTGCGTAAAAAAGGTGATGGGAGTTTGCCAGTGCCAGGGTGGACTGATGAATATGAATGGGAAGGGTATATCCCATATGATCAACTGCCAAAAGTAATAAATCCAAAACAAGGGTTTATTTCAACTGCGAATAATAAAATTGTGGATGATAATTATCCATACCATATTAGCAATACGTGGGCGCAGCCATATAGACAAATGCGTATTCAAGAGTTTTTGCAAGAGAAGGACAAGTATACGGTGAAAGATTTAGAAGAATTACAGATGGATCAAAAGAATTTATACGGGAAAGAGTTTACTCCAATATTTTTAAAAGAGTTACATAAAACAGCTTTAAATGAAGTAGAGAAAGAAGGCGTAAAACAATTAACAAAGTGGAACTTTTACGATAGTAAAGATGAAGCGGCACCATTAATTTTTCATTTGTTAATGAAAGAGATTTCGAATACGTTATTTTCAAAAGAAATACCGAAAGATGTGATGGAGTTATTTGAAGGAAAGTCACAAGTTGTTGATGAATTGATTCGGAAACAAGTAGCCGGGGAAAATAGTGTATGGTTTTCTAAGTATGGAGGCTTCACAAAAGTTGTGCATACATCGTACGAGAATGTAATGAAGAAATTGCAGAAGGAGTATGGACCCGATGTTGCAGAGTGGAAGTGGGGCGATTACCATCAACTTGCTTTTACACATCCAATTTCAA
The DNA here is from genome assembly GCF_000496285.1 of Bacillus toyonensis BCT-7112. GTDB lineage: Bacteria > Bacillota > Bacilli > Bacillales > Bacillaceae_G > Bacillus_A > Bacillus_A toyonensis. The sequence goes on along the minus strand of NC_022781.1, from coordinate 483,419 downwards.
AATCATCTAGTATGTTAGCGTTATTTGCTTTTAATCGTGAGAAACCAGTTCCGATTGGCGGAAGTCAAGTTACCGTTCAAGCCGCGAGTTACGGCGATAACGGTATTGTAAATCACGGGGCTTCTTGGCGATTCGTTATTGATACGAAGGATATGTCAAACGGTTATCATATCGTAGGGCCAGGACAGTCAGGACATTTTAGAAGCGATTGGTATCATGATCAAATAGATGATTGGGTAAATGGCACGTATCATATGACTACTTTAAATACAGATGGAATTGAAGGGAAAGTATTAACTTTACAGCCGAAGTGATAGTATGTTCCTATGTGCAGATGGCCCAGCTTTATGAAGTAATAATCCTTCCGCTAATGAAAGTGTTACTTTAGAAAAAAGACTCTTACTATTGTAAGAGTCTTTTTTCTACGGTAATGGATAAAATATCCTTTTTGTAGAAAAACGACAAATTTTGACAAAATATTGTACAGGGACTTGTTATAATACCTTTTGGAATATTATGTTTATTAAACGGAGGATGAAGTAGTGTGCAACAAGGGGAATTTCTTAATAGTTGCAGTGAAATCTAATAGGGGGATTTAATATGAGCATTAAAGTAATAAGAGCAACAGGGATAATGGGCGGAGCAGCAAGAGTTGCAGTAAAGGTAGATAACGAAGTAGTAATGAAACTTGAGAATAACGAAGAATATACGCTTCCTTTTGAATTAGGTGAAGCGAATATTAAAGTAAAACAATTCTTTTTTGGAAGTAAAGAAAAGAAAGTAAAGGATGGCGACATAGTAGAAATTAAGATAAATAGTATCGCCATGCTATTACTGATGGTGTCAATGATGGCTGTTTTATTCGGTTCATCAATTGGTATAAATATTGTTGTTTTTGGTGTAATAGGAGCATTAGTTACGTTAGTATACGGATTGAATAACTGGTTTAGTTTAGAGGTTAAATAATTATTGTATATATATTTATTTCAGTTGATTTACTATACATGAAATGAAAATATTTTTAAGCGGGAAATGGGGAGAATCAGTATGAAGAAAATGGTTGTAATATCTAGTTTGGCTCTAATAGTAGGTTTAACAACTGGTTGTAGCAGTGAAAAAACAAGTGGACCTAAAACAGTATCTGTAAAAAAAGAAAAAGAGTTAGTAGCGAAGGATATTTTTAAAAAAGCAGCTGACGGATTAAAACAAGAGGAATATCTTACATTGACATCTCTTATGTCAATGAAGGGGAGCAGCCAATCAGAAGAGATTAAAATGAAAATACAGATGGAGCCGAAACTGAAGAATTCTAGAGCTGAAATGAAAATAAGTGGTACAGATATTGTAACGTATGAAGTAGATGGAAAGGTCGCTGCTCAAGTGAAAAACCCTGATACAGGAGAGTTAGTTACGATACCTAATGATCAATTTAATGTAAATGATGTAATGGTCAGTAAAAATTTACTGAATGAGTTAGATTTACCGGAAGCTTTGGCTAAGAAAATGAAAGCAAAGAAGGATGGGGACACATATAAACTTACACTTGAATTAAAGGGAAAAGAAGCAGTAGATACGTTACAAAAAATTAATGGAGATATGAAAAAATTAACGGAAGGATTTAGTATGGATGCGTTTAACATTGAATATATAATAACAAAAGATTATAAATTTGAAGAGATGCGAACAACTATAAAAGTGAGTGAAAGTAACGCAGATAAAAAAGCTAGTACAGATAAGGAAAAGTTGGATGCAGTTGTGAGTATAAAGATTGATTCATATGAAAAGTTTGATTCAATTAAGTTACCAGAAGGGATTCAATAATTTCAATTGTAAAAGGATAAAAAAGAGCGGAAATCCGCTCTTTTTTATTTATCTTACTATTTTCAGGAGAATTATATGAATAATGCTTTTATTAATGAAAACTTCATGTGATTTTTTCTGGAATATATGTGAAACATTGTATAAAATAATCAAGAAAGCCAAAAATTATAGGGGGAAAGTTGTGAAGAAAAATAAGAGTTTAATAAGTTTTTTAGGAGTGTTTATTATGTTGTTTTCTTTTTGTTTTCAAGGAAACGTACAGGCAGATGTAAATACTGTTCAACCTGGAAAAATAAAATCAGGAAACGTAACGGTATGGGAAGTTGGAAATGTAGCGAAAGTGTTAGCTGATGTAGAGCGCTTAAATTTAAATACAGTAAATGTACCGATTCAAGTAGATATTCCGAATGTGACTTCTACTAACATGGTAATTAATCAGGCGCAAAAGAAACAGGCTATCATTTTAATTCAAGAATTATTAAAGCGTAATATTCAAGTTATAGTGGAACCGTTCCCATATATTCAGCAGGGGAATGTTGGAGAAACAGAATGGAATCCAAGTAATATTAATGATTTCTTCTGGAATTGGAAAACGGTTATTCTACAAGATATTTTTAATTCTATTACAAGTAAATACAATGTGTATGGACTAAAGATTGCTTCTAATTTCGTTAATATGGAATATGCAGAAGGATATTGGAACGATACGATTAATTTTGTCCGTCAGCAGTATAAAGGAAATGTTTTGTATCAAATGAACTGGTGGTTAACAGCAAGCTGGGACCCTTCTTATGAAGCGAAGTTTAAAGAGAAAATAAATCGTCCGTATTTAAAAAAGGTGGATATTGTTAGTATCGATAGTTGGTTTGAAGTTTCAGGAAAAAGGAATCCATCATACGAAGAAGTGAAGCAAAGTTTATTCGCGACAACAGTATATAATCGTGGACAAAATGTTGTTCAACAACTGGAACAATTACATAATGCAACAGGAAAGCCAGTTTATTTTGGTGGATTTAACGTACCAGCGCGTGAACTAGGACTACAAAATCCATGGAATCCAGATGTTTCAAATGTATTTTCAAAAGATGTACAATTAAATGGCTGGCGCGCTTACCGAGATGTATTAGAACCGAAACCATATTTTAAAGGTTTTTCAATTTGGTTTATTGGCTCTAATGATAGTACACATGCGTATCAAATACATAGTAAAGAAGCAGAGGCAGTTATTAACGGATGGTATCGAAAATAAATTTTATAAAATAGGTAAGTTTTGAAGTTTCCTACATATATTTCTAGTGAAAGGCCTTTCACCATCTTATCACCTAGGGGGCAATCATAATGAAATTTTTGTCTTACCTTACAGTAATTTTGGTGATTCTTGGCGGTTTGAATTGGTTGTTTGTAGCGTTAGATTACAATGTAGTTGAGAAATGGTTTGGTTCTATGCCGGCGCTTGTGGACACTATTTATTGGCTCTTTGGTCTTTCTGCTATTTATCAAATTTTTGATCGGTTCTTTACGGACAATTAGCTATTATTCTTCTATTATTAAAGTGTTAAGTACGATTATGTACTTAACACTTTTTTATATGTTTACATATAGTATGCACGTGCAAGCGATTCCATCGCGTCTTGAGACATAATATTAGAAAAGAAATTGACCGTATATTGTATTGTGGGTTATAATTCAGAAAGTTTAAAAAATAATAAAATGAGAAATAGGGAGGTCATCTGGGTGATGGAGAGAGTGTATAATTTTTCTGCAGGACCATCAATACTCCCTTTGCCAGTTTTAGAGAAGGTGCAAAAGGAGCTTTTAAATTATAACGGGACAGGCATGTCTATTATGGAAATGAGTCATCGATCTTCTTATTTTCAAAGTATTATTGATGAAGCGAGTAGCCTGCTTCGTGAATTAATGAACATTCCTGATGGGTATGAAGTTTTATTTTTACAGGGCGGTGCATCATTACAATTTTCTATGATACCGTTAAATATAATGAATACGTACAAAAAAGCAGGTTATGTACTGACTGGCTCATGGTCTAAAAAGGCACTGCAAGAAGCAGAAAAAGTAGGGGAAGTACAAGTGATTGCTTCTTCTGAACAAGAGAAGTTTACTACGATTCCTAAATTGGATGGTTTACTCGGTAATGAAAAACTAGATTATGTACATATAACAACGAATAATACAATTGAGGGGACAAAATATGTGGATATTCCACATCTCGAAGAAGTGCCGCTAGTTGCGGATATGTCCTCAAATATTTTATCAGAACGATATGATGTTACGAAGTTTGGCCTCATATATGCGGGAGCACAAAAGAATTTAGGGCCAGCGGGCTTAACGATTGCTATTATAAAAAAAGATTTAATTGGCGGGGCAAATCGCTCTTGTCCTACAATGTTAAACTATGAAACTTATAGTAAAAATAACTCCTTATATAATACACCGCCATCTTTTAGTATTTACGTAACGAAGCTTGTACTAGAGTGGTTAAAAGAACAAGGCGGGGTATCTGCGATTGAAGAACAAAATAGAATGAAATCGTCACTTCTTTATCATTTCTTAGATGAATCTAAATTGTTTACTTCACCAGTTGATCCTACGTATCGTTCACTTATGAACATTCCGTTTACAACACCGTCAGAAGAATTAAATAATCAGTTTTTACAAAAAGCGAAGGAACGCGGGTTCGTTACGTTAAAAGGACATCGTTCAGTAGGTGGCATGCGCGCTAGTATTTATAATGCGATGCCAGTGGAAGGTGTGCAGCAATTAGTAGATTATATGAAAGAATTTGAGCTTGAAAATAGATAGGGAGATGGGGATATGTTTCGTGTTCAAACGTTAAATCAAATTGCAGAAAAAGGTTTGCAAGTTCTTGGCGGAGAGCGCTATGAAGTAGGGGATAGAATGGATCATCCAGACGGCATTTTACTTCGCAGCTATTCTTTACATCAAGAAGAGTTTTCAAAAGATTTAAAGGCGATTGCAAGAGCTGGTGCGGGTGTAAATAATATTCCTGTCGATCGATGTACGGAAAAGGGGATTGTAGTATTTAACACGCCAGGGGCTAATGCGAATGCCGTAAAGGAACTTATTATCGCAAGTCTTATTATGTCCTCACGTAACATTATTAATGGAGTAAGCTGGACGAAAAATCTAGAGGGTGAAGAAGTACCTCAGCTTGTTGAATCAGGGAAAAAACAATTTGTTGGATCAGAAATTGCGGGGAAACGTCTAGGGGTTATTGGCCTTGGTGCAATTGGTGCTTTAGTCGCGAATGATGCGCTAGCTTTAGGAATGGACGTTGTCGGATATGATCCTTACATTTCAGTTGAAACAGCTTGGCGCCTTTCTACACATGTGCAAAGAGCGTTTAGCCTAGATGAAATTTTTGCAACGTGTGATTATATTACACTTCATATTCCTCTTACGAATCAAACGAAGGGGCTTATTGGTGAACATGCTATAGAGACGATGAAAAAAGGAATGCGTCTATTCAATTTCTCAAGGGGGGAACTTGTAGATGAAAATGTTCTTCAAAAAGCATTAGAAGAAGATGTTATTACACATTACGTAACGGATTTCCCGAATGAAAATGTGATTAAGATGAAAAATGTAACAGCGACGCCCCATCTTGGTGCATCTACATCTGAATCGGAAGAAAATTGTGCAGTAATGGCTGCACGTCAATTACGTGAATATTTAGAGACAGGAAATATTCGTAATTCAGTCAACTATCCTAACGTAGAACTTCCGTATATCGGAAAGAAACGTATTACAATCATGCATCAAAACGTTCCGAACATGGTAGGACAAATTACAGGATGTTTAGCAGAACATCATATAAATATTGCGGATATGATTAATCGTAGTAAACATTCTTGGGCGTATACAATGATTGATATTGATAACGGAATTGATGATATAATTAAAGAGAATGTTGTGGAAAATATAAGCAAAATTTCAGGTGTTGTAGCCGTTCGAATGATTGTGTAAAGGAGAGAGGAAGTTGGCAAAAATCCGACCGTTTCGGGCCATTCGTCCAGTAGAAGAAAAAGCAGCACAAGTTGCGGCTTTACCGTATGACGTATTAAATAGTGAAGAGGCAAGAGAAGTTGTAAAAGGCAATCCGTATTCTTTCTTACACGTTGATAAAGCAGAAATCGATTTAGATCCGGCACTTTCACCGTACGATGATCGCGTATATGAAAAAGCGGGTGAAAATTTAAAGCAATTTATACGAGAAGAAGTGTTCATTCAAGATGAGGAGCCAGCATTATACATTTATGAGCTGACGATGCAAGGAAGAACGCAGTCAGGACTTGTCGTTTGTACATCTATTGATGAGTATGATGATGATACAATTAAAAAACACGAAAGAACGCGTCATGAAAAAGAATTAGATCGCATCCGTCACGTTGATGTGTGTGATGCAAATACGGGGCCTATCTTTTTAACGTACCGTAAAAAAGATGAAGTGAAACGTTTCATTAGCAGCTGGAAAGAAGAACATGCGCCAATTTATACATTTACAGCAGAAGATGGCGTTGAGCATGTTGCTTGGAAGGTTGCAGATGAAGGTGTAATTGCCACTTTAATAAACGCATTTGAAGATATTCCGAACTTGTACATTGCAGATGGACATCATCGCTCTGCATCAGCAGCAAAAGTAGGACTTATGCGAAGAGAACAAAATCCGAATTATACAGGAGAAGAGGAATTTAATTTCTTCTTATCCGTTCTATTCCCTCACGATGAATTATCAATTTGGGACTATAACCGAGTTGTGAAAGATTTAAACGGCTTATCAGAGGAACAGTTTTTAAAGCAAATTACGCAGTATTTTTATGTAGAAGAAGCAAATGTTTCTCCGTATAAACCGAATGAGCCGAAAACATTTGGTATGTATATAAACGAGAAGTGGTATAAGCTCACTGTGAAAGAGGAAACGTTTGATGCGAACGACCTTGTGAAAGGTTTAGATGTGTCTATTCTGCAAGACCATCTATTAAGCCAAGTACTTGAAATACATGATCCGCGATCTGATTCACGCGTCGATTTTGTAGGCGGAATACGCGGGTTAGAAGAACTAGAGCGCCTTGTGAACAGCGGTGCATATAAAGCAGCATTTGTATTATATCCAACGTCAATGGAAGATTTATTAGCAATCGCAGACGCTGGGGAAGTCATGCCGCCAAAATCAACGTGGTTTGAACCGAAACTGCGCAGTGGGTTGTTTGTACATTCTTTAAAGTAAATATAGACTTCTTTAGATTGAAAAACCGAAATGATTTTTAGTTTCGGTTTTTCTTATTTTAAAAGTGTTTTCGAGGAGGGGTATCAATGAAATTGCAAGTAGGCGAAAAAATCACCTTTGAGCGAACGTTTACAAGAGAAGATGTTGTTTTATTTACAGAGGTATCTAAGGATGAGGGAGTTCATCATGTTACACCTGATGAACAAGGGCGATTTGTTGTACAAGGACTTTTAACATCAACACTGCCTACGAAAGTTGGCGGTGATTATAACGTATTAGCTCGCAAGATGGATTTTGAATTTTTACGTCCCGTTTTTAGTGGGGATACGATTCGATGTGACGTAACAATTGAAAAATTTGAACCCGATGAAAAAAATCGTACGAAGATTATTGCGATGTTTACATGTATGAATCAACTTGAAAAAGAAGTATTGAAGGGGAGTTTTTCAGGGATTATTCTTTAATTGGTAGGAGAAGTAATGAATAAGTGGGAGCCCATGCCTCTCAGGCTTAGAGTTTTAATTCCCACCCATAACGAAAATTTTATGTATTATACTCTGTTCTTTTCTTAACGATTAGAAAATAGTTGGATAAGCTCGTCAATAAAAAGGACATTCTTAGTATTACAAGAAATGTCCTTTCCACTAAATTATAGGGTATTTTGCTAAATTTCAAATTCTAAAATTAGTTTACTAGTTTGACCTGTAAACTGATAGTTATAGGACCCTCTCAGACTTTCTAAGTTACCGGTAGCTTTAATAATTGTTCCTGGGGAATCTAAATTTCCTTTATCAAATATTCCTTGCTCTATAGCTGTAAATGTTCCTTGTTGCCCCTTATAAATTCCTTCAAAGTGTAAAAATCCAGAAATTTTAGCAGTAGCCAAGTGACCATCATTTATATTTGAGTCTAAATAATATAATAAGTATTCAACAAAAGCTTTTCCTTTTAATTCCCCATCAATATCATATTCAACATGGGCAATATTAATAGGGAAATCTTTTCTAGTATCATCAATTGGTTTTTCATCCCATTTCCTTACTGTAAATGTTACTTCCATACACGTAAATCCCCCTTTATCATTAGATAAGTAATCTCCATATCATTTAAAAAGTAACAATTCCCAGTCATATCTCATAGGAGTGTTTTTATTGATTTGAGTCCTGCCATATCGCTATCAAGCTAATAAAATAAAAATACGCTAGGATCAGGAAAACATAATTATAAAACTTATGGCTTTACTTATTGAAAGTTTCACTCCACTCCACTTTCCAAAATAGAGAAAGATCCATTTTCACAATCAATTTCTGCCATCGCACCGTAAGGTAAAATAAACTTCGGTTCGGTATGGCCGAAATTTAAATTGTAAAGAATCGGCAAATCTTCTAAATTATTTTCCTTCATAATCTTAAGTATTGCCTGTTTATATTCTTCATAATATGTTTCGTCTTTCGGTTTACCGAAGATGATTCCCTTTGCTTTTTGCAGAATGCCTTGCGCTGCATAATTTCGCAACCAATACTTTATATAATTTGGTTCTGGATGTTCTTCAGATGTTTCAAAGAATAGAATACTATTCTCCCAATGCTTTTTCTCAGGCCAAAGTTCCGTTCCTTTTACGAATTCCAATACTTCAATACAACCACCAATTAAACGCCCTCGTACAGTCCTAGATCCTTGAAGGACCTCATATCCGTTGTTTTGCTGCATCGTACGTCTTGTATCCTTATTTATTTCTATCCATTCTAAACGCTCACTCGTCCATTCGTTAGCTGGTTGAATTTCACCAATAATCTCATTTGAAAAGAGAGTTCGATTCACTGTTTCAATCGTATATGAATCCATCTCTATATTTTCAGCAAAATCGGTTAAGATTGCTGGACCGTAAAAAGAGGAAATTCCTGCTTTATGACAAAATAAGTGTGACACGGTATCGTCAGAGTACCCCATAAAGATTTTCGGATTTTCACGTATCACATTAAAATCAATATAAGGTAGTAAACGGATACTATCTTCGCCACCAATATTCGTAATAATTGCTTTAACACGCGTATCTTTAAATGCTGTCATTAAATCTTCCGCACGAGCCCCTGGATTGTTATAAAGGTATTCGCTACCTTTTAAACTATTTGGCATTGGGATAACTGTAAGCCCGAATACTTCTTCTAATCTCTTTACTCCTTGCTCATAACGCCATCTTAGCTTAGAATCACCCGCTCCTCCCCATGAAGCACTTACTGTTGCTACGATATCTCCTGCCTGTAATCTCTTTGGTTTTATTAACATATGAATTCCGCCCCTACATAATGTAATGAACTACGATTATACAAACCGTAGCATTGAAAAATATGCTGCATGACAGTAGTTTCTTCATCATCAATCCGTTTACCTGCTGATATTCAAGAATTTAGCAGTAGTGTTGAATATAGGAATAATCGATTTATATTTAAAAATTACAGTATGCAACATTGCATGAGAAAAGTGGTTGTTATTTTTATAACCTGTAACTATAATGATTACATGTTGGTCTTAGCCAATCAAACAAATAAAATCATCATGAATGGAGAGGTTACATATGGGTATGAAAAAATTAATTTTAGCAGGTGCTTTAGGTATCGCAGCATTATCAGGAACGAATGTACCAGGATTAGAACTATCAAAAGCGAGTGCCGCTTCTATTGAGTCAAATTTCTCGACGTTAGAAGGGCGAGTAGTAGAAGTAGATAACGGTGTAATTGTTGTGAAATCTAAGCAATATGAGGAGCCTGTTAGTGTGTATATGGATTCACTTTCAAATGTGAAAATAGGAGACGAAGTAAAAGCGACTGGATCTATGATGCGTAATTTTACAGAATATATGGTTGCAACTGCATTTGAAAATACAACAAACAAGTTAGGTATGCACATGAAAGAAGATGGCTCACCTGATTATGTAATTGGCGAAGTATCAAAAATAGGAACGATGGAAGATGAGGGAGACGGTTCTACTAAGTATGTCGTAGTTGAGTATCCATCACTAAATGGGAAGAAAGATAGTATTGACGTTTTCTTAACAAAGGGACAAGTATTTCATACTGGTGAGAAAGTAAAAATTGATATGAAGTTTGTAGGATGGGGCGGAAGTTCTATTAACTGGAACACAACGGACAACATTGAAAAAGTTCATGAGGTAAAGAGCGACGTTGAAAATAATGATGATGTTTGGATTTGGTCTTAATTAGACGCTTGTAAATAACAAATGTATCATGCAGTACCCATCGAATCATCATATGTATGATAATTCGATGGGTACTTTTTTGTTTTATGTTTTTTTGAGAATACTGGATTTCCGATTAGAATATGATGTTAACACTGGAGCGAAGGTTAAAAATACAATATTGAAAGAGGTGTTTAAGGGTGGAGCGAGATGATGTTTATTTACGAGCTAAAAAAAGAATGGAGAATTTAAAAGCATTTTACATTCATTTAACGGTTTATATACTAGTGAACTTAATGCTTTTTATTATAAATATAAGTTCTGATTCAAGTAAATTATGGTTTTTATATCCACTTGCAGGTTGGGGGATTGGTATCGTTATACACGGATTGACGACTTTTCCATTTGGGATATTCGGAAAAGAGTGGGAAGAACGAAAGATTAAAGAATATATGGAGAAAGATAAGTAAATTTATTTCTGGAATTTATGAATATAAAATCTCATATAAATCTCTATGATTACACGCTTGAGGCGAAGTCTATTCTATAGCTTCGCCTATTTGCTTTGTATTTGAAGTTTGTGCGAGTGAGAGTGTTCATATACATTTTTTAGGGTGAACTGCATGTGAAATCAAAACTTTATTTGTAGTACATAATAAATACAGTTATTTTACTTTTTAAATTACATGTGGATATAGGATAAAGTTGATTTATTACCCTATATTAAAATAAAAATAAACCACTGTTCGATTTGAATATTCCACGATATAATGGTGAGAGTTTATAGCAGAATAAATATTTACATAAGAAGTGAGGTACTGTATGAAAAAAAGAACGACAGACATTATTTTTATTATTATTGGTGCATTTCTTTTTGCGTTAGGTGTCAATTTGTTTGTTATCCCGAACGAGTTTGGTGAGGGCGGGGTAACAGGTATCACGATTATTACGTACTATTTATTTGAGTGGTCACCAGGTTTAGTCAACTTAATTTTAAATGCGATTTTGTTAATAGCTGGTTATAAATTTTTAAACAAGATCACAACAATTTATACGATTATCGCTGTAGTTACGAACTCGCTATTTCTTCATTTAACAGAAGGTTGGACGATTGCTTCTGATGAAATGCTCGTAAATGCCATTTTCGGAGGAATATTTATTGGGTGCGGGATTGGCCTTATTATTCGCGTTGGCGGAACAACTGCAGGTACTACTATCTTAGCAAGGATGACGCATAAATATTTAGGATGGAGCATTAGCTATGGTTTACTGTTCTTCGATTTAATTGTTGCGTTTTCATCTTATTTCATCATTGGTGCAGAAAAACTGATGATAACAATTATTATGCTATATGTAGCAACGAAAGTGATGGAGTTTGTAATTGAAGGTTTAAATCCGAAGAAAGCCATTACGATTATTTCTGATAACCCGAATGAAATTGCCGGGAAGGTAACTACCTTAATGGGCAGAGGGGTTACTGTGTACTCAGGTCATGGCTATTACACGAAAACTCCGAAGGAAATTCTTTATGTTGTTATTAATAAGCAAGAAGTAGTGAAGCTAAAACGGATTGTTCAAACTACAGATCCGGCTGCGTTCATCGCTATACACGATGTTCGTGATGTGTTCGGAGAAGGATTTGTTGATATTTCTAAAGCATAGAAATTACTTTTCATTAAAATAATCTTAATACTAAAACGTAAGAATTTATTTTGAATAATCTTTTTTCAAAATAGATTCTTTTTTATTTATCTTAAAATGTTGGTTTGTTTTTCTTTTTCTTGCAAAAAATCCAATTGTTTCTTAATGTAAGGATGTAGAAGGATGAACGAGAGAGGGTTTAATGAAGATGATACATATTTTATTAGCTGATGATGATAAGCATATTAGAGAATTATTGCATTACCATTTACAAAAAGAGGGGTTTAAAGTTTTTGAAGCGGAAGATGGAAAGGTAGCGCAAGACGTTTTAGAGAAGGAAAATATTCATCTTGCGATAGTAGACATTATGATGCCGTTTGTTGATGGCTATACGTTATGTGAAGAAATCCGGAAGTATCATGATATACCGGTTATTTTATTAACTGCGAAAGATCAGTTAGTTGATAAAGAAAAAGGATTCATTTCTGGTACGGACGATTATATTGTAAAACCGTTTGAGCCAGCTGAAGTCATTTTTCGAATGAAAGCTTTGTTGCGCCGTTATCAAATGTTGAGTGCAGACATTATTACACTTCACGGGACGACAATTGATCGTAAAGGTGTTGAAGTAAAGTGTAACGGTCAAACGATTTTGCTTCCGCTGAAGGAATTTGAATTATTATCGCAATTAGCTAGTTATCCTGGAAGAACATTTTCAAGAGAAGAGTTAATTGAATTAGTATGGGGAATGGATTTCGAAGGGGACGAACGAACGGTTGACGTTCATGTGAAGAGACTACGAGATCGTTTCTCAAAAAGAACAGATGATTTTCAAATTACGACAGTGCGCGGACTCGGCTATAAGTTGGAGTTGAAATAAAATGAAATCACTATATTCTAGATTCGTTTTTATGACAGTAGGTATTATGCTTCTTAGTAGTATTATCGGTTTTTTATTAACGAATGTATATTATCAAGTGAAGTTAAAACCGTATAATAGTGAAAAGATTTTAAACTATGCTGAGGAAGTTAAATCGTTATATGAAAAGCAAAATGAAGAAAATAAATATGATTATTTACAATCTATTGCGAAGTTAGGGTATGAAATTTATATTGTAGACGACCAAATGAATGGAAAGCGTATCGGCAACGCGTTTCGTAAAATAACGATAAGTGATGATACGGTTCGTAAAGTATTGCAGGGGGAAACGTTTAATGGTGTTTCCACATATCCAACGAGGCTCTTTATTACAGGATTCTTCGATAATGAATTAATTAATAGTGTCGGTGTACCGTTAAAACACGGTGATAAACAATACGCTTTATTTATTCGTCCTGACATTCAGCAACAATTTGGTGAAATGAGAATTTTCTTAGCGGTTTTACTTGGTTTTATCGTTCTATTAAGTATTATTTTTATTGCGATTGCAGCAGGATATATCGTTCGCCCAATTCGTAAATTTACGAAAGCTACGCAAAAAATTGCAAGTGGCGAATATGAAATTGAATTAGACGTAAAACGAAAAGATGAAATAGGAACGTTATCTACAAGCTTCCAAAAGATGACGAAAAGTATAAAAGAATTAGATGAAATGAGACAAGAATTCGTTTCGAACGTTTCGCATGAATTTCAATCGCCGCTTTCTTCCATACAAGGATTTTCGAAAACATTGCAAACAGAAAAGATGAGTGAAGAAGAAAGAAACCATTACTTACAAATTATCGAGGGCGAAAGTAAGCGAATGTCTAGTTTATGTAAACAGTTACTTACGCTAGCTTCTTTAGATAAAGAAGAAAAAGTATTACAAATAAAAGAATTCAATCTACAAAAGCAAATTAAAGACGTCATTTTTATGCTCGAATGGAAATGGCGTGAAAAAGATATTGCCGTTGAATTTGATGTACCAGACATTACAATACAAGGTGATGAAAATTTACTTCATCAAGTATGGAGTAATATTTTTACGAATAGCATTAAGTTTTCAAATGATGGTGGGACGGTTGAGTTTTTTGTCGAAGAGTTAGAGTCTAGCGTTATAATCTCTATATCCGATAACGGAATCGGTATGGAAAAAGAAGGAATGGATCGTATTTTTGATCGTTTCTATAAAGTAGATACGGCAAGGGCAAGAAATGTAGAAGGTAGTGGCTTAGGATTATCAATCGTGCAGAAAATTGTTGAACTGCATAAAGGGACAGTTTCGGTGTATAGTACGAAAGGGGAAGGGACGACTGTTCGGGTTGAACTTCCGAAATAGATGGAAGAGGCTGTTTGCGAACGCCTCTTCTTTTTTGTCCGTTATTCTACATGTAAAGTGAAAAAATATGAGTAATCCTATTCTATAATTGGACTTGTTTGTGGAATAAGATTAGGAGGAAGTTTATTTGAAAATGTAGAATCTCTACAGAGTTATAAGGATTTTATTGAAACTTTAACTATTTAGGGAGGAAATTACTTTGAAACGAGTTGACGTGTTATTAAACGCACTAGATTCAACATTCGATAAAGAGAGTTGGTATGCACCGTTTAAACATGCTATAGAAGGACTTACAGCCGAACAGGCTATGTGGAAACCATCTGGAGAGGGAATGAAAACCATTTGGGAGAACGTTAATCATCTTATTTATTACAAAGAGAGACTTGCTGCAAACTTGGAAGGCCGTGAATGGACACATAATCTCGACGGTGATGAAACCTTTTATCTTACTAAGCAATCTAATGGTGATAAGGAATGGAAGGAGGTCGTTGAACGTTCTGAAAATGCTCAATGTAATTTAAGACAGGTATTAAGTGCAATTTCTGAAAAAGAACTTGAACAAAATTCACTTGAGGGTAAGTTACTGGATATTATGCTTCACGATGCTTATCATACAGGACAAATTATTCAATTAAGGAAAATGCAGAGTGCTTGGCCATCAAAGCGTTAACTGCCGTTTTAAGTTGGTGCTATTGTTGAATAAAATTTAGATATTCAAACGACTTTATTGTTATATTTTTAGTGAAGTATTTTACATCCAAAATGAAATAACTATATTTTTAACCCCGTCCCCAATTTAGAACGGGGTTATGTTTGGTTTGCTATAAAGCCGCACCTTTCCCGCGCTCTTCCTTAAACCGAACCCCAAAAGTATCCGTTGTAATCTCATCAGCTTTCGGCAAAGCCCGTAATTTCGGATGAAGCAGCCATACAAGAGAAATGAATAAAATTCCGATACTAGCGAGTGCGAAAATGAGTTGGCTACTAAATACATTTGCCGTATATCCACCAATTAGAGAACCGAACGGCATAGCGATTGTGCCCATACTTCGCATCACTGAATTGATACGTCCAATATATTGATTTGGAATTACAATTTGACTAATTGTCGCGAATAATATGTTCGTGGCTCCAATTGGAATCCAAGCTAGGCCGAATAAGAGAATAGATAGCCATTGAAACGGTACGATTGTAGAGAGAAACCAAAAGATAGCGCCAGTCGCAAAGCCAATAATAGAGACATGGCCAACATTACGTTTGCCAACCCAGGAACTGAATAATGCACCAATGAGACTACCTGCTGATATAGCAGCTAAGAAGAAGCCATATGATTTCACGCCTCCTAAAGAATCAGCGAAAGAAGGGAGTATGGCCATCGTCATACCGATTGAAAAATTAGCGACTACTGAACCGATTAAGAATACGCTCATTAATGAACGGAAGACGATTGAAAAACCTTCTTTTAAATCAGAGAAATATTGCTTAGTTGATAGTGATGTGCCCGTTTCGGTTTGTTTTGGCATTTTTAATGAAAAAAATAAAAGGGCAGTAATCGCGAATGTAAGAGAGTCGATCACATATAAAGTAATGGCACCTAGTAGTGCTACTAATATGCCAGAAAGAGTTGTACAAATTAAATCGATGCCTTGATACGCAAATGAGAAGAGTGAATTTCCTTTTAATAATTGTGTTTTATTCAGTAGAAGTGGTAAAGCTTTCGATTGTGCGGGATAGGCGAATTGTTCGATAAAGGCTACGATGGGCATGATGATGAGTAGTAATTGGACTGTTAATAGGTCGAAGTAGTGTGTAATAGGAATGATTAAAATAAGAATGCATTGCAAAACTTGTGTGATGACGAGGGTGTTTTTTATTGACCATCTATCAACGAATGGACCGGTAAGAAATTGTAATGCAGAAGGTAATAACGTAAGGAAACCAGCTAATCCAGAATAAAAAGGATTGCCACTTAGCCTATATACGAGCCACATCGCTGCTACATAATACAAGCTATCTCCTATGTTTGTAAAAATTCTCCCTAAAAATAATAAGAGGAAATTCCGGTTTTTTAATATGTCCATTTAATCTACTCCTTTATAATAAATTTATTCGGTAAAATAAATTTGACCGTCTCAGTAAAAAAAATCGTATTACGATTTTTCTTCTTCTTTAATAAATTGGTGCATTGTTCTCTCAGCAATTTGAAGTGCAGTAGTAGAAATATAATAAGGTTTACTATTCGGATCTTTATCTGCACTTTTTGTAATTTCGCTTAATTCAGCCATCAATTCATAAAACCTTTTTACCCACACTTGAAATTGTTCTGGCGTAGCATCAAATTCCCAGCAAGATGAAACGTAATTCCACTTAGCTGGGTCTTCACTTGCATTTCGTAATGTAAAAGCTTCCTCTGGTGCAGCGAGAATTTGGCTTTTCGTTCTTTCTATCATTTGTAAAAAGATTTGGCGACCTGATTCGCTTAATATTTCTAAATGAGGTAATAGATCTGTGGCAGGGGTGAAGCCTTTAGCGACAGATTGATAAAACTTTTGAACAATGCCATTCTTTTCTTCTGTATAAACAATCTCTATAAGACCATTCTTTTCTAATTCTTTTAAATGATAATGAATTTTCGCCCTTGAAATGCCGAATTTCTCAGATAGTAATTGTCCAGTATAAGGACGTTCGCATAGACGTATCATCATTTCGGCACGTAGTGGATCGCTTAATGCTTTTAGTTGGCTATAAGTAGTGAGTGTTAATACGGGCTTCAAAATGATCAACTCCTTTAATAAAATTACTCGGTCAAGATTATTTGACTGAATTGTATCAAGGATTCCAAATATTTTCAATACTTTCTGAAAATTAAATCTTAATCTCTGTAATCTTCTGTTCATATTCCGTTCATATTTCTTTTTTATGATAAGTGCATAGAAAGAAAGAGGAAGGAGCGAGCGAAATGTTTTTAGCTCTGCGTGAATTAAAACAATCAAAATTAAGATACGGATTAATCGGACTGATTATGGTGTTATTATCATTTTTAGTTCTTGTTATTTCAGGATTAGCAAATGGACTATCATATGATAATGCTTCATCGATTCAAAATATGGAGGCAAACAAGTTCGTTTTAGCAGATGATGCGGAAAATAAATTACTTCGTTCACAAATTAAGAAAGATGATGTAGATAACGTAGTAAATCAAGTAGGCGAGAAAGAGGCAGTTCCGTTTCGTGTGAAAGTTTCAACGTATGAAAAGAAAGATAGTTCGAAAAAAGTGGACGTTGCTATTTTCTCAAGTGAACGTGATTCATTTTTAGAGCCGAACATTGTAAAAGGTGAGAAATTAGGCACAGCAAATAACGAAATGGTTGCTGATGAAACGATTAAAGAAAAAGGAATCGATATTGGAGATACAATTATTGATCCTGTTTCAAAGAAAGAATTTACAATCGTTGGATTTACGAAAGATCAAATGTTTAGCCATACACCAGTTGTATATGTAAATGAAGATGTATGGGGATCTATTTCACAACCAAACCAAAAAGATTATAGTGCAATTGCGCTGAATACAGATAAAGAGATTAAAAATGCTCACGTTATCGATAAAAAAGAAGTACTGCAAAGTATTCCAGGATTTAAAGAAGAGCAAGGAACATTAACGATGATCATTGCATTCTTACTTGTTATCGCTGCGTTATTAATCGGTGTATTCTTCTACGTCATTACGTTGCAAAAAACACAGCAATTAGGCGTATTAAAAGCAATCGGTACTAAGAACTCGTATTTAGCAAATAGCTTAGTCGTGCAGGCGTTATTCTTATCAGTCGTTGCGATGGTAATCAGTATTGTTCTTGTACAAGGATTAGAACAAATTTTACCAGCAGGTATGCCGTTCTTATTAACAACACCGATGATTGCACAATATGCAGCAATCTTTATCGTCATTAGTATTTTAGGAACACTTATTTCGTTATATCAAGTATTAAAAGTTGATGCATTAGAAGCGATTGGAGGCGGGATGTAATGACTTCATTATTAAAATTAGACAAAGTAAGTAAAGTGTACGGAGAAGGGAATACAGAAGTAACAGCCCTTCATCCGATATCGCTTGATGTGAAAGCTGGAGAATTTATCGGAATCGTCGGTCCTTCTGGATCAGGGAAAAGTACGTTATTATCAATTGCGGGTGCTTTATTATCGCCGTCAAAAGGGGATATATACATTCGTGAACAAAATATTACGCAGTTATCCGAAAAGGAAATGACAGATATACGTTTGAAAAAGATCGGTTTCATTTTCCAGTTCGCAAACCTTGTTCCGTATTTAAATGTGAAAGAACAGTTACTTTATATTGCAAAGCTGAAAAAAGACAACAAACAAGAGTCTGAAAAGCGTGCGGATCACCTATTAGCGGCATTTGGATTAGGAGAAAGAAAAAATCATTATCCAAATCAACTATCTGGTGGAGAAAAACAAAGGGTGGCAATCGCT
The DNA here is from genome assembly GCF_000496285.1 of Bacillus toyonensis BCT-7112. Classification (GTDB taxonomy): domain Bacteria; phylum Bacillota; class Bacilli; order Bacillales; family Bacillaceae_G; genus Bacillus_A; species Bacillus_A toyonensis. Next base: position 464,746 of record NC_022781.1, on the reverse strand, counting down.
CGTGCGTTCATGAACAACCCAGATTTAATACTAGCAGATGAACCAACGGCAAGCTTAGACTCAAAACGTGCACGTGAAGTCGTTGAAATGATGAAACGTGAAGTGAAAGAGAGCCAAAAAGCAGCTATTATGATTACACATGATGAAAGAATGCTTGATGTATGTGATCGTATATTGACGCTTAGAGATGGACAGTTAATATAAAGAAAAAGGCCAACCGCACATGCGGTTGGCCTTTGTATAATTGTTTTTAATAAGTATAATGGCTTTATTTTGAGAATAACGTTTTAATTTTATTTCGTGTTACTAATAAAACGCTGCCTAATACAGATAACATACCTAAAGCCATATTATTTGATTGCTCACTACCAGCGTTAGGAAGTTCTCTAGCGTTATTGTTTTTAGTACTATTATCTGCTTGCGTTTGTTTCGATTGTGATATTTCATTAATTTTGTTATCAACATTTTGCTTCGTTGTATGTACCTCAGCTAATTTGTCATCAATTTTTTTCTCAGTATGTTTAAAGTCGTTGATTTTAATATCTAAGTCTTGTTTTTTCTTTGTTAAATCGTCTGAAACAGTTTGTTTCGCTTGTTTAATTTCGTTAATTTTATTTAGTAAGTCTTGTCTAGCCTTTTGTAATTCAGCTAGCTTATTTTTCACATCTTGTTTAGCTAGTTCTAAGTTAGCGGAAAGACTATCTAAATTGCCTTTAATTTTCTTAAGTTCCTCTAACGTATTCCCAGTATTCGGCTTGTTTTCTTTTAACTCAGCAAGTTTGTCCTCAGCAGTTTGTTTCGCTTTCTTTAACTCAGCTAATTTTTCATCTACTTGTTTTTTAACTTCCTTAAGTTCATTAACCTTTTGATCAATGTTCTCTTTATGTTGCTTAATTTCATTCACTTTTTCATCGACAGTTTGTTTATGTTCTTTAATCTCATTAACCTTGTTATCGATATTTTGCTTATGTTCTTTTACTTCAGCAACTTTATCATCTACTTGTTTCTTATGCTCTTTAATCTCATTGATTTTCTCATCGACGATTTGTTTGTCTTGTTGAAGTTTTGCATCTAACTCTTGTTTATGTTGTTTCATTTCGTTAATTTTTTCATCAGCAACTTGCTTACGTTCATGTAGTTCATTCACCTTAGTATCAACATTTTCCTTAACTTGGTTAAGTTCATTTAATGTTTGATCCACATTTTCTTTGTGCTGCTGTAATTTCGCATCTAACTCTTGTCTATGTTGCTTAATTTCAGCTAATCGATCTCCTGTATTTTGCTGTGGAGTAGTATCATTTACTTCCGCATGGGCCGAGTTTGCGCCTGCAATCATAGCTAAAGCTAGTGTAGACGCAGCGATTGTTTGTTTTGTTTTCATATTTTTGTACCTCTTTTCTTTCATATGCATGAGCTGTTTTGTGTAGAATTGAGCATATAGAAGTAGATTATTTTATTATTATATACCATGTGCGGTGACTAGAGGAAGTATTTACATATTAATCTAAGAATATGTAATTTTTAAAATCTCTTATTTAGGGGGAGGGGACAAATCTTCAGCAAGATGAACAATTTCTTCTATACTAAGGTTTACATCCTTACTATTGCGAATAATAAACAAATGATCAGCCTCGTTTTCTATAGGATCTATTGTATCCTCATGCAGTGATTTAGCCTGTTGGCGATTGAGCATTTCTTTGAAACTAGAATAGTTACCCCTAAAAATATTTGTACTTCGTTTACTATGAGCCACTCTTTTATATAGGACATCAACAGGAATGTCAAAATGGACTAATATGCGTATATATTCGTTTTGTGGAAATAATTCATTTAGTAAATATACTCTTCTGTTTTTACTGCGATTGGAATTACAAATGATAAGGTGTAAATTTGTATATGCTTTTGCATAATCAACAATGAATTTTGAAAGACCATGCTTTAGTGTATTTGGCCCTTCAGTCGGCTGTAATTTTTTATAATGCGTGTTAATAAATGCAGCTTGGTTGTCTTGATCCATTATGAAAGAGTTACGTAACTCTTTTTCTAGCGCTCTAGCGAATGTAGTTTTTTCGCTGTGGGTTTTCCCTACTGTAATGATAACTAATCTTTTCATGACAGCCTCCGTTGGTACTGTTATAAACTGGAATATTCTATGCGAGAAGGAGTATTCCTGCTAGAAGATACACAAATTGCTAGAGTGAGGGCGAGCTGAAAACTTGATAAAAAAACTTATTTATGCTATAATTTACCAATATAAAAATAAAGTGTATAATAGGGTTCTCCTGGCCAGGGGGACCCTATTTTTGTTGTGAAAATGAAGGAGTGTATGTGCGTGAAACAAGGTGAAGCAAGTGTAACGTCGTTAGTATCAGCTTTTGGAAGGGCATATCATAGTGAGTTTGATAGTCCTAAAATCTTTGATGATTATGTAGCTAAAGATTTTCTTTCACAAAAAGAACGTAACAATATTGAAATGAATATGGTTCAAGGAATACATTTTTTCAATAAAGATATTGCAGAGCAGTTTGAAGATAATCCGAAAGAAATATTAAAATGGATTACACAAGTTCAGTTATCACCAACACCTTTAGCACGTGCAGCATATTGTGAAAAGGTATTACTACATGAAATTACACTAGGAGCAAAACAATATGTCATACTCGGTGCAGGTTTGGACACGTTTAGCTTTAGGCACCGAGAATTAGAAAATAAAATAGAAATATTTGAAGTGGATCACCCTTCTACGCAAGCGTTTAAGAAAATAAGAGTGAAAGAGGCAGAATTTGAAATTCCAAATAACCTTCATTTTGTTTCCATGGATTTTACGAAAGGATTTTCCTATGAACAGTTACGCAATGAAGGATTTGAAAATAAAAAGACTTTCTTTAGCCTTTTAGGTGTTACGTACTATTTAACGAAAGAGGAACTTTCCAGTTTAATAGAATGTTTATTCGATTTGGTTCCAGCAGGGAGTTCCATCGTTTTCGATTATCCTGATGAAAACTTATTTATAGAAAAAGGGTTGTCCAATCGAGTTGAAAACATGGTGAAAATGGCTGCGGTAGGCGGAGAACCGATGAAATCATGTTTTTCTTATACCGAAATAGAAGCACTGTTAGAAAAGTCGGGCTTACTCATTTATGAGCACTTATCACCAGTGGACATAAATAAATTGTATTTTGAAGGAAGAAACGATTATTTAGAAGCTTTTGAGACGGTACATTATGTGCATGTGGTGAAAAGGTAAGAAATTAGTAGGCATGGGGAGGAATCTCTGTGTCTTTTTTGTATTAAATTTCCTGCCCTCGAATAAAGAACAGTAAAACCCCTAAGTATGTAGAACTTTGATTTTTATTACAATTTTGTAAGGTTAAGTAATAAAAATCGATAGAATAGGATATTAGAATGGGATATTCTAATCGATGGGTAGAATATTCTGAAAAAAAGGGGTGTAGCAAATGAAGAATAGACAAAAAGCATCGATAATATGCAAAAGTATTTTATGTTTAATGATTTGTATATTCATTATGAATGAAGCATGGTTTACAAATGTGGTGAGGGCAGAATCGGGCACGTTGACTAATAGAAGTATAGAGAATTTCAAAAAAAAGATGGATGAACAGGTACCAAAATGGCAGGAGAATTATGAGGTACCAGGGGTTGCAATAGGTATCGTACATGAGGGGCGTATTGCTTATACACTTAACTACGGTTATGTAGACAAAAAGACAAAAAAAGCGGTGAGTGATGATACATTGTTTCAAGCTGGTTCTATATCTAAAAGCCTTACAGCGTGGGGAATCTTGCATCTTGTAGATGAAGGACGTTTATTACTAGATGATCCCGTTGGAAAATATTTGACCAAATGGAAATTACCTAATTCAGAGTTTAATAATAATGAAGTCACGATAAGAAGATTGTTAAGTCATACAGCAGGGCTGTCTGCACATAAAGGATACCTCGGGGTTGCACCAGGGAAACATCTTGACTCTATTGAGGAATCTCTGTCTGGAAAAGGATGGCTTAATGAACCAGTGGAGGTTACCAATAAACCAGGTTCAGAAACAATTTACTCTGGTGGCGGATATACAATTTTACAACTTGTAATTGAAGAGGTTACCGGAATACCGTTTGATCGTTATATGGAAGAACAAATTATGAAACCTTTAGGAATAAAATCTAGTTCATTCTTACAACGTCCTGAAAACCATAACCTTTCGAAAGCTTATGGATATTTTGGAGAGGAGCTCCCTAGTTACCAATTTACCGAACAGGCTGCTGCAGGTCTTAAGACAAATGTTACGGATATGATGACATTGATACTTGCAAGCATGGATGCAAATAATAAGGGGAATGGTGTCATCAAAAGTGAACATGTTGAAGAAATGCAAAAGCTAGTATTAGGGGAGAATGGTTTAGGTATATTTGAAAAAAAACTATCTAATCAATGGAAATTACTTTATCATTCTGGTGACAATCGAGGCTGGCATTCTTTTTATGGTTTCATTCCTAATACAAAGGATGGATTGGTAATCCTTACAAATGGTGAAGGTGGTATAGACTTACGACAGGATATTTACCACGCATGGATTGAATATGAAACGGGAAAATTACCTGAAAGTTACTTCTCTCTAGCTGAGCAGAGAAAAAACAACTCTATTACATCAATTGTTATTGGAGCCACACTTGGTTTATATTTGCTGCTATTTGTGATTAGATTGTACAAAGGTAGAAGAACTTTCATTTTTAAGCAAGAGAAGAGATCCTACATCGGATTAGTAGTTAGGACATTTTTACTTATTATTACTGCTATCCTCGTATTTTGTGCTGCCTATTTGTGGAGAGTTTTCAGCTTGAATTCCGGTAATACAATAAATTTTATTCTAATAATGGTATGGATTATAACATTATTAATTAGTGGATTTTTCCCGAAAATTAAAAGTAATAAAAAACAACGTATGAAACGAAAAGATTTAACATCAAAATTTACATGTATGTAATGTTAAAGGCTAGAAAGCTAGATTGGCGCGAATCTCGAATTGTGGAGTGCAATGAAAAGACAAAATCTCTTAAAAAACAATTAATTTTTCACTCCATTAGCCTTTACAATCTCTCCCTATAATATGAATTGGACAAGCACCTAAGAGAAAGCAGAATATGTCAGTTTGTACATTCTATTATTAGGGGGAGAATTTGTATGAAAAAGACAGTTGCTTCGTTAGCAGTTATGGCAGCATTATTACCGACGTTTTCAGTGCATGCGGAAGGGAAAGAGCAAGTCCGAAAATCAGCTACAACTTTTAACGTTATTAGTGATATTCAAGGGGATTTAGGGGACTTTGATCACGTGTTAAAAGATATGAGCAAAGTGACGCCACTTTCTAGAGCGCTTATTATGAATGGGGATATAACGCCAACTGGACAGCAGTCACAATATGATGATGTGAAGCGTGTGTTAAACAAAAATAAACATCCGGAAAATGTATGGTCAACTGTTGGGAATCATGAGTTTTATGCTGGGAAATGGACAGCTGATGGGAAACTTTCTCAAAATACATGGCCAAATGGTGTAACTGAGGAAACGCTATTTAACCGTTATCTGAAGTTCAGTGGGCAAGAAAAGGTATATCATAAAAAAGAATTAGACGGTTATCCGCTTTTATTTTTAGGAACTGAAAAATATATGAAATACCACGATTCAAAAATGTGGGACGAAGTATATATGAGTGATGAGCAATTAGGTTGGCTTAAACAAAATTTAGAAGAGTATAGTCAAAAAGATAAAAATAAACCAATTTTCATTTTCTCTCATCACGTTTTACCTGATACGGTATCCGGATCGAAACAATCACCATATTTACAAGATTATTTAAACGTGGATAAATTGTATGATATATTAAAAGACTATCCGCAAGTTGTTTTCTTCACGAGTCATACGCATTGGGATTTAAACTTACCTGACTGGGCTGGTAAAAAGAAAATTAAAGGCGGAGATGAAAAAGGTTTCACTGTTGTAAATACAGGCGGGATTGAAACAGGCTGGATGTCAGCAGGACCAAATGGTGGAGAGAAAACTGCTCCTGATGGATATTCATTTAAACAAGGACTGCAAGTGAAAGCATACGGTAACGATGTTGTCGTAACGGCTTACGATTATAAACGTGATAAGGATATTAAGAAATTATTAGTTAGTGATTCAAAAGTTGCGCAAATGGCACCAGATGTAACAGCTGATGATAGTAAAAACGTAATTGCCGGTGCAACTGAATACATGGAGTACTCTATAGAAGGAACGAATGAGTGGTATACGTATAATAAAGCAAATCCTCCGAATTTTGATGGAGATAAAACTGTATACGTACGTCATAAAGGTGAAATGAATTTAGAGCCGGGATTAACGCAGTTACTTCGTTTTTCGGTAAATAAGTGATTGGAGGGAGTCCGCATTTGAATGTGTGGGCTCTTTTTTTGTTGATGAGAAATGGGTGCTTGTCTGTCGTTTTTTGTCGATAGATCGATATATTAAGAAAATCGTTGATATATTGCAAGTTACGATCGATATATTTGAAAAACCGTTGATATATTGTAAGTAATGAACGATATATTTAAAAAATCGTTGATATAAATTTCATGTACCGTAATTAAGTTAAAATCATTAATACGGTTTTACTTATCAAAATGAAATTCTAATACATTTTTAACCCAGAAAGGTGACTTCATCATTTTTACATGTAATAATAGTATCGTTACATATATTGTGAAAGAAGTACAAAAGGAGCGTTACAATGAATTTAGCTAAATTCCCGAGAAAAAAATATACAGAATCATATACACCAATTGAAAAGTTAAACAATTTTTCTGAAGTACTTGGTGGGCCGACTATTTATTTTAAACGAGATGATTTACTTGGTTTAACAGCTGGCGGTAATAAGACGAGAAAGTTAGAATTTCTAGTTGCGGATGCACAGGAAAAGGGTGCAGATACGTTAATTACAGCAGGTGGTATTCAGTCTAATCATTGCCGCCTGACACTGGCAGCTGCGGTAAAAGAGAAAATGAAATGTATCCTTGTATTAGAGGAAGGGCTTGAGCCAGAAGAGAAGCCAGACTTTAACGGAAATTATTTCTTATATCACTTATTAGGTGCTGAAAACGTAATTGTTGTACCAAACGGAGCAGATCTTATGGAAGAGATGCAGAAAGTAGCAAAAGAAGTAAGTGAAAAAGGTAGTACACCATATGTAATACCAGTTGGTGGATCAAACCCTACTGGCGCAATGGGATACGTTGCTTGTGCGCAAGAAATTATGGCGCAATCATTCGAGCAAGGAATTGATTTCAGTACAGTTGTTTGTGTAAGTGGTAGCGCGGGTATGCATGCTGGTTTAATTACTGGTTTTTCTGGAACGCAAAGCCAGATTCCTGTAATCGGAATTAACGTAAGTAGAGGAAAAGCTGAGCAAGAAGAGAAAGTAGCAAAACTTGTAGATGAAACTTCAGCTCACGTTGGTATCCCAAACTTTATTTCACGCGAAGCCGTTACATGCTTTGATGAATATGTAGGACCAGGATACGCTTTACCAACACCAGAAATGGTTGAAGCAGTACAGTTACTTGCGAAAACTGAAGGTATTTTACTTGATCCAGTGTATACAGGTAAAGCAGTAGCGGGACTAATTGACTTAATTAGAAAAGGTACATTTAATAAAGAAGATAACATTTTATTCGTACATTCAGGTGGCTCGCCAGCTTTATATGCGAACACATCTCTATTTGCGTAAGTGTAAAAAGCATTGGGTATCCAATGCTTTTTTTTGTTATATAGCGGAATTGTTAGAAGGTGAGAAGTGGATTACATGGGTTCAAATGTAAAATGATTCGGATATCGTTATAATCGATTGTTTAAAAATATTATGAGATGGGCCCTAGTATGTATAAAGTTCGTTCTGCTTGCTACTGTTTTGTTTGATGTTCAGTATTTTATTACTAGATTAGCAAGTGATAAATTCAATAAGTTTTAAAAAGTTATAGGTGTTAGTTTGATTAAAGTATTGCTACAAATATTGACTTTATAAATAGAAGAAACCCAAACAATTTAATCAAAATGTTTGGGTTTTAATTTTAGATTCTTTACATTTTTATAAAAAAGATTGATCGTTTTATGTGGTCTACTTAAATATTTTGTCATTTTCAAAAAAAGTTCATTTATATATTCCTTCAAAATCTTATTCACATGTGTATAAAGGATTTAGTCAATAAAGAAGATTTAAAATGTTATGGTGAGAAAAGGGAATTGCTAAAAAGAGAATATCTATTCGAAGAGTTTGGCAAAATACTGCAAGGATAAAGTATTCTTGTGCAGATATGCAAACGATTTAAACGAATCAATGAAATTTATAATGAGGGAGCAAACAAATATATGAGTGAAACATTACATAAAAGAAAACCACCATATTTAATGCTTGTAATTCTTTTTATTGGGGCCTTTGTTTCATTTCTAAATAACTCGCTTTTAAATGTAGCTTTGCCATCAATAATGAAAGATTTAGACATTCAAGATTATTCAACGATCCAGTGGCTTTCTACAGGATATATGCTTGTTAGTGGTATATTAATTCCGGCATCAGCATTTTTAATAACCCGCTTCTCAAATAGGAGCTTATTTATTACATCTATGGTGATTTTTATTCTTGGGACTACCTTAGCGGCTGTAGCACCGAACTTTGGTTTATTACTTACTGGTCGGATGGTTCAAGCGGCAGGCTCTTCAGTTATGGGACCTTTGTTAATGAATATTATGCTAGTAAGCTTTCCGAGAGAAAAAAGGGGAACAGCAATGGGGATTTTTGGACTAGTTATGATTACAGCTCCAGCAATTGGACCGACACTATCAGGTTATATTGTAGAGTATTATGACTGGCGTTTGCTTTTTGAAATGATTTTACCATTAGCAATCATTAGCTTACTATTAGGGGTTTGGAAATCTGAAAATGTCATGAAACAAAATAAAAATGCAAAACTTGATTATCTCTCATTGCTATTATCTTCTGTCGGTTTTGGCGGTTTGTTATATGGATTCAGTTCTGCAAGCTCCGATGGTTGGATGGATACAGTTGTCGTAACAACTTTAATCATAGGCGCTATTGCCCTAATTGCTTTCATTATCCGTCAATTAAAAATGAATGAACCGTTATTGGATTTACGTGTTTACAAGTACCCAATGTTTGCACTTGCATCTGTAATTGCAATTGTCAATGCGGTGGCCATGTTTTCAGGTATGATTTTAACACCAGCTTATGTACAAAACGTCCGTGGTATTTCGCCGCTGAACTCTGGGCTGATGATGCTTCCGGGTGCGGTAATAATGGGGGTTATGTCACCAATTACAGGTAAACTATTTGATAAATATGGCCCTCGGATTCTTGGCATAGTAGGACTTTCCATTACAGCTGTTTCAACTTATATGTTGGCAAACCTGCAAATTGACTCTAGTCACACACATATTATTCTTATTTACACACTGCGGATGTTTGGGATGGCAATGGTGATGATGCCACTTATGACAAATGGTCTTAATCAATTGCCGACTCGCTTAAATCCGCACGGTACGGCTGTTAATAATACAGCTCAACAAGTGTCCGGTTCGATTGGTACTGCTATTCTTGTTACGATTATGAATTCTGTAACAACAACAAAAGCTGAAAGTCTAATGTCTGATGTAGATCCAACAACCTTCACAGCAGCTACGAAGGCAATAGTAACTCAGAAGGCTTTATTGTCCGGAATTCAGCATTCATTCTATGTAGCGCTTGGCATGAATGTTGTTGCACTGCTATTAGTTTTTTTCGTTAAACGTGTAGATACAAGTGCGGAAGCAGTCGATAGGTTAAATCGTTAGAGCAAAACAAAACTCTTGCTAATGATTCCTACAAGTTTTTTTGCTTATTAGTTCGAATATGAAGAAATCTAAATTTCCGCTGCTAAGGCGCCGGTATTTAAAGCTGGAAAAGAACCAGTGAAATAATTACATATAGTAAAAAAGATCTGATATTCATATCAGATCCTTTCAGATTGAAGACAAACACATTGTTCAATTAAATAATGTGTTTGCTTTTTATCTATTTCTCTATCCTTCTCAAGCTTTTTATGCGGTGTTTTTTTATTTTCACTCAATATTTTCTACATGTAAACACTTAGTTTCACAGTAATATCCTTTGCCGCCAACATAAACTTTTTCTATTTCATTCTTGCTATTGGTTGCTAATTTAACTAATATTTCGGAAGGCGAGTGTAAAGAATAACCTTGTTCAAATACATAGACTTCTTTTTGCAAGTAGTGCTGTTTATAAAGGTAGCAAGCTAATGCACCGTTTGAAGTTCCAGTCGCTGCTTCTTCATTGATATCGTATAGTGGAGCAAAGTTTCTGCATATAATTCGATTGTCATTAAAAGTATATAGATGCATCCCGACAACATTATAATACTTGCTGATTTCTTTAATTTTTTCAAAATTAGGTTGCATTGTATGTAATTGTGTTTCGCTTTTTATAGGAATTAAAATATCTTTTAAGCCCGTGGAGACAATTTGAATTGGGTATTTATTGTCTATATCTTTAATGTCAAAGCAGTCGATAAACTCATTTGGAGATATAACATCATAGAATATCGGTTCGTTTTGTTCCATGAATATGATGTCCTCTTTTATGGTAATAGTAAGAACACCGCTGTTCGTTTCAATCGTATAGCGATTCTTGAAAAGTTTATTTAAATGCATCAGTATCGTGAAAGAGCCAATTGTGGCATGCCCACATAAATCAACTTCTTCTTTTGGTGTAAAATACTCAATTTTATAATCAGCAATTTCAGATTCTGATATAAATGCGGTTTCCGCATAGCCCAGTTGTTTGGCTATTGCCATTTTTTGAGTAGTGGTCAATGTATTCTCCATAAATACCACTCCTGCTTTATTTCCGCCTTTATGATCCTTGCTAAATGCACTTGCAACATAAACGGATATTTTCATAAGACACCTTCTTTCCTCACTTATAGTAAATTGTAGCATGGAAAGCACTACGTATAAATGTTGTTGGATAAATTTACTATAAAGCAAGAGACAAACTATTTTTTAGCATCTGAACTCTCTGGAAATAGTTTCACTAGTCAAACATTACTTATCGTATTTGTTTGACTGGACATTAAAAACTATGGGCTTTCCAAATACTACAATCTTAAGCTCATCAACTTCTTTGTTTTGGGTATTCGCTTTTCTTAGCTTGACGGATATGTAGTGCAACTGTAGCTGTAAAATAAAGTGTGATCAAAATATGTGGGGAGTTTTTAGATTATCTTTTAACACCAACATTATAATGCTCCAATTATAATAATTCGCTTCATTGTAAGTTAGTATTTTTTTCTGCAAGTTATAAATCTAATGTCAACAAACAACTTAGATTACCAACCTTATAAGCAATATCATAATCATGAATAGTTAGGGAAAAGATAAAATAAGGTAATCAATTACATATCTTTATCCCAGGCGATTACTTGCTATCTTCTCTTTATTGAATGGGATATTTTATCCCGCTATTTGCCGGGCAGTAAGACCCCCACCTCAAAATTCAGCGGAAGCAAAGAAGTTAGGTGGGGGTCGGGCTGCCCGTAAAAGCCTGATTGGTGAGGGCTGATTAAAGTTTCACTTTATTTCATGCTTTTTGAAAGGGTGTTTTTAATGGATAAAAAAGTATCTGCCATTCCTCAGCCGAAAACATATGGACCGCTGGGGAATCTCCCATTAATCGACAAAGATAAACCGACCTTATCTTTTATCAAGATAGCGGAAGAGTATGGTCCTATTTTTCAAATTCAAACTTTAAGTGATACCATCATTGTCGTTTCTGGACATGAACTGGTAGCAGAAGTCTGTGACGAAACACGGTTCGATAAAAGTATAGATGGTGCTTTAGCAAAAGTTCGCGCCTTTGCTGGGGACGGGTTATTTACAAGTGAGACTGACGAGCCTAACTGGAAAAAAGCTCATAATATTTTGATGCCTACATTCAGCCAACGGGCAATGAAAGATTATCATGGCATGATGGTTGATATTGCTGTACAACTCGTTCAAAAATGGGCAAGACTGAATCCGAATGAAAACGTAGATGTTCCGGAGGATATGACCCGCCTTACATTGGATACAATTGGTCTATGTGGTTTTAATTACCGATTTAATAGCTTTTATCGTGAGACCTCTCATCCTTTTATCACTAGCATGAGCCGTGCTCTAGATGAAGCGATGCACCAATTACAGCGACTGGATATAGAAGACAAACTCATGTGGAGAACGAAACGTCAATTTCAGCATGATATCCAATCCATGTTTTCTTTAGTAGATAATATTATTGCTGAACGTAAAAGTAATGGAAATCAAGAAGAAAATGATTTACTTGCCCGTATGTTAAATGTGCAGGATCCGGAAACTGGTGAAAAATTAGATGATGAAAATATTCGTTTTCAAATTATCACTTTTTTAATAGCTGGGCATGAGACAACAAGTGGATTGTTATCTTTTGCAATCTATTTTTTATTAAAGAATCCGGATAAGTTGAAAAAAGCCTATGAAGAAGTAGATCGGGTATTGACAGATCCTACTCCAACATATCAACAAGTTATGAAACTTAAGTACATACGGATGATTTTAAATGAATCGCTACGTCTATGGCCTACTGCTCCAGCATTCAGTCTCTATGCAAAAGAAGATACAGTAATTGGTGGGAAATATCCAATTAAGAAAGGAGAAGATCGTATTTCTGTTCTTATTCCACAGCTACATAGGGATAAAGACGCATGGGGAGACAATGTGGAAGAATTCCAACCTGAACGATTTGAAGAGCCGGATAAGGTTCCTCATCATGCTTATAAGCCATTTGGAAATGGTCAACGAGCATGTATCGGTATGCAGTTTGCACTTCATGAAGCCACTCTCGTAATGGGAATGCTTCTTCAACATTTTGAATTAATCGATTATCAAAACTATCAGCTGGACGTAAAACAAACATTAACGCTAAAGCCCGGTGATTTTAAGATTAGGATCCTTGCCCGAAATCAAACGATCAGCCATCCTACTGTCCTTGCACCTATAGAAGAGAAGCAGAAAGACCATGAAATCAAGCAGCAAGTTCAGAAGACTCCTTCTATTATTGGAGCTGATAATCTTTCGCTGCTTGTTCTGTATGGCTCGGATACAGGGGTAGCAGAAGGTATTGCAAGAGAACTAGCAGATACAGCTAGTTTAGAAGGTGTTCAAACGGAAGTGGTAGCTCTTAACGAGCGAATTGGAAGTCTGCCAAAAGAAGGAGCAGTTCTTATTGTGACTTCTTCTTATAATGGAAAGCCGCCAAGTAATGCAGGGCAGTTTGTGCAGTGGTTGGAGGAATTAAAACCGGATGAGCTCAAAGGTGTTCAATACGCAGTTTTTGGTTGTGGAGATCACAATTGGGCTAGTACTTATCAGCGGATTCCAAGATACATTGATGAGCAAATGGCTCAAAAAGGAGCAACAAGATTTTCTACACGCGGAGAAGCAGATGCAAGTGGTGATTTTGAGGAACAACTCGAGCAATGGAAACAAAGCATGTGGTCTGATGCGATGAGGGCATTTGGACTAGAACTTAACAAAAATATGGAAAAAGAGCGCAGTACTTTGAGTCTGCAATTTGTTAGTCGTCTTGGAGGATCTCCTCTTGCCCGAACATATGAAGCAGTTTATGCATCTATACTAGAAAATCGTGAACTCCAATCATCCAGCAGTGATAGGAATACGCGGCATATCGAGGTATCCTTGCCAGAAGGGGCTACGTATCAAGAAGGAGACCACCTTGGAGTGCTGCCAATTAATAGCGAGAAAAATGTTAACCGAATTTTAAAACGCTTTGGATTAAATGGGAAGGATCAAGTCATACTGAGCGCAAGTGGGCGCAGTGTAAATCACATACCTTTAGACAGTCCTGTTAGTTTGTTTGACCTTATTAGTTATAGTGTCGAAGTGCAAGAAGCAGCCACTCGAGCACAAATACGAGAAATGGTGACATTCACAGCATGCCCTCCTCATAAAAAGGAATTGGAATCATTATTGGAAGAAGGAGTTTATCATGAAAGAATATTAAAGAAACGTATTTCAATGTTGGATCTTCTTGAAAAGTATGAGGCTTGTGAAATCCGATTTGAACGATTTTTAGAACTTCTTCCTGCACTCAAACCGCGTTACTATTCTATTTCAAGCTCGCCACTCGTTGCACAGGATCGTCTGAGCATTACGGTTGGTGTTGTTAATGCACCTGCATGGAGTGGGGAAGGGACATATGAAGGAGTCGCTTCTAATTATTTAGCTCAGCGTCATAATAAAGATGAAATTATCTGTTTCATTCGAACGCCACAATCAAACTTTCAATTGCCTGAAAATCCAGAAACACCAATTATCATGGTGGGGCCAGGTACTGGAATTGCACCATTCCGTGGATTCTTACAAGCGCGTCGTGTTCAAAAGCAAAAAGGTATTAACTTAGGACAAGCGCATCTATATTTTGGTTGTCGTCATCCTGAAAAAGATTATCTTTATCGTACAGAACTAGAAAATGATGAAAGAGATGGATTAATCTCTTTACACACAGCTTTTTCTCGTCTAGAGGGACATCCAAAAACATATGTACAGCATTTAATAAAACAAGATAGAATCAATTTAATTTCGTTATTAGATAATGGAGCTCATCTTTATATATGTGGTGATGGAAGTAAAATGGCTCCGGATGTAGAAGATACCCTTTGTCAAGCATATGAAGAAATTCATGAAGTTAGTGAACAAGAAGCAAGGAATTGGTTGGATTATTTGCAACATGAAGGACGATACGGGAAAGATGTTTGGACTGGAATATAAATTATCCTTAATTAGATAAGTAATATGTAACGAATGAACTTCTTTCGACTAAGTGTTACTTTACAAAATAAACGTATTGATAAAAATCCCGTATTTTTTATGGAATACGGGATTTTTCTATTTTTTAATAAGCTGGACTGATATTGTAGAAAAAGAAAAAATCTCATATGAAACTAAATTAGAGTGTTACACATAGAGTAGGGCCGTTCTATTAAAAAACTAAGTTTGATTAAATAAATGCGATAAAATCTTGTCAAAAATAATGAAATTTCAGGAAAAATAAGGTACACTAGTCAATGGTTTTGGTTTAAAATCGATTGACGTTAATGTCTATGGGGGAAAAATTGATGAACAACAATACAGTAAATGAATCAGTTGAAGAAGTTCATAAAAAACGAGTAAGATCAAGAAAACGTTTTCCAAATTGGAAATTTATCGCAGCGGGTGTTGGTATAATTGCGCTTCTCGTTGGGGGAGTGAGTTATTATCAGGTAACTCACTTCAATTCGAATGTTACGATTAATGACACCAAAGTTGGTGGTATGAGTGCTGATCAGGCAATACAGAAATTAAAAACATCTGGACTAGCAAATAAAGTTTATGTCGATCAACAACAAATTTTAGATGAAAAAGAGACAAAAACAGAACTTACGGAAAAAGATTTGCCTCAAGTTAAGAAGCTATTAAAAAGCCAGTGGACATTTTTCCCTTCCTCAAAGGAAAAAAATTATTCAGTGCTACCGAAAAAGGCGGATCAGTATCGTAGTGAAACGATGAAAAAACTTGTAGAAGAAAAGCTCGTTTCTATGAATAAAGAATTAAAAGCACCTCAAGATGCTATGGCGAAGCTTGAACAAGGAAAAATTGTTATTTCGAAGAGCGTTGATGGAAAACAGTATGACGTTACTAGTCTATTGAAAGATTACGACAAGCAGAAATATAAAAGCGAAATTCATCTGAAGTCTACATACATACAGCCTATTAAAGAAGACGATCCAATTATCAAAAAAGAGGAGCAAGCACTACAGAATCTTCTTGGGCAGTCCGTTGAATATAAAGTACAGAATGAAGTGTATCCTTTAAAAGCGAAAGATTTAATTCAAAATGCCTCTATGTCAAAGGATATGAAAGTGACAATCGATGCGAGTGACATTAAGAAAAAGATTACTGAAATTAATAATGCTAAATCAACATTAAATAAAAATTTCAGCTTTAAAACCCATTCCGGTTCGGTTATATCAGTAAAAGGACAAGGCTACGGCTGGGCACTAGATGTTGAAAAAGAAACAAAACAAGTTCAACAAGCTTTTGAAAAGGGTGAAAAATCGCTATCTGCTTCTAATATTCACGGAAATGGTTGGGAGAAGGAAGGTATCGGTTATGAAACAACAGCGAATAACGGTATTGGAGACACGTATGCGGAAGTTTCAATTGCAGATCAACAAATTTGGATTTATAAAGATGGCAAATTAGCAGTCACAACAAATGTAGTAACTGGTAAACATAGCACGAGTGAAGATACATCACCAGGTGTGTGGTACGTCCTATATAAACGAACACCATACACGTTGAAAGGAAGCGCAGTAGGTAAAGCTGATTATGCAGTTAAAGTAGATTACTGGGTACCATTCACAAATAGCGGTCAAGGATTCCATGATGCTGGCTGGCGAACAAATTGGGCGAATAATGCCTATTTAACAGGGGGATCAGGTGGGTGTGTTAACCTTCTTCCTAATGTTGCAAAAACTGTGTATGATAATTTGAACACGTATGATCCAGTTATTGTGTACTAGAAAATAGCAATCTTGCGTGAAGCGATGTATGTATGAAGAACTTAAATTAAAAAAAGAAGCAGAAAATCGTGAGTGATTTTCTGCTTCTTTTTTATTATGTATACTATGTACTTCTCGTGTGCGGGGGGAACTGTTATCTAGGTACATTTAAACATAACATGTGGTTATCAATTCAGAGAAAGGCATCTGATGGTATCTTTTCTTTATTTCCAAAAGGACTTGCTCAATATCATCATGAATTTTTATTGATGGCATTTATATATTTTTTTACTCATAAGAATAGAACTAGCTTAGTATTTACTGGGGGGATTAAGAATGAATAGGGATGAGACCTCATTACATCCTGATACGGGTGTTACGTCTGTCATGTTTGTTGAACGATCATTAAATGAAATTCGTTTTTGGTCTAGAATCATGAAGGAGCATTCTTTTTTTCTTCGATTGGGGTTTAGATGTGAGGATACCCAACTAATCGAAGAAGCTAATCAATTTTATCGATTGTTTGAACATATCGAACAAATAGCGTATTCCTATACAAATGAAACAGATCCTGAGCAAATAAAAAGATTTAATTCAGAAGTACAACAAGCTGCAACTAATATTTGGGGATTTAAAAGAAAAATTTTAGGATTAATTCTCACATGTAAATTGCCAGGGCAAAATAATTTCCCACTGTTAGTTGACCATACAAGTAGGGAAGCTGATTATTTTAGAAAACGTTTAATTGAATTAAATGAAGGTAAATTAGATGCCCTTCCTGATGCTATTATTAAAGAAAATGTTTTCTTTTTAAGGATTATGGCAGACCATGCTAAATTTATTGGTCATCTTCTTGATCCATCGGAAAGAAAGCTTGTAGATACAGCACGGAATTTTAGCAATGATTTTGATGAATTAATGTATCAAGCAATTGACTTAGAATCTATGAAACCACAATCTCAAACAGTTCCTCTTTTAGATCAATTTTTAGATCAAAATCGTGTGTCAGTCACATCTCTTCGGGATTTTAAGAAAACGGCACGTGATTTAATTGAGCAATGTAAAATAAAGAGTATCATTCATCCATTATTAGCAGATCATGTATTTCGTGAAGCGGATAGATTTCTTGAAATCATTGATATGTTTGATGCTCATCTTACCAATATTAAATCACAACCTAGATATTAAAAAATAAGGAAAGATACTATTTTTCCTTAAGCTGAGAAGTTAACAATTTATTGTTAGCTTCTTTTCCTTGTGATTTTTAATATTTCCAAGCAATGTAATGAAGTATAATTAGCATATAAGCTACAAGAACAAGGCAAACAGCTTGTGAAAATAGATAAGTGATTTCCTTCTGCAAAGATGTGTCGCGGTTGTAGAAACAAAAAAGAAATGTCACTATCTGAAAGAACAATGTAGACGATCGGAATTAAAAATGTTGAATAAAATTGACAATGAATATCATTTGCATTTATTATGGAATCGTCCCATGTAATTGGATATGATTTTTGTGAAAAAAAGTCTACTTTTTTATTAATGTAATAGATTTCAATTAAAATGTCACTTTCAAGAACTATCACTAATTTTTTTATGAATTTAAACGTAGGAAAGGGTAAGTAAAAATGAACTGGAAAAAAGGCGGATTATGGATTATTATTTTTTTCATTGTAAAAGGTACGATTTCTACACTTTTACTTGTTACAGGTGCTAAATATTTTAATTTATCATATATGCAACTTTTCGTACTAGTACTGATCTTATTACTGATTTCTCTCATAAGTCGAAAATTGCTTTATAGACATAAACAAAATAAAAAGCAAAAAGAGCTAAATATATAATGAAGCCCCAGAGACCTTTGGATTTCTGGGGTTTTACTTTTGGAAATTCATCCCGCTATTTGCGGGTAGTAAAACTCCCATCATTTACAATCTAGTAATAATTCATATAACCAAGAATACTTGGGCTAACAGATTTTATTAGAGTGCCATCATCTTTTTGTAACCGAATAGATTCATTACCGTTTCAGACTTATGTATGAATTCATAACCTAACAGTAAAAGGGGGATGATTGAAAATATGGCGATTAATGAGGAATCAATTTGTCGACAGTTTGCCAGAATTATCGGTGGACAAGAAGGATTCGCTGGTGGAAAATGTGTAGCAACAATAAATCGGGAGGAAATACGAGCAACAATTTTAGGAAAACATTTTAGAGTAACAACTTCCTTCTCATTTGAATCAAGAGATCATAAAACTGGACGGGCATTATGTCTAGGCCGAGTAGCACTCTTGCAAAAGGAAGTTACTGAATTTGTTGCTACAATTATTAAACAAGGTATAATTGTTTCGTCTATACACAATGAATGGTTATGTGATGATCCGAATTTGATTTACGTTAATATCGAAGACGTTGATGATCCACTAATTTTCGCAAAAAAAGTTAGAAGAGCGTTATGCAAGTAACAAATTTCTTTCGTTAAATGTTTGATTTTATTAATTAGAATTTTTTGGAATAGATTTAAGTGAATGATTTTATAAAAAAGAAGGCGTTCCATATTTGGAATGTCTTTTCTTAATAATTTTGCCGCTAATGTCGGCTGTTACATTATTTTAATTGATTATATGCTGCTTATCTTGCAACAATAAGAACTGGGTGAGGTATGTTAACTTGATGGCGATGAGCTTCGATTGTGGAAAACCTCCAGATTTTTATTAGCTGGTTAGTTGAAGAAGAATTTGTTCCACAACCATTAAGTTATTATAATACAAAAAATCTTCTCCTGTAATCCCTTCAAATCGGTCAATCTCCGCGTCTTTTGAATTCCCTGAAAGTTGCTAAACTTAAGCTAAATAACGATACCCTCTCTAGAGAAATAATTAACATATCCTATGCAAGAAAGTTTAGGTAGCTAATAGCATATGTTTTATTGAAAGGGTGTGTTTGAATTATGGAAAGGCCGAATTGGGGAATTGGAGGATTAGTATTCGTTGGCTGCATGTTTCTTGGTGGAGGAGTGGGATCTATGTTAGGAAGTACTCAAACTGGATTTCTTGGGATGGCTTTAACGAGACTGATTAGAAAGTAATATAACGGGGATTCTTCTTCCGGTAAATAATGAAATATGTATGTTAGTAATGCCATAAGAACTCTATAAATTATAGTTAGAAGCTTCTCTTTTGTATTTGTATTTTCTGATTTTTTCCATACATAGATATGATTCTCAAGTCAGAGGATGGCACCTTAGGGTGTTTTTTTATGCCCTCTAAAAATGTCTTAACATATAATAGCCGAGTTTTACCTTCAGTCGCCCAGCAAGCATAAAAGGAAAAACACCTCATAAAGTGAAAGTTTAATCAGTGGGGTGTTTTCCCTCACTGATTATTAGCCCTCACCAATCGGGCTGTTACGGGCAGCCCGACCCCCACCTAACTTCTTTGTTTTCACTAAATTTTGAGGTGGGAGCGTTACTGCCCGTTACTGCGGGATAAAATAAAAATTCTGCACCATTTAAACTCTGGTAACAATACAAATGATCAAGAATAATTGAGCTAATAGATTTCGTTAGATTCCCATCGTCTTTTTTATAATAGCATAGATTCATTACCGTTTCAGACCTATGTATTCATTCATAACCTAACAGTAAAAGGGGTGATGATGAAAGGTATGGCGATTAATGAGGAATCAATTTGTCAACAGTTTGCAAGAATTATCGGCGGACAAGAAGGATTCGTCGGTGGAAAATGTGTGGCTGCCTGTAGATATCAAATTTTATAAAATGTTATAAGAACATCATAAAAAGAAAGAGGATGAAGCGCTAAAAATTACTGTGGTCATATTAAGCGGGGAGATCTACGGAACTTCTGTAGAATGGAGAAGAAATAGTCAGCAGAAATCACACCGGAGGAATGTATGGAATAGATTTTGACTTTGAAAACAATAGGTAATTCATTTGACAATTAAAATGACCTAATTTAATATATATGTCATAGCATATAAATAGTGAAACAAATACATTCACTGTGAATAATTGACTGGTATGCTATATCCTTTTATATCTTAATTTATAGAGGTGATCCATGAACTTACATGATTTAATAGGCTATCTTGTTCATCGTACTGATGTGAAAATGACTAATTATTTTACTAAGAAATTAAAGCCTTATGGAGTTACACCAGAGCAGTGGGGAATTATTAGTGTTCTTTGTAGCCAAAGGGGCACTACTCAAAAAGAGTTAGCAGAAGCTATTGATAAAGATCAAACTACTGTCGTAAGAATGATACAGTCAATGGAGAGAAAAGGGATTGTAAAGAAGGCTTTGAATGACCAAGATAGGCGTTCACATAACCTTTTTTTAACTGAAAAAGGTGACGAGTTAAAGAAAACCATCTTGCCTGTAGTGAAAGACGCTCACCATTTCGTTACGAGTAATTTGAGCGAGGAAGAGATTAAAGTATTACAATCATTATTAAACAAATTGTATGATACACGCTATTAATACTTGTTCCTTATTAATACTATGCTATTCATAAGGAACAAACTTTGTTTTATGTATTATATATGCTATAGCATGTAATTTTGTTTGTTTAGAGGAATGAGAAGGTAGCTTTATTTTCTATGATACCTCATTCAGGCTCACTTTTTTGCCTAGTACCAGTCAAATTTATGTATTATATATGCTATGGCATGTAATTTCCATCCCTTTAATATTGAAAAGGATAATGTAAATTGAAGCGACTTCCATAGGGTCAATCTCAGGAAATAGGGTATAGGTAGTGACTACTACCTGAACAATACTGAGTTTTTATCAAATAATAAGAAAGGTGTGATTACTATTTTAATTTTCATCAATATTGTAAAAGTTTTGTTGTTTGTGTTCTTTTTAATGACAGGTACGAAAATTATATCTGGGAAAATGGCAGAGGAGTTCAAACGATTTGGTTTACCTTCGTTTTTTAATTTCTTAACTGGAGCTTTTGAGATTGTAGGAGCAATTGGAATGTTGATAGGAATTTGGATTCCAATAGTAGCTTTATTAGCAGGATTATTGTTAGGCGGTACGATGCTTGCAGCTGCATTAACTCTTATTGTATTAGCGAGAGATTCCTTTAAGAAAGCGATACCTGCACTTGTTTTGTTTGTCCTTAGTATAGGAATAAGTTGTTATCATATTTTTTAAACATAACCTGAAGCCGTTAAACTGTTTGCGTTCAAGTTGCTAACATTTTGTAGTTTTTTTACAAATAGGGGGATTCTCAAATTAATGCTTGAATAATAATAGCAATACGAATTTAGACATTACTATCATTCGAATCATAATCAGTAAAAGAATGGGAAGGATTTTTATACAAAGGAATTCCTGATGAATTTTATATTAAAAATAGGAGTGAGTGAAAATGGCGTATTTATTACAAGTTGATTTTCCGTTTGAAGGTCCTTTTGGTGAAGAAATGGAAGAAGCATTTTGGGATTTAGCAAATAGTATTAACGAAGAAGAAGGATTCCACTGGAAAATATGGACTGAGAATGAAGAAACAAAAGAAGCTGGAGGCATTTATGTATTTGAGGAAAAACAAGATGCTGAAAAATACGCTGAAATGCACAAGAACAGACTTGAAGCATTTGGTGTTAAAGATATTAGAGTAAGAATTTTTAACATCAATGAAAAGTTAACGGAACTGAATCGTGGGTATACGAAATAATTCCGACAGTCGGAGCAAGCGTAAAAAGGAGGGGATAATCCCCTTCTTTTTTTGAATTCTTAAATTGATGGTGAGGGGACTTGCACAAATCCCTATATAAATAGGGATTTGTGTATCGGTATATTGTTCCTTGGAAAAGGATGTATGAAGTGTAATATATGAGAGTTCTTACATTTGTGAAATTGACGTGAAAGTACTGTGGGGGAATTTTACTCTCGCTCATCAATATGGTCCAAGATGAAAGGAAAGAAATTAACTTATTTCTTTTTATTTTTATAATAAAATATAATTAGTAAATCAAAAATGATGATAATAATTAGAGGTAATACTTCTATAAGCGCATCAGTTTTCCCATGTTGTAAAGACTTTACAAAGAAATCCCATTCTGTTTCATAGGGAGGTTCTACCCAATTTCGCTGCAGTCCTAACACCATTCCATTTATGAAAAAGATAATACTTAATAGGATTCTTCCAACAAATACGGCAACTACTTTTAAATTCCAATGCTTTATCTTAATTACATACAGAATAGGGAATAGTATAAGAATCCAAAAAACAATAATATAGATTATATTTATCATTCTTTACTCCTAATAAAATGATTGTTTTAATATAGCTCATTCTTCGGATTGAAGATATGTTTCCTTATTACTGGTTAAAAACAAGGGCCGGAATTCCGGCTCTTTTTCTATCCTGCAAAATAAAGTCTTACTTTATCTCTCCGTCTCAAAAAACTCAATCCACTCCCCATCAGGGCCAGCGAAGAATATGTAACGTGTTCCATCTGGTAATGTTTCGATTTCTTCTCCTAGTAAAAATGTTACGCTGTGTTTTTGAATTCTTTCAATTTCATCTTCTAATGAATCCACTTTAAAGCAAATATGATGTACTTTTCCTTCTGCTGGAAGAGAAGAGTTATAACCTTCGATGAGTTCCAGTATCGTTTCCTTCGATTCTTCCACACCTAAAAAGGCGAGTTTTAAATCTGGATTCGGGTGCCCCATACGTTTAATGAGCTGTAAGCCGACTACTTTTTCATAAAAAGTAATAGATGTTTCTAAGTTTGCAACCATAAGTCCAACGTGTTCTATTCTTCTAACTGGCATGTAGATTCCTTCTTTCTGAAAATTTTATATGTAAAATGATATTGAAAATTAAGAAAATAATCAAGATAAAAACCTTACAAATTTTAGCGTGTTATATGGTATAGTGAGAAAGTATGTTTGGGGAGAAGGAAGGAGATTATACAATGAATACACCTACTCAAACTCCTTCATTATCGGAAACGATGAAAGAGTGGCATTATGCATTAGCATATGAAATTAAACATTGGAAAACGATAGGTGGTAGTAAAATTTCTATTATGAACGGTCGTTTTTTATATACAGATTATGAAAATACAGTGTATGTATTTCAGCTTATTTCGGAAGTAAGCTTACCTGAAGGTTCACCAATTCGAATTGAGTTCGATGGTGAGGAAGCGACAGGGGAAGTATTATCTGTACATGGATTAGAAATAGAACTGAAATTAAATGATTATATACAAGGTGAAATAAGAGAAGCGGTTTTATATAGTGAACCGTGGCAATTGTTAGAGCAACTGCAAGAGCGATTGAAAGAGGCACATAAAGATAAGCTAAAACGTAATCGTATAAAGCGTCTTGTTGATGGGACGAGCAGTCCGAAACATATTGAGAAGATGAAAAATCCGAAAAATGAATTGGCGTATCGTTCATTTTACAATCCGACAACGTACGTATGGGGACCGCCTGGAACAGGGAAGTCGTACAATTTATCACGTATTATTTCGGCTCATTACCAAAAAGGAAAATCGGTACTTGTGTTAGCTCATAGTAATGCGGCAGTGGACGTATTAATGAGTGAAGTAACGAAGCAAATTGAAAAGAAAAAGAAATGGACGCCTGGCGAAATTGTTCGTTACGGTTATAGTCAACATGAACATATACGAAATCATGAAACGTTACTTGCGTCGAAGTTAGTTGAAACGACGAACGGATCATGGGGTGAGGAAAGACTCTACTTAGAAGAAACACGCCAAGACCTTCGTGAAAAGATTTTATCGTATAAAGCAACATCTGCTGATAAGAAGCGTATACAAGAAATTGAAAGTGATCTTCGAAAGCAAAAAGCGAAAATTAAAGAAGTAGAAAAAGAATATATTGAAAATGCGAAAGTAATTGGTGCGACTTTATCAAAATGTGCCATTGATTCACTTATTTATGAGCGTACATTTGATTTAGTTGTCGTAGATGAAGTGAGTATGGCGTTCGTTCCGCAAATCGCATTAGCTGCTTCACTCGGAAAACGTATCGTCGTTTGTGGTGACTTTTTACAGTTACCTCCGATTGCGATGGCGAATCATGAACTCGTTCGGAAATGGCTCGGCGAAGATATGTTTTATCATGCCGGCATTGTTGATTCTGTAAATAAATCAGAAGCACATCCCAACCTTTTTATGTTGCAGGAACAAAGACGTATGCATGCGGACATATCGAAGTTTACGAATTCATTTATTTATAAAAATAGAGTATACGATCATCCGTCTGTTTCAGAGCGTAAAGAACTTGCACAGTTACAGCCGTTCGCAAATGAGGCGAGTGTTTTATTTGATACGAGTTTAATGGGAGCATTTTCGTTAAAAGATGCTGCTTCGGGTTCTCGTTTTAATATTATGTCTGGTTTAGTAGCGATGCAAATGATGTTAATCGGACTGCTAGATGGTGTGCAATCGATCGGTGTGGTTACGCCTTACAGGGCGCAGTCACGCTTTTTATCAACGTGTATCAGGGAAATGTTGCAGAGAACGAAATATCAAAACATACCAGTATTAGCGGCGACAGTTCATAAGTTTCAAGGTTCTGAAAGAGATATGATGATCTTTGATACTGTTGATAGTTATCCACAAGAACGACCTGGTGTGTTATTCTTTGACCATAAAAACCATCGCCTCGTCAATGTAGCAGTAACGAGAGCGAGAGGGAAGTTCATTCAATTATCGGATTGCCATTATATGCGTAAAAATCTTTCGAGAAAACAAGCCTTATCACAATTAACAGCTCATATAGAACGTCACGGGGATGTGTATGATCGCACGACATCCAGACAATTATGGGAGCGGAAAATATCGAAACGATTACGCTGGTTTATGGAAATGAATCTGGAGGAAACGAAAGGGCTATTAAAAGATATTTTAGCTGCAAAACGAAAAATCATTATTTCACTTCCAAGTACGAAGCAAGTAGATAAACGAGTATGGCAAGCGTTAATGCGTACAAATGCACAAATAACGGTTTATAGTGATGGACCAGTTCCGTTAAAAAACGTAAAGTTACAAAGACAAAATAAAGCATTCCCATTTGTATTAATCGATGATGAAATCTTTTGGGCAGGGGCACCACTCACATCTCAAATGATGTTTGAAGGTAGTACGGAATTTCCGTACATATGTGCAAGACTACAAGCACCTGAGACAATTGGTGTATTAAAAGGATTTTTAGATATTCGGTAAATTCGGATAGGAATTCCTTGACTTTTGCTTGGGATGAACTTAGAATGAAAATAATTTAATACAATTTTATGAAAATTCTTATCACGAGAGGTTGAGGGACTGGCCCTATGACACCTCGGCAGCGGATTCTTTACGAATACTGTGCCAATTCCAGCAAGGTAACTTGAAAGATAAGAAAGAAGCTCATTTTGACTGTATATACAGAAGCCTCTTTCTATCCTTTAGAAAGAGGCTTTTTTACGTGAAAATAAAAGGAGGAAGAAAAATGGGAGCGACAAGAGTAACGTCACAAAGAAAAACAATTGAAGAGAGCATAGAAAGAAATAAGGAAAAGTACATAAAAACAAGTCATGATATTCATGCGAATCCAGAGATTGGTAATCAAGAATTTTATGCATCAAGAACGTTAAGTTTATTACTAGGTAGTGCTGGTTTTCAGCTGCAGCATAATATAGCTGGGCATGAAACAGGTTTTATCGCACGAAAAAGTTCAGGAAAACAAGGACCAGTTATCGCATTTTTAGCGGAATATGATGCTTTACCAGGACTCGGTCATGCGTGTGGTCACAATTTAATTGGCACAATTAGCGTTGCAGCAGCAATCGCATTATCAGAAACGCTTGAAGAAATCGGCGGAGAAGTTGTCGTGTTTGGAACACCAGCAGAAGAGGGCGGGCCTAATGGTAGCGCAAAGTCGAGTTATGTAAAAGCTGGGTTATTTAAAAACATTGATGCGGCGCTTATGATTCATCCGAGCGGAAAGACAGCGACGACGAACCCTTCACTAGCAGTCGATCCACTTGATTTTCATTTTTACGGAAAAACAGCTCATGCCGCAGCTTCACCTGAAGAAGGGATTAACGCATTAGATGCGGTGATTCAGCTTTACAACAGTATTAATGCACTTCGCCAACAACTTCCCTTAGACGTGAAAATTCATGGCGTCATTACAGAAGGCGGAAAAGCACCTAATATTATTCCTGACTATGCCGCAGCAAGATTCTTCATCCGTGCAGCTACGCGAAAAAGATGTGCGGAAGTAACAGAAAAAGTAAGAAATATAGCACAAGGAGCAGCGTTAGCAACAGGTGCAAAAGTAAAAATTCATCAATTCCAAAATGAAATTGATGAACTACTCGTAACAAAAACATATAACGACATCGTAGCGGAAGAACTAGAACTACTAGGTGAAGAAGTAAATCGTAAAGAAAGAATCGGCATCGGCTCAACCGACGCCGGAAACGTCAGCCAAGTCGTACCGACCATTCACCCGTACATTAAAATAGGTCCAGATGACTTAATTGCGCATACGAATGAATTTAGAGAAGCAGCCCGTTCAGAATTAGGAGACAAAGCGCTAATTACATCTGCAAAAGCATTAGCAAATACGGCGTATCGATTAATTACGGAAGAAGGGTTGTTAGAGAAGGTGAAGGAAGAGTTTAGAGAGGCGCAGAGGAATCAGGGATAAGGGGATTAAGGTGCTCTTTTCGAATAACAATCTAATTAATAAGTAGAGATATCAAAAAAGAACATTGAAATATCAATGTTCTTTTTGTTTACTAATCATTGATTTTGTTGGTTTTTCTCATAAAGGAAAAACTTTTACTGTTAGCAGGAGATAATACGTATCCCTTTATCAGAACGACAATTTCTCCTCAAACTCACTCTTTAAAACAATTAAAGGAGATGATAATCCGAATTGCATTAACGAGTCTAAAAATGTAGCGAGAGAATCCATCGAATCGCTCATGACCTTCATCATATAATTAAATTCCCCGCTAATTCGGTATAAATCTGTTACTTCAGGAGCGGCATTACAATATTGGATAAAATCAGAGCATTGGCTCGTTTTAAACATGATGAATGCTTGAATGTTTTTATTAATTTTGGAAGGCTCAAATTTTGTTCGGTAAGCTGCGATAACTCCTTGATCTTCAAGTTTATTCATACGTTCCTTTACAGCAGGCTGCGTCATGGATATAATCCGTCCTATTTCTGAAACAGAAATTCTTGCATTTTCATACAACAAGTTCATAATTTTATGGTCGATTTCATCCAATTTTACTGCGTTTTGCATTGTGTAGCCTCCTTATTATATTTTTTAAGTGAATCACAAATTATAACTATAATATCATAAGTGAACGAACTAAATTACCTATAAATCTATATTTAAAATGATTGGTGTTTGCATGAAAATATAAGTATAGGTTTTTATCAAACGGAAATTTAGGAAGGATGGAAAAAATGAAGAATCTTGATGGGAAAGTAGCGTTAGTAACAGGAGCGAGTCGCGGCATTGGCCGTGCCATTGCAATGAGATTGGCGAAAGATGGTGCATTAGTTGCGATTCACTACGGCCGAAATAAAACAGCTGCAGATGAAACGATTAGTGAGATTGAATCCAATGGAGGAAAAGCGTTCATAATTGAAGCTGAGCTCAATTCAATGGATGGTGTCAAAAAGCTAGTAGAACAATTAAAAAATGAATTACAAATAAGAGTTGGTACATCAGAGATTGATATTTTAGTAAACAATGCAGGGATAGGTACACAAGGAACGATTGAAAATACGACAGAAGAAGTTTTTGATGAAATTATGGCCGTAAATATTAAGGCGCCATTCTTTTTAATTCAGCAAACATTACCGTTACTACGAGCAGAGGGGCGCGTTATTAACATTTCATCAGCTGAAGTAAGACTTGGTTTTACAGGATCCATTGCATACGGTTTAAGTAAAGGTGCACTAAATACGATGACACTTCCTCTAGCTAAACAACTTGGAGAAAGAGGTATAACAGTGAATACAATTATGCCTGGATATACGAAGACTGATATGAATGTGAAATTGCTAGATAATCCGGAAATACGAAATTTTGCTACGAATTCATCTGTGTTTGGACGAATAGGGCAAGTTGAAGATATTGCAGATGCAGTAGCATTCCTTGCTTCTTCTGATAGCCGCTGGGTAACGGGGCAGATTATAGATGTTTCTGGAGGGTTTTGTTTATAGGGGCACTACTCCATACCCATCAAGCTAATCAAGTAAATTACTAGATATGAAACGATCCTTGTTTCAGTCTGAACAAGTTATCAAAGGAACAGTAGAGTCTATTTGTGGCGCTTAGTGCGCTCTTTTTTCGCATTATTTTTGTACCAATCATTACAATTATGAATAAGGAGTGTTTTTATGCCATCGATTATTTATTAGCTTTAGCAATCTTTTGTATGACTACATCAGAATTTATGGTTGCAGGTATGATGAATGAACTTGCTCTT
Source organism: Bacillus toyonensis BCT-7112 (assembly GCF_000496285.1). Lineage (GTDB taxonomy): Bacteria > Bacillota > Bacilli > Bacillales > Bacillaceae_G > Bacillus_A > Bacillus_A toyonensis. The sequence goes on along the minus strand of NC_022781.1, from coordinate 435,537 downwards.
GCATTCCAGGTTTCTGTATCATCTATTGGTATTTAATTTCAGCTTATGCAGGAGCAATGGTAATAGGAGGCCCCATTTTAACTGCAATCCTCTTACGGATGCGCAGCAAACAAGCATTATTGTTTTTAATGTTCGTATTTTTAATTGGTCAATCGCTCGGAGCTATTGCTTGGAACTATAATATTATGATGATTTCACGTATTATAACTGGTATTGCTTCAGCTTTTGGAGTTGCGATTTCCTTTTCTGCAACATTGGTTCACTCTGATTCAAGGGGAAAAGCTGCATCAATTGTACTTGCAGGTTTAATGTTCTCAACTGTATTAGGTTTACCTATAACAACCGTTATTTCGCAATATTTTGGCTGGCGTATTAGTTTTGGGGCAGTTTCGGTTCTTGTGCTAGTATCAGGGATTATGATTCAACGGTTGTTACCATCATCTTCAAATAAAGAGCAATTAAATTGGAAAGACGAACTTCTGCAATTTAAGAATATTCATCTTTGGGCAGCGTACGTAACAAGTATGTTCATTATTGGTGGTACGTTTGCAGCATTTAGTTATTTCACTCCGATCTTTACAAATGTCACAGGCTTTTCAAGTGCAAGTACGCCATCCTTTCCTATGATTCTACAGAAAGAATAGCGTATTTTTTCATTTTAAGGAAATTTAGTTTTACTAGCTTGGTAGTATCACACATCCATCAACTTAAAGGACTATTTTTGAACTTGATTTTTATGAAATATGCACCCGAAAATTTATAGTAATAATTCTAATGTTACCTCTCTAGTTAGTAGGATATTTTTTCTTAATATATGCATACTAAACATATTATAAAAAGTACATAGAAAGTGAGAGAATCATGGCTAAATTTTTGAGGCGTTTAAAATATAGAGATAATCCTAAGTCATTTCCAATACGAGACAATACTCATTTTCAGGAAAAAAATATTGAAGACGCCCTCTTAGACGCTGATTTAACCAAAAAACATAGCTAATATTCAGAATATATTTCGTCAAGCGCCTGATTTAGTAATTCGGCGGTTTCAAATAACAGTAGATGGATTAGAAGCAGTTTTAGTATATTTGTCTGGATTAACAGATAAAGAATTGATTCAGAATCATGTTCTAAGTCCTTTGATGAATAGTGATTTTAATACCAATATAGAACTTCCAATTCCATTAGGACAAATTAAGATTATTAATACATTGAGTCAGATTGAAAATGCTATTTTTGGGGGAGATAGTGTTTTATTAATTCACAGTCGAACAACAGCACATCAATTGGATACAAAAGGATGGCCACAAAGAAGTGTTGAAGACGCACATAACGAAATAGCTCTAAAAGGTGCACATCAAGCATTCATAGAAACTGGAAGTCAAAATATCGCAATGATTCGAAGATATATTCCCCATCGTGAATTAGCGATAAAAGAAATAGTAATTGGTGTACGGAGCAAAACCCAAATTTCTATTTTATATTTGAAAGATGTAGCTTCTGAAGATGTGCTGAAGGAATTAGAAACACGAATTCAAAATATTACAATCGATGCTGTGACTAGTAATGGCGAACTTATAGAATTCATTGAAGATCACCCTTACTCGCCGTTTCCGCAATTTATATTAACTGAAAGACCTGATTTGGCTGTATCTCACATTTTACAGGGCAGATTTGTAACTGTAATGGATCATTCACCTAATGTATTAATTACTCCAACAAATTTTATTTCCTTTTTTCAAGGAGTTGATGATTACGGTACAAGGTGGTTAGTTGCTTCGTCTATTCGGTTGCTTCGTTTTATCGCCTTTATGGTTGCTTTATTTCTGCCGGCGAGTTATGTTGCGTTTATTTCCTTTAATTTTGAAGTTATTCCTGTAGAGCTATATTTATCTATTGCTGAATCAAGAACGCGCGTACCCTTTTCTCCAGTTATGGAAGCATTACTTATGGAAATAACATTGGAAACGATGAGAGAAGGGGCTTTGCGGATACCTACTCCGATTGGTCAGACAGTTGGAATTGTAGGTGGTATTGTCATTGGTCAGGCGGCTGTTCAGGCAGGAATTGTAAGCAATATTATGATTATTGTTGTCGCTGTTACCGCTATCTCTTCTTTTGTTATTCCTAACTATGATATGGGAGCGTCAGTAAGACTTTTACGTTTTCCAATGATGCTAGCAGCTGCCTTATTTGGAATTGTAGGACTTGTTATCGGGTGGATGACTTTAATTGGGCATCTAAGTAGTCTTAAATCGCTAGGCACTTCTTATGGAACACCATTAGCACCCTTTCGTTTTGCAGATATGAAAGATGTTTTTATACGCTTTCCTTTATGGACAATAAGAAGGCGTCCTAAGGGGAATGGAACCAATCAAACTATTCGACAAGGAAAGAATCGTAATAAAAGGTGAAATTATGAAAAAGTATGCCTATAATGAAATCACTCTTATGCAGTATATTATTTTAATTAATGGAGTGCAGGTGGGCACTGGCGTTCTATCGCTTCCACGTGTGCTTGCAGAAAAGGCTGGAACAGATGGATGGATAGCTATATTGATTGGTTGGATTTTCTCCACAATATCAGGTGTGTTTATAGTGAAAACAGCTGCAAGATATCCTGAGGATACGATTTATGATATTCTTATACGATTGTTTGGAAAAATAGTAGGGAAAGCATTCGTTGTTATTTACATGATGTACTTCGCTTTTTATTCTTGTATCGTTCTTATAAACGCTATGCTTTACCTTGGAGTGAACCCTGGGAATGAGACGATAAAAAACACCTCTCTAAATCGTAAGTATCAGTTATGATTTTAATGGAGGTGTTTTTCGTATGGGGAAAAAGGTGCATTATCCCGCCGAAATAAAGTGGAAAGTAGTTGAAATGAAACACCAAGGATTCAAAAATAAAGAAATTATGGATGCCTTAGGAATTAGACATGTGGCTCAAATTAAAACTTGGATGAAATGGTATCGTGAAGGCGAAACCTATCGGTTTGAACAATCTATTGGAAGACAATCTGCACATGGAAAAGGCTTAAAAAGGTTAACAGAACTTGAACAAAAAGAATTAGAAATACGTTATTTAAAGGCAAAGATTATATTGCTGGAAAAGTGCCAAGAAATCTTAAGGAGGTGGGAGGAAAAGAAGAAATAATGAAAATGATAAAGGAATGGCAATCAATTTTTACAATTGCAGAACTGTGTTCCATATTTAATATTTCACGTGCTACTTATTATCGTTGGAAAAAGCAGGAGAAAACAGTAACTAACCATGAAGAAAAAACCGTAATAGAAATATGTCAACATCATAAATATCGGTATGGATATCGTCGGGTTACAGCTTGTCTACGTGATCAATTTAACATCGTAATGAATCATAAAAAAGTATTACGTATCATGAGAAAATACAACGTATTATCTCGGGTTAGAAAAAAGAAAAAGATATTTGTACTCGGTCATGAACCAGTGGTAGCTAAAAATAGAATACAACGGAGATTTAAAGCTACCAAGCCTAATGAAAAATGGTTCACTGATATCACATATTTGATGTTCGGCAATAAGACTCTTTATTTTTCATCTATTATAGATGGGTTTAACAATGAAATTGTAAGTTATAAAATAGCTGAGACACAGGATGTTTCTCTTGTATTAGATACTCTAAAAGAGGCTTTAAAAAAGCGAAATGTGATTGATACGATTTTACATTCGGATCAAGGAAAGGTGTATACATCAAAACAATTTCAAACATATGCCAAAGAAAAAGGCATTATCACAAGCATGTCTCGTACAGGAAACTGCCATGATAATGCCCTCATAGAATCCTTTCATTCTCATTTGAAATCCGAAGGATTCTATGCGCAAAATATAAAACAATCGAATAATGCTAGTATAATACAAACTGTGGATGAATACATCCACTACTATAATAATGAACGGATTCAGAGAAAATTAGATAATATGTCACCTATAGCTTATAGGAAACATGTTATCTAGGTGTTTTTTCTTTGTCTCACCAAATGGGGCCAGACCAACCTTAAGGGATGGCTTCTCCCGAAAACACCTGACTATATAGTTATCTTGTTATTTTCGATTCCTACCTATTTTGTTGCACGTAACGGTCCTAGCATTCTAGGGCGATACTCAGAACTTTTCTTTTATATGGCGCTTTGGATTCCGATATTTTTTTTGATCCCTCTTAAAGAGAATGGAAGTTGGATGCCCTTCTTTCCGCTCTTAAAAGAAGGATGGAAACCGATATTAACGGCTGTACCAAGCACTGTTTTTGCTTATTTAGGGTTTAATATTGCTTTCTTTTTATATCCGTTTTTACAAAAAAAACAGTATGCAGTCCATGGAATGATTATAGCAAACACCTTAACGATGTTATTTTATTTATTTGCTACTATTGTTTGCTTTGCCTATTTTAGCCCTGATAGCATTACGCAATATAATCAACCGGTAATAAATTTACTGAAAGTAATTGAATTTCGTTTTTTAGAACGTTTTGACATGATTTTATTGGCTGTTTACTTAACCATTGTTTCAACATCATGGATTCCTGCCCTATACTGTTCTGTATTTTGTTCAAGCCAATTACTTAGAAAACAAGATCACAGCTCTCATGTAGTTGTTCTCTTATTACTTATTATCGGATTCACATTTTGGACTCATCCTAGTTGGAATGAAGCCGAAATTTGGCAACAGGTATTATCAAATGCTGGATTAGGATTAACATATATATCACCTATTATTTTGTGGCTATATTGCTGTCTATACGAGAAGTTTCGCCAGGGGAGGATACATTGAAAAGAAAAGTACTATGTTGTATTTTGTTATTGGTGTTCATGATGACTGGATGCTTCGATCAAAGAAATGTTGAAGATGTTTCTCTTACTCTTATTCTTGGTCTCGATTTAGATCGTAATGATAATTTATTAGTGTATATATCAAGCCCTGTTTTCAATAAAGAAGCAAAAATAAAAGAAGAAACAACTGGTGTGAAATCTGCTACGGTCCGAAAAGCTAGAGACCAATTTGATGCTACGGTTATGGCGCTTACTGCGGGAAGTAAAACACAGGTTATTTTAGTTGGAAAAAGGTTACTGAAACAAAAAAACTGGGAAAATTACCTCGATCCATTTTACCGTGATCCAAAAAATACAGTTACTGCAAGGGTTCTCGCTGTAGATGGACCTGTTTCGGACGTTATCTTCTATAGCCCAAAGGATAAGCCACGACTTCCTATATATTTAACAAAACTAGTTGATACCGCTTTTTTAAGAAATATCACAGTAAAAACAACTCTTCAAGAACTATATGAGCAAAGAGCAGACAAAGGGCTAACAGCAAATATTACTGAAGTGAAAAAAAAGAATAAAATATGGGTGACAGGTACAGCTTTATTGGATGAAAAAGGAAAATATAAATTAACGCTAAAACCTGATGAAAACAAACTCTTACGCATTTTGCAACAAGGAACTACAGGGGAGTTTTCATTTACAGTTCCAATTAAGCTAAATTCGGATAGTCAAGATAAAGATTTGATAAGTTTTACTGCCTACGGAATTAAAGTAAAGACAAAGACAAGATATGATGAGCATTTTATATTTAATATAGATGTAAAGATGAGAATTGGTATTACAGAACGACTTTTTTCCTTTAATACAAGAAAGGACGCAGAAAAATTACAAAAGGCAATTGAAACCAAGCTTGAAGCTGATTTCAAGCAATTAATACAAAAAATACAAACCGCCAAAATTGATCCTATTGGGCTTGGAGAATATGCAAGAACTTACACATATCCAGAATGGAAAAAAGTCCAAAATAAATGGAATAATGAATTAGCAAAGGGTGATGTAAACGTCAAGGTTAACATTAAAATTGCCGGAATGGGTACGATTAAGTAACATGAATTCAACTGTGATTCGTACTAAGATTGCAAGTACTGTCTACTTTAGAAGGAGAAATGTCTTTAAGAGGAGTACCGTCACATCGCTATGAACCTTAAATTTTATAGTACCCCCAGAACGAAATTTTGTGTTAACTTGTAACAAAAACGATCTTTTTTTCGTCTTAGGGGTATTTGCATTTCTTAGCTTGATGGTGATGTGACGGTACCCCAATCGTAATTTATATGAAAAGAACTCCTCAACAGATGAAAGAGTTCTTTTTTATTTTCACATTCATTTTTCATCTTTCATTGATTAATAGACATTCCAACAAATACCTCTAAAAAGAACATAAATTCGTAAATGATCAGAACAAACTTTCAAAAGATCCTTACGCAATCTATTACCATGCGTACTACTCAATAGGAAAAAATGCCTGCCACTCCCTGAGAAATGTCGAATCTGCAAAATTCATTCAACATTTCCAGGATGATGACAATAGATTATTTTTATAATTCTATTTTCTGGTCACCACGTTTCTCTAGGTTTTTAGCAGTTTTACTTTGGGCAACATCTTTTTGGTCTTTAAAGGTTCCCATGAGAAAATCATAGGCTGGATTCGTAACACCATACCAGTAATTTTCATTTTTGAAGTGATGCCATAAATGAACTTTTTTCATCCATCGCCCCCATGGTGATATTGGTTGAATGGGGCGATGCGCGATATAATGCTTCCACTCATAAAATAATAAAAAGAGCATAATACCTGCAATAAATGCGTTTGTCATGACAAAGCTGGATGAAAGAAAATAAAAAATCGTTCCTGAAATTGCAATGTTTGGCACACTATACCATAAGGGTAAAAATAATAAATGTAATTCATTCGGATTTGTATGATGGTCATAATGTAGGCGCTTAAGCGTTTTTAATAAAAATGCATTCTTTGGTGGCTTTAGATGAAAAATAAATCTGTGAGTAGCGTACTCAGCTAAGGAATACATAATCATTCCCAAAATAAAAGCACCCCAAATTCCGATAGAGGTTAAATGTAAAATCATAAATCCAAAGCTAGTGAGGAAAAGACAGCTCATAATCAAAATATCAGGATAGGAAAAATATTCTTTAAAATATTTTAGTTTCATTTATCACGCCTCCAGCTTTCTTTATTTTTTTCTATCTTTCCAAAGAGCCAAGCTTTTCTCCAATGTTGTCTTACACAATCTTTCTGCTTCAATCGCATCTCCCTTTAATGCAGCTTTTAATAAGTCGTGATAATAGTTGAAGGATAACTCACGATGATCTTTTACAGAAAAATACCTTTTTGCCATATCTACATAAATGGAATCAAAGCTATTTAAAATGAGTAGAAAGATTGGATTGGCAGCAAGCCCAGCACACCTTTTTTGCAAATCCCAATCAAATGCTGCATAGCTTTCTGCACTATCTTCAAGTTGCTCAAGATTAGCAAGGAGAGCAACCACTTTAGGTTGATTAAACGTAACAGCATTACGAATATAAGTCGGAGTCAACGAACTTCTAAATTCTAATAAATACATAATGAATTCATCTGTAATGGTATGATGATTCTCAACAATATTAATAAGTGTCGTTAGATTACCATTGCTCCAATAATCATTAATAATCGATGGCATTCCTTTTCTTCCTGTTATCCAGCCACTTCTTCCTAAACGTTGAAGCGCCTCACGAATAGTTGGGCGACCAACACCAAATTCTTTCGCAAGCTCTCTTTCCGGCGGTAAAGTGCTTCCTATAGAATAAACACCGGCCAATATGGATTTAATTAATTCGTTCACAATTTTATCTGAGGTGCGTTCCTTTTCTTTCAAGTCATCGTCTCCTTTATTTAATGGTAATACATGTTCAAGACATTGGTAATACCAAAATTATATATTGAATTTGAATTTTCTGTCAATGATAAAGGAGTGAATTTTTATAATTAGGATTGTCGAACTTTCTATATATTTCTATGAAAAGAATAGTTTATTTTCATTGCTTTCGCACTCAACTTCTTTAATTTTAAGAAAATTTATTTATCAATCCGCTATTTTAGAACAAGGAAAAAACCATCACTATAGAACCAGGAGAAGATCCATTTTATTTATGATTAATGACAATGACAAGATAGAGAATTATGAACTGGAAGCAATATAAAGGGGATGAAAATGATTGTTCCTGCAAAAGGAAAGGACAATGCCTATCAAGTTGTAATTATTGAGGATGTTTTAAATAAAGCTGAATTAGAAAAGATTATACTTTCCATGCTAAATCAAAAAATAGGGTTCTTAAGATAAGTATCTTAAGAACCCTATTTTTTGAAAAGAACTTCTAAATTGGACTGAGGAAATTTAGGATTCCTAAAATAACTAAGATCTAATTAACCATAGAAATATAAAATTCCCATTTTGGGCGTACTTCAGAATATTAGCTTGATAGCGATGGGGGAGCACCCCATCACCATCAAGCTAATATTTTCATATCCCCCTAATTAAAATTTTCTTTCTCTACAGATAGCTATTCTGAGAAGCCGCTCATTTTTTTATTTTGGGGGCATTTCTTTTTCTTAAGTTGATGGGTATGTATTGTAACCTCTATTAGACGATAGTGAATTAACAATTTCGGGGTTCAGTTCAACTTTATTCAAAATAAGATTTTTTTGCAGTAAAATCAATGTTAGTGGAAATTTTTTATCAAATTTTTTTCTAAATTAACATAAATACTTGCAATGTTTAAATTAGTACTATATAGTTCTAGTTATGACAAAGGTAAAATTAATGAATCAAAAACGTGTGATTGAAGTAGCTGCAACATTATTTTTAGAAAAAGGGTTTGCTTATACAAGTATGGATGAATTAGTACGTGTAAGCAAAGTTTCAAAGTCTAATGTGTATTATCACTTTTCTAATAAGGAAGTATTATTAGAAGGGGTCGTTGATTATTGGATTGAAATGTATCAATCTGCAATTGATGACGTACTTTCTCAGAACCAATTTTTAGTTGAAGATCGTATCCAACTGTTTTTAAAGCAATTATCACAAGGAGTTCAATCGAGAGAGTATAAGGGGAGCTGTCCATTTATTACTCTTTATATTCAAAGTCCTAAACAGGCCACGCAAATAAAAGAAAAAATAGGTCTTTTTTTTACAGGATTACAAAAGAAAGTTTCTCTATTACTTAAACAAGGGGTAGAGAATGGAGAATTCAGAAATACGATTCATATTGATGAGGTTGCATCACTGTTTATTACAAATCTTGAAGGAGCGTTATTTATTTCAGAAACATTGAAAGATGCAACTGTAATCACGAAAACAGCAGATCATTTTTTAAAATTGCTTCGATAAAAGAAGCATTTTTTTTACATCAAATTAGTACTGAGTAGTACTAAAAAGGGGGATTTTATATGAGAACAGTATTTTTAACTGGTGGAACAGGCTTTATTGGAAAGCAATTAGTAAAAGAATTAGCCAAAGAGGATGTTAAAATTCTTCTTTTAGTAAGGTCGAAAAGTAAAGCAATACGCATTTTTCAAGAAAGAGGCATCTTAAAAAAGGCAGTTATGCACTTTATTGAAGGTGATTTGACGAAAATAGATTTAGGTCTAAGTGCTGAAGATAAGGAGAGGGTATTGAAAACGGATGTGATTATTCACGCAGGAGGCCCCATGGATATTCAAGCGACAAGTAAAGAGGCAGCTTCCGTATTTTTAAATGGCGCCAAACATATTAGTGAATTAGCTAAAAGTATTCATCAATTGAAGGGCTTGCAACAATTTATTCATGTTGTAGGTTATATGAGCCCCTTTGATGATAAAAATAGCAAGATTGCAATTGATGTGTTTAAAGAAGGAAACAATTATTTGAAAATAAAAAATCCATATGAGAGAACAAAATTTTTAGCAGATCTTTATATCCGTCACCAGGCATCAGCAGTAGGTTATCCGCTTTCTGTAATTAATCCGCCAACTGTAGTCGGTAGTAGTAAAACAGGGAGTACAGAGCAGATAGCAGGATTAGGTTTGCTTGTGATGAGCATGCGAAGAGGGCTCATGCCAGTGATTCCTGGGGATAAGGGATATAGGTTACCACTTATTTCAAACGATGAGCTTGCGAAGTTTATTGTGCAGGTTTTCAGATTGGAACAACCGACTATTCAAACATATACACTTGTTGAAGACAAACAGCACGATCAGAACATTGCTGAATTATTAAGTATTATGTCGGAAAGTATGAATATGAGGGCACCAAAAATCTCTGTCCCAATGCCACTTATGAAAGCAATTATGAATAGTGGAGTAAGTAAAATAACAAAAATTCCTTCTGATGGACTGAATTTTATTACAAAACGAAAATTTTCAAATGTTTCAGCGAAAAAAATTATGGGAGGAGATTGGTTTAAGAAGAAGAGTGTAATGAAATTTTTCCCTGCCGTAGTAGCTGATCTGGATTATCGAATGATGTATCAAAATGGCCAGCATAATCATTTATTTAAACGAACATTATGCGATAACAATACCCTTTACCAATTACAAGGAGAGGGTAAACCGTTTATTTTATTACATGGTTTATTGAGTGATGGAGAGGATTTATTTCCTTTAGCACATGAGCTTCATGAAAAAACTGGTCAACCTGTATGGATCTTGGATCTTCCAGGTTTGGGACGTTCTCCTTTTAAACAAGAGAAAAATCTTCTAGGTATCTATTTGAATGTAGTGAAAAAGTTATTGGAGAAAGCTACTAATGGTGCACATCTAATTGGCCATTCATTCGGTGCGTTTATTCTTCTGGAAGCATTGGTACAAAAGTACATAGATAAGAAGTATTCAATCACTTTACTTCAGCCACCTGTTGCTAAAAAAAATGCTACATCGCTAAATGTTCCCCAATTTATGAACAAATGGACATTAAAATTGGCAACTACTAATTTGATAGGGCGTTATTTATTAAGTAATGGTTTGTTTGAAAGTATGGAGAGCATCCCTGAACATTATATCGAAAAAATAAGTAACAGTTTTACTTCTCCTAGAATTTTAAATACTACGGTTCAGCTTAATAGTTTACTACTGAAAAACAATCAAGGTGATTTCAGTGAAGTAACAAAGTATAATCTTCACATTATTTGGGGGGATTATGACAGAGGCTATTCTGCTCCATCGCATCTTGGTAAGGTTGATTTTGTTCCATATGGCCATCATTTTCCTCTTAGCCATCCGAGTGAAACGGCAACATTAGTAATAAAAAATAGTAATACTAGCAGATGAGAGTGTGGGATAAATAAAAAGTGTGTAGTAAGATCGTTGTGTCTTTGAAATAAAATTGTACTGTTTAGGGCCCCACCCCATCACCATCAGACTAAGAAACGCAAATACCTCAAAACGAAAAAATGAGCATTTTGTTACAAGATAGTACAAAATTTCGTTCTGGGGGTGCTATAAAATTTTAGCTTGATGGCGATGTGGTGCTACCCCATGCCCATCAACTTAAGAATTTAGAACTCCCCAAAAAATTATGAGTTTTTTGTTACAAGTTATCACAAAGTTTCGTTTTTGGGGTAGTTTTATTTTCTTGGCTTGATTGCGATGAGCGGTACCCCATAAAGGCCCCTGATACATAATTGATGTTCTGCCATTTGTAGAAAACAATCCACTTATACCATTTTAACAAGAAGAAATATCTCGTCCATGTTGTAATATTGGCTTACGTTAAGCTTGTGAAAAAATCATATTCATGTATAATACAATTGATGTATGATACATTAGTTGTAGGAGGGTGACCTTTTTGAAAAGAGAAGATGCCTTAAAACTAAGGACAGATATTAAGAAAATGATTATAATAACTGGGGTTTTTGAATCTCAAAATTTGCCCAATGGACCATTTGAAAAACCTTTACCAACTTCTCAAATGATGGCGTTAGAGGAACTAGAGGTGGAAAAACTAACTGTTTGGCAACTATCCAATAAACTTAGATTAGAGACTTCAACTGTAAGTAGATTGGTAGATAAGTTAGTAAAAAAGGGGCTTATTTATCGTGAAGTAAATGAAAAAAATAGAAGAGAACTTTTTCTGCACCTCACAGAAAAAGGTCACATAACTGTTAATTGCTTAAGAGAGCAATCCATTACATTTTATCAAAGTATTCTCAATAATTTATCAGAATCAGAACAAAAAATAGTTGTGGATGGTTTTGAATTATTTATTGATTCTATTTCTAAGCCTTTTGATTAGAGTGAGGTAAGTCATAACATTTGGAGGATAAAATGAGTTTGCATTTTGAACGTCCTATTATTGAATTAAAAGAGAAATTTGATGAATTAAAGAAAATTATGAAAGAAAATAATGTAGATTTATCGTCAGAAATTCATGAATTAGAAAAACGTTTAAATAAAATGCAAGATAAAATTTATTCTAATATTACACCTTTTCAACGAGTTCAAATTGCAAGGCTACGTAACCGACCCACGACATTGGACTATATACCTTTATTGTTTACAAACTTTCTCGAACTTCATGGTGATCGATTATATGGTGATGATAAAGCAATGATGGGTGGTATTGCAAAATTTAAAGGAATGCCCGTTACGGTTATTGGTCATCAAAGAGGTAGAAATACAAAAGAAAGTATAGAAAGAAATTTTGGAATGGCACATCCAGAAGGTTATAGAAAAGCGCTAAGACTTATGAAACAAGCTGATAAATTTAATCGCCCTATTATTACATTTATTGATACAATAGGCGCCTATCCAGGGATAGGGTCTGAAGAACGTGGAATTTCTGAAGCGATAGCTCGAAATCTATTTGAAATGACTACACTTAAAGTGCCGATTGTTTGTATTGTAATTGGAGAGGCATCAAGTGGTGGAGCTCTTGGCATTAGTGTCGGTAACCATATCCATATGTTAGAGTATTCATGGTACTCGGTAATTTCGCCAGAAGGAGCAGCATCTATCCTATGGAAGGACGCTAAGTATGCTCCAGAAGCTGCTGAACATATGAAAATTTCAGCAAAAGATTTAAAACATTTAGGAATTATTGATGAAATCATTCCTGAAATTAAAGGTGGAGCACAAAATGATATAAAATCACAGGCAAAAATGATTGAATCTGTAATCGAATCATCTCTAAAAAAATTGATACTATTATCCTCGGAAGAGCTTATACAACAGCGGTATGAAAAGTATAGACAAATAGAGAATTATAAATGAAAATATTTAAAGTCCGTATTACATTTCGGAGGATTCTCGCAAAAAAATTTCGAATATTTTGTAAGTAACCTCTTAAACTGGGATATGCTGATACTATTACTCTACAAAAGATGTGTGATCGGTATGGAAAAGGAAAATTTGTTCAAATGGAAGCATTATCACATACCCATCAACTTAAGAAATTGATTGTTCCCCAAAACGAAAAAATGAGCTGAATTCTCATAAATAACTGTAAAAAGGTGGAAATTTCGTTATGGGGGGTATCTCAAAAGCTTAGGTTGATGGCAATGTGGTACCGCCAACAAGACACGAATTTTGCATGCTAAGCAAAAAAACAATAAGCTGTCCACATGGACAGCTTATTTACATAATTCTCGTTATTGGAAGTAGAATAGGGGTCCTAAAATAATGTATAAGAGATAAAGCCCAAGAAGAACGGCAGTAATTACACGTGATGTTGCCATCAATTTTTGGTTCTCGTATAACTTATTCAAGAAAAAGAAGAAGAGGACTATCCAAATTCCTTTTGAAAAAAACGTATACAGCATATTAAATGTAACATCAAAAAATTGTATGAAATTCATTGAGATTCTCCTTCCGTCTTTCCTTATTATACCATTAGCGAGGAGTAATACATCGTGTGATTTTTTTGTATATGATATACATATTCGGTTAACATAACGTCTCATTATCGGTAGCAAGTTTTTCATAGAATCCTTGTTTTTACTAAATCTTTTGTCTCTATGTCTATCTATCACTTATACAAGATTTTATACATCATTGATATAGCGGAGATTCTAGGGATCTTCGCTATTCTTTTTTGCATGAAATCTTGTATAAAAAAGTAGTTATACTAGTGTGTTTTACTCCGATTCATTTCAAAATATAATTGAAAATCCACCTCTAAATTAAAAAAGAAGGTGTTACCTTTATATATAAATAACTTCGAAATATTGTATAACAGATAATTTTTATCCCGCTTTAATGGGCAGTAAGACCCCCACCTCAAAATGCAGCGAAAGCAAAGAAGTTAGGTGGGGGATCAACTGCCCATAAAAGTCCGATTGGTGAGGGCTAATAATCAGTGGGGGATGAAGAAAACCCCCACTGATTAAAGTTTCACTTTATGCATTATTGATTAGCATTGCTTATGGTGCTAACGAATCAGGATAGTGTGGCGACCGACAAACTAAATAGTTGCTTATCCTCAATTATTAGAAGGAAAGCTCTATCATTTCGAGAATTTATTAGACATAGACGAGTGCTATAATTTTCTATATATACATAAAGAGGTGACTACGCATGAATCAAAGACCGTCAGAAGAAGAGTACGCCGGGAACTCTGGCGAATATATCCGTTTGGTACCGGACGGTAACATCATCGATATTCTGCTCGCCCAGGAAAAGCAAATGACCGAGCTCCTGGCATCGTTGACCGAAAGCCAGGCCGCATATCGGTATGCGGAAGGAAAATGGACGCTGAAAGAAGTCGTGGGCCACATTGCAGACGCGGAACGCGTCATGACCTACCGCCTGCTCCGGTTCGCAAGAGGGGACCAGACGCCTCTGACCGGTTTCGATCAGGAATTGTTCATACCTCCTTTCGGAAGCTGGACAACCGAGCAATTGGCCGAAGACTACCGGGCCGTACGGCAATCAACGATCACATTGCTGCGCGGGCTACCGGCGGAGGAGTGGACCCGCAAGGGCACAGCCAACAACCTAAGCATTACGGTGCGCGCCCTCGCGTACGGCATCGCAGGACACGAACTTCATCACATGGGGGTCATCCGAAATCGGTACTTGAGTTAATCATCGGCTGAGGTCTTTGGAATGGAACTAACACCTCTCATACAACCTTAGATACCGTTCTTATTGGGGGCCCGCCCCACAACCATCAACTTAAGGATTTAGACTATTTTTGAAATTAAAAGCACATTACTATTCTCTTATGTTAATGAGAATAGTAATGTGCTTTTTATGAATATGCAACAAAAACAAGAGTTATCTTTATTTGCCGAAGCGTTATATCGATTTTTTTCATTTGGGGGTATTTGTTTTTCTTAGCTTGATAGTGATGAAGCACTACTCTATAATGGTCAAATTAAAATTTAAAACGGTTATAGAGACTCCATTCCTCGGAAATATTGTAACTATTAAGTTGTAAAAAGAACCGTAGTTTTTTATTTTTGAAAAGGCTATGGTCCTTTTTAGTTGTAGCAAAGATATGACGTGAGGAAGTTTTTGTAAATCGAAAAAATTTGATTAATTAGTTGCATAATAAATTAATCAGCATATATACTATAAACATCAAAAAAAATTGATGAAGGGAGAGTGAACTACAGTGGCGCAAGATTTTCAGCTCTATGAGAAAAAGTTTAAAGCGTTGGCGGATCAAAAGCGTTTAGAGATTATGTATGAGCTTTGTCAGCGAGGCCAGACGTGTGTATGTGATTTAACGGAGGTTTTTGAAATGACGCAATCTAAGTTGTCCTATCATTTAAAGATTTTATTAGATGCAGGTTTAATTATAAAAGAAACAAAAGGTACGTGGAGTTATTATGATTTAAATGATGTGGAAGTAAATAATTTATTATCAGAAGAATTGTGCTGTATCTTTAGAAAAACAGGCAAAGGTAGTTGCTGTTAAAATTTTGCGTTATTAATCAAAAAAAATTGATTAATAATATATAAGAGGAGGAATAAACTATGAGATATGTTCACGTCGGTATAAATGTTACGGATTTAGAGAAGTCTATCGAATTCTACGAAAAGGTATTTGGTGTGTCACCAGTTAAGGTGAAAGTGGATTATGCAAAATTTTTATTAGAGACGCCAGGACTTAATTTTACACTGAACGTAAGAGATGAAGTGAAGGGAAATCAAGTAAATCATTTCGGTTTCCAAGTGGATACAGCTGAAGAAATTACATTGCATAAAGAAAGATTAGAAAAAGAAGGTTTCTTTGCGCGTGATGAGATGGATACGACTTGTTGCTATGCGGTTCAAGATAAGTTTTGGGTAACAGATCCTGATGGGAACGAGTGGGAATTCTTTTATACGAAAGCACAGAGTGATGTTCATACAATAGAAGAGGCATCTTGTTGCACGACTTCAAATGAGGTAGCTAAAAATTCTTGTTGTTAATAGGAGATGGAAAATAAAATGAAACGTTTATCTTTTCTAGATCGATATTTAACACTATGGATTTTTCTAGCTATGGCTGTTGGGATTGGTTTAGGGTTTGTGTTTCCTAGTGTAGTAGACGGACTGAATACATTACAAGTTGGAACAACGTCTATCCCGCTTGCTGTTGGTTTAATTGTCATGATGTATCCACCACTAGCGAAAGTTCGTTACGAGGAAATGGGCCGAGTGTTTAAAGACGTAAAAGTATTGGTTTTATCTTTAGTACAAAACTGGATTATTGGACCTGTACTTATGTTTGTTTTAGCAATTATTTTTCTTCCTGATAAGCCAGAGTATATGGTCGGGCTCATTATGATTGGTTTAGCACGTTGTATTGCAATGGTGATTGTTTGGAACGATCTTGCAGATGGGGATAAAGAGTATGCGGCAGGTTTAGTGGCTTTTAATTCAGTATTCCAAATGTTATTCTTCTCCGTTTATGCATACGTGTTTGTAACAGTCATTCCAGAATGGTTAGGGATTGAAGGAGCTATTGTCGATATTACAATGATAGAAGTAGCGAAATCAGTATTTATCTACTTAGGAATTCCTTTTATAGCAGGCATGTTGACACGCTTTGTACTCGTTAAGTTAAAAGGAAGACAGTGGTATGAAAAGGTGTTAATACCTAAAATTAGTCCACTTACATTGATTGCATTGCTATTTACGATTATCATTATGTTCTCTTTAAAAGGGGAAATGATTGTTAGCGTACCATTAGATGTGGTAAGAATAGCAATTCCGTTATTAATCTATTTTATTGTGATGTTTTTTGTTTCTTTCTTTATGGGAAGAAAAATTGGTGCAAACTATCCGGTAACGACAACGTTAGCATTTACAGCAGGTAGTAATAACTTTGAGTTAGCGATTGCTGTAGCAGTTGGTGTGTTTGGTATTCATTCAGGCGCAGCATTTGCAGCTGTTATCGGGCCGTTAGTGGAAGTACCTGTAATGATTGCACTTGTAAACGTCGCTTTTTGGTTTAAGCGAAAATATTTTAGTGATCAGCCAGTATAATTTAAAAACAAAGGCGGAAAACAACATGGAAAACAAAAAGACAATTTATTTCTTATGCACAGGAAATTCATGCCGAAGCCAAATGGCAGAAGCATGGGGCAAACAATATGTAGGTGATAAGTGGAATGTATATTCTGCAGGTATTGAAGCACACGGAGTAAATCCAAATGCTATTAAAGCGATGAAAGAAGTAAATATCGACATAACAAATCAAACTTCGGATATAATTGATGTAAATATTTTAAATAACGCTGATTTAGTCGTTACCCTTTGTAGTCATGCAGATTCTGTTTGTCCTTCGACACCTCCGCACGTAAATCGTGTTCACTGGGGATTCGATGATCCAGCAGGAAAAGAGTGGTCTGAATTTCAACGTGTTCGCGATGAAATTGGAGAACGTATAAAGCGATTTTCTGATACAGGGGAGTAAATAAAGGAAAGAGCCAATCTTCTATTTTATAGGGATTGGCTCTTTTTTATTGATTTAAACAACTGTTAAAATGAATAGAGAATATTCTGTCATGGTGGTAAAGTTAGAATAGAGCGGTTTCAGGAAGGTGGTTTAACATATGATTTCTGAATTAAACATGAATGATTTTTATAAATGTAACGGTTTAGTAAATGAAAAAGGTCAATTAGAAGTAAAGGCTGTAATTGCAGGGGTGAACCCTGGTCGTATATTTGTAGATAACATCTATTCTCCTAATTCAGGACTTATCTGGTTAGGGAATAATGATGGCTTCTTTTTATAGGAAGTGCAGAAAATGAAAAGTTTAATAATGAAATGAATAGTTTTATTGATAATGTGATAGAACCTGAGGCGAGAAAGGCTGGACTAGATTGCTTTGAAGCAATTGGTAATCATTCAAAGTGGAATAAAACAATCGAAAAAATATTTCAATATCGTAAATTAAAGAGTTGGAATCAAAGGGTGTATACGCTAAAGGAAGAGGATTATGAGGGTAATTATGAACCTAAAATTGAACAAGGGTATACAGTGATAAAAATGAGTAAAGCTCTCTATGAAAATCAGGGGAATGTATTGAAGAATATTGAATTTTTACAATCAAAAATTTTAGAGTTTTGGTCCTCGCTTGATGAATTTTTTAATGAGGGAATAGGCTATTGTATAGTTTTTGACAACCTGATTGTAAGTGTATGTTTTTCAGGGTTCGTTTTTGAAAATATACATTGCATAGATATTGAAACGATAGAAGGTCACCAAGGTAGAAAATTAGCGCAAACGATAGTTCATAGTTTCGTAAAAGAGTGTTTGGAGAATAAGATCATTCCATATTGGGACTGCATGGAATTAAATAAGCCTTCTGTGGCCGTTGTAGAAAATGTAGGTTTTACAAATGTGTTTAATTATGTAGGATATTATTTTCCTTTTGAGTAAATTAAGTGTATGTTACAAACCTATCATCAAAAGTTTTTACATGTAAGGAGAATAGGATGAAACATATAATAAAAGACGTAGTAATAAATTATTTTAAAGAAATTCATGCATTAGTAGTAGAAGAAGAACTACATAAGAACAGTTGGCATACAGATCTACACTATAAAATCATGGTGAATGGGAATCGGTATTCCGCACGGTTTATAAATAGCGATCGAATAATCAATTCGGCCTTTGGGGCGTTATCAAATGAACAATTGAAAGAGCAAGTACGGTTTACGTATTATTTACGAGAGCATGGAATTCCGTTTATGCAGATTAAGGAGAATATGGCGGGGGATTGCTTTACATTACTCACTTGGAATGAGGAACAGTACCGGTTTGTATTGTCTACTTGGATGGAAGGGGAGCATGTTACTTATTGTACAGAAACGATGGCAGAAGTCTTTGGAAAGGAAGCAAGAAAGATACATGATATTTCTAGTATGTTTCAAAGCTCGACTTTTCAAAAGAAATCACATTTAGATGGATATGGTGAGTTTATAAAGCTATTAGAAAATAAGGGTGGTACATGTAAGAAATTAAGAGGGTATATAGATCTCGCTAAGTACCATATAGAATGCGCACATACTAGCGATTTAGAGTTTATAGTACAAACAGATTTAAATCCTTTAAATGTCATATGGGATGCAAATCAATGTGTAAAAGGAATTATAGATTTTGAATCGATTGGATATGTTGATCGTATGGAAGGACTAGCCTTTTTAATAAAGTGGTATTCCCGGACAGAAGGAATAGGGTCACATGTAGTATGTTCGGAAGTTACTAGAGCATTTTTAAAAGGGTATGGAGATAATAACATTTTAACTATAAATGATTATAAAAGACTTTCTTCACTACTATGGTTATCCGGCAGTCTAAATTGGAACTTTGTTAAAAAGACAATGAGTCTATTAGGTGATGAGAGTGAATTAGAGAAACATTTGAGAGTTTATAAAATAAGAGGAGAAAATCTATCTGTATTAGTAAGTAGAGAAAGAGCCAATTCATATAAGTAGGTTTTTTTGTTATATACCAATTATTTTTTCGGGAATGTCTTTTGCACAAATGCATTCGTAATAACAGACTATTTTCGTAAAGGTTATAATTTATAGTATTATAGAGATAGGTTAATATAAAAAAGGGAGGATAACAATGACGAAATTATCTTATAGTGGCTTGAAATATGGAAATAGTGATATGGAAGTAAAATTATTGGTGGATATACAAAATGATAGTTTTGAAATAACACATACTAACGAAGTCTCTCTAGTAATGAATAAATCAAAAGGTGAATATATCGTAGTAAATCGAAACACATTGAAATTTGAGGTTGTTGCATAATACGAATTGAATATGAAACAAATAAACTTTATGTACCTGACTAGAGAAGTCTCTTTATCGTTTGGGAAAATAACAACAATCAATTACTAAAAAACAGCCATATTGATGGCTGTTTTTTAGTAATAAATAATTTTATTATGTTAAGCACTTGGCATCGGCGTTGGAGTAGCTTTTACACCGTCTTTTTTATATTGTTTATCGATGTTTTTTCGAATTTTTAAAGGAGACGCTCCGTTTTGTTTCATTAAAACAGCTTGGAAAGCGATATCTACACACTCTGCGTGATTCATAGCGTGTGAATTCCATGTAACTTGACCATTTTCTTTCATCTCCCGGATAAAACAATCTTTATTACTTGTATGTCCTGAGTTTTCAGCACACCCACAATAACAAGGAATCCATTGTAAGAGTTCGATATCTTTTCCTACCATTCCATAAATTTGTGAGACTTGTCCGTTTTTAGTTGATGATAAGAAAGAAGGAAGAGCTTCTACAGTAGCTGTCGTTTCTAGCGTATCACCTTTAAAATGTGTATCATTATTTTTTGTTTCTTGTAATTGATTTTGTGTGTTGTTGTTCTTAGTAGGTGATGAATCATTAATGGAAATACAGCCAATTAATAGACTTACTAATAAAAATATCGGTACGATCTTTGACATCATACGGTCTCCTCTCTGTAGAGCTACCTTTACATAATGTTTTTATTAATTCGATCTCGTTAACAACATAAACAAAGTAATGAAAGAAAAAGCAATTAACGCTAAGAAGGGGATCGTTATAAAACCTAACCAATTAATATAATCGACATTACAAGGGACACCTTGCACGCACGGGTTAATCTCTGAAATGCCAGGGATTTTTTGTATTGCATAGTGATAAAGTGAAATACTCCCGCCGATAATAGAAATTGGTAATACATATTTTTTCATATTCTTTTCATTATAGAACGTTGCAATGCCTAAAATAATACAGAGCGGATACATCATAATTCGTTGGTACCAGCACAATTCACACGGTATGAACCCAAGAATCTCACTGGAAAATAGACTACCTAGTGTCGCTATCATTGATACAATCCATGCAAAATATAAAGTGTAATTACGCCATTCAAAATGCTTATTTGTTGTATTCATCATTTCTTGTCCTTTAATGCTTTTTCAATTAAATTTTTGATTTGTTCATAATCATAAGGATCAGACAACATCGTTCCATTAATGACAATGCTGGGTGTTTGTTCTACACCGTAATCTTGCGTTAGCTTTTCATCTTTATTTACTTCTTCTTGCGCTGTTTGTTTTTTCAAATCTTCTTCAAGTTGAACGGTATTAATACTTGGTGTATATGTTTTCGCAATTTCTAATAGTTTTTCAGGAGTAATCCATGGATCATCGTGATTTGCTGGCTGTGCGTTAAATAATTCTTTATGGAAGCTCCAATAGGCTTGTGGGTCTTGTTTATAAACAGATTCAGCAGCTAAAGCAGACAATTTAGATTCCGTTCCGTGGAATAAAACATTTACATATGAAAATTTAACTTTCCCTGTATCGATATAGTCTTTTTGAAGCTGAGGGAAGATGCGCTCACCCCATGCTTTACAAGCAGGACACTTAAAGTCGCCAAACTCGATAATAGAGACTGGTGCATCTTCTTTTCCTAAAGTAGGTTGCTTGCCAATAGGGGGTAAATCTTTTATTACTTTATTTGTCGCAACTTTATCTTCTTTATTTAACACGACGAAAGCTGTAACAGCAGCGAAAATGATCAATGTGGCAACGAACAATAATTTGATGTGAGAACTTTGCTTTTTTTCATATAAACACCTCGGATTTTTTAAGTTTAATAGAAACATAATAAGTAGTTTTTAATTAGCGAATTCTTTTAATATCACGGATCATATCTTCATACGGTGTGTTTTGAAGACCTGAATACTTCTTTACAACTTTCCCATCTTTATCTACAAGATAAAAGCTTGTACCATGTATAACTTGTGTATTGTTTTCTGGTTTCGTTACAAGTGTTTGGAAGTTATCTTTTGCAAACTTTTCAATTTCTGGTCGTGTATACCCTATTAAAAAATGAGTTCGCTTCGCATCCATTTCATATACTTTCATAAACTCTGTTATTTTTTCAGGTGTGTCCACTTCAGGATCTACACTAAACGATACAAACTCTACATCTTTAATACCTTCTTTTTGCAACATGTTTTGAAGTTTTGCCATATTAGCTGTCATAGGAGGGCAAACGGTTTCACAACTTGTAAAAATAAAATCGGCTACCCAAACTTTATCCTTCAATTCAGATGAACCAAACTTTTTGCCATTTTGATCTGTAAATGTAAACTTTTCTACATCCCAATCGAGTGAATCTCTTAATTTACTATCACTACATGCTCCTAAAATCGTAATGATAGAAATAAGCATGAGTAATGTAATGACACGCATTTTTTTCATATGTACATCCTTTCAAAATTTATTTAAGGTACGGAGCTACTAGGTAGCCCCGCATCTTATTATTTGTTTCGTAATAAACGCATACTGTTTAGGATTACAATAAGCGCAGCGCCTGTATCACTTAGTACAGCCATCCAAAGAGTAAGCCAGCCTGGGAAGATAAAGGAAAGGGCAATAAATTTAATAATCAATGAGAACCATATATTTTGTTTAATAATGTACAATGCTTTCCGGCTAAGTTTCATCGTATACGGAAGTTTTTCAAGATTATCTGCCATTAATACAATATCTGCCGTTTCCATTGCTGTATCAGTTCCAGCACCGCCCATAGCAATTCCTAGATTTGCAGTAGCGAGGGCAGGGGCATCATTAATACCGTCCCCAATCATAGCTACTGTTTTTCCTTCAGATTGAAGTTGTTTTACAGCATGCACTTTGTCTTCTGGAAGTAAGTTAGCAAAATAACGATCTATTTTTGCTTTCTGTGCAATATGTTCAGCTGTTCCTTCGTTGTCTCCTGTTAACATAACAGTTTCCTGAATACCTGCTCGTTTTAATTCTTGAATCGTTTCATAAGTAGTAGAGCGAATGGAATCTGCTACTGAAATCATTCCTAAAATAACTTTGTTCGTTCCAACAAGTATCACGGTTTGACCAATTCTTTGCATCTCTCGAACTGGTTCATTCCACATTTGAAGCGAAATTCCAAACTCTTCATATAATGCTTTATTTCCAGCGTAGTATGTTTCGCCATCTATTGTGACTTGCGCACCTTTCCCTACAATAGCGCGGAAGTCCGTTCCACTTTGGATAGAAGTTTGATGCTCCTTAGCATATGCTGTAATGGCTTTTGCAATGGGATGATTAGAATATTCTTCAATTGTTGCGGCAATTGATAATAATTCATCTTCCGTACAATGTAAGCTTCGCACATGCATTACTTTTGGTTTTCCTTCAGTCAATGTACCTGTTTTATCAAACGCAATAGCATTTAATGCACCTGCAATTTCTAGTGCAGTACCACCTTTAATGAGTACACCGTTTCTTGCGGCATTTCCTATTGCAGATACGATTGCAACAGGAGTTGAGATAACTAAAGCACAAGGACACGCAACAACAAGAAGTTCTAACCCTTTATAAATCCATTCCATCCATTCGCCCATACCAAGAAGGGGAGGGATGATCATGACACCGATTGCTAATACAAAAACGATAGGTGTATAGATTTTTGCGAAACGATCCAAAAATGCTTCTGTCGGTGCTTTCTTTTCCTGTGCTTCCTCTACAAGGTGGATAATTCGAGATAACGTAGTATCCTCAACGAGTTTAGTTACTGTAATCTCAAGTGAACCTTCCTCATTAATCGTCCCCGCATATACGGAATCACCAATTTGTTTATCAATTGGGATAGATTCACCAGTTATCGGAGCTTGGTTTACAGTAGAAGTACCGCCTGTAACTGTGCCGTCTAATGGGATCTTTTCACCAGGTTTTACAACAATTGTTGTACGCACTGCAATATCATCTACAGATTTTTTTATAAGTTCAGTTCCAACTTGTACCCAAGCTTCTGACGGTGTTAAATCAATTAATCCGCGAATAGATTCTCGTGTACGTTCAATTGATTTATTTTGCAAAGTTGCACCTAATGCAAATAACCAAACAACGGTTGCACCTTCTAGCCATTGACCAATTAATGCAGCACCAATTGTAGCTGAGATCATAAGAACATTCATATCAAGTGATTTACTTCTAATTGCATAAAAGGCGCTTTTAGCAGGTTTATAACCACCGATACCGATACTCGCCGCATAGAGAAGTGTAATAAGAAGAGGTGATATGTTTGTAAAACTTCCTCCAAACCCTAAAGCTAAAAATAATCCTGAAAGAATTAAAGTTGTATTTTTAGCTTTTTGAACAGGAGCGGACCCTCTGCGGGCTCCTGCTAAGGAAGCCCCAAACCCTGCATTAGACACTTCTTTTATAATGTCATCCACATCGCGGTCATGACGAATATGCATTTTTCCAGTAGCAAAGTTTACTCGAACTTCTTCTACGCCTGAAACATTTTGTAGATGCTTTTCGATTGTTAAGGCACACGCACCGCAATCCATTCCGTCCACTACGTATGTTTGTACACCGTCTCCTACTATTTTCTGAGTAGCACGAGGAGGAGATGGATCTTCGCATGAGTTGTCACTACAGCAAGAAGACTTTGATGTCGTTTGTTCTTTTTCTAGAGCTAATTCAGATGAACAGCAGGAAGAGCTATTTTCTGTTTTTATAGAATCATTGTTACTACTACAACAAGAGGTTTCCTTCGTGATAGGGATAATTGGAATCTCTTTTTTAGAGGAGCAACATGACGAATCTTCTATTTCTTTTTCAGTACTACAACAAGAGGTTTCCTTAGCAATAGGAACAATCAGAATCTCTTTTTTTGAAGAACAACATGATGAAGTTTGTTTTTCCTTCCCGTTCTTATTTGTCATGACAGTTTTCTCCTTTTTGAGATAAACAAGCATCGTTTTTATCACATGACGCTACTTCATTTTGTACTTCATGAAAAACGACATCAAACATAGTGAGTAACTGTTCAATTTGCTTATTGCGTAAGGAATAGTGGACGTATTTTCCTTCCTGTCTACCTAGAATGATTCCGCATCCTTTTAAACAGTTTAAGTGCTGAGATATATTTGACTGATTTCCTTGCGTGATTTCCACAATTTCAGATACTGTTTTTTCACCATCCATCATACATTGAAGAATTTGTAATCTTGTTTTATCAGCAAAGCCACGGATGAACTTGGCTTTTACATCTGAATCATTTGAGTTGCACAATTGTATCCTCTCCATTCGTATTAGTAATTACTAATATGTTATTCTTTAATCATATTAGCATTGGCTAATATGTGTGTCAAAATGAATTGAGAAAAGTTTGATATTTTTGTTTTTTAGAGGCAAGTTTTCACGATATATTCATAAAGTAATAAAAAGCGGTTTACAAATTTGCGTACAGCTTATATAATTTGACTCATATAAAAAAGTTTCCTTAAGGAAACTTAAGTGCGGATTTCCATTCGCATTATATTTTTTTGTTTAAAAGTTGCCTTAGTGCAAAATAATTATATAGATGAAAAAAAGAAAGGGGAATGCATAAAAAATGGATGAGGCTATAATTGTCAAAGATTTGTTTGTATCTTATCAAGGGAATCAAGTAGTTCAAAATGTTTCCTTCGATATTGAAAAAGGGAAACTCGTTGGAATTATTGGTCCAAACGGAGCGGGAAAATCTACTTTAATGAAAGCTGTTCTAGATTTAATCCCAAATGATAAGGGATACGTTCAAGTTCTTGGAGAGGATATTCGGAGCGCTAGAAAACATGTTGCTTATGTACCACAAAGAAGTGATATAGATTGGGATTTCCCGATTACAGTTTTAGATGTGGTGCTAATCGGAACGTATCCATCTTTAGGGATGATGAAAAGACCGAAGAAAGAGCATCGAGATTGGGCTTTTGAATGTCTAAAAAAAGTCGGTATGGAGGAATTTAAGAATCGTCAAATTGGTGAGCTTTCAGGAGGGCAACAACAACGTGTCTTTTTAGCGAGAGCTTTAGCGCAAAAGGCGGAAATCTTCTTCTTAGATGAACCGTTTGTTGGAATTGATGTGACAAGTGAAGAGACAATTATTAAAATTCTTAGAGAATTACGCAAAGAAGGAAAAACGATTGTTGTTGTACATCACGACCTAAGTAAAGCAGAGTCCTATTTTGATAAATTACTATTATTGAATAAGAGCTTAATTCATTACGGAGAAGTAAGGCAAGTATTAGAACCAACTGTTATGTCAAAAGCATATGTGAATCACGGCATATTGTTTAATAATGCAGCGGAGGTACATTCATCATGAAGATTGTAGAATTTATAGATGCATTAATGCAGTACAGTTTTCTGCAGAAAGCGTTATTAACTTCCGTTATGGTAGGCGTTATTTGTGGCGTAATTGGCTGTTTTATTATTTTACGAGGTATGGCTTTAATGGGAGATGCTATTTCACATGCTGTTCTTCCCGGAGTAGCGCTTTCTTATATGATTGGGATGAACTATTTCATAGGGGCTGTTTTAACTGGTGTTATTACTGCAGTTGGAATTGGGTTTGTAAGTCAAAACAGTCGAATTAAACATGATATGGCAATAGGGATTATGTTTACATCTGTTTTTGCCGTAGGGATTATTTTAATTACTTTTATGAAGAGTAGTTCGGATTTGTATCATATTTTATTCGGCAATGTTCTATCAGTTCGCTCTTCCGATATGTGGATGACACTTATTATCGGAGTTGTCATTATTGGTCTTGTGATTTTGTTTTATAAAGAACTACTCGTATCCACTTTTGATCCAACGATGGCGCAAAGTTATGGGTTGCCAAATAAGTGGATTCATTACGGCTTAATGATTCTTCTTACAATGGTTACAGTTGCTTCACTTCAAACTGTAGGAATTATTCTAGTTGTCGCTATGCTTATTACACCGGCGGCTACAGCGTATTTATTAACAAACCGTTTATGGGTCATGATTTATTTAGCAGCAGGTATTGGTGCACTTTCATCTGTAGTAGGGCTATATTTTAGTTTCTCTTATAATCTTGCTTCAGGTGCAACAATTGTTCTCGTTGCAACATTCTTGTTCGCATTGGCATTCTTTTTCTCACCGTCACAAGGTTTGTTTTGGAGAGCTATCAAAATTAGAAAAAATAGAGCAAAGTTGTCATAATTGATTGGAGGATAAAAATGAAATTTAAAAATGTTATACTTTCAATACTTTGTATTTTCGTATTTGCATTAACAGCGTGTTCTAGTAACACAAATGGAAAAGAAGAGGGCAGTGAAAAATTAAAAGTTGTAACTACATACTCCATTATATATGATATGGTGAAGCAAATTGGCGGGGATAAAGTTGAGATTCATAGTCTTGTTCCAATTGGGGC
The DNA here is from genome assembly GCF_000496285.1 of Bacillus toyonensis BCT-7112. GTDB lineage: Bacteria > Bacillota > Bacilli > Bacillales > Bacillaceae_G > Bacillus_A > Bacillus_A toyonensis. Next base: position 408,003 of record NC_022781.1, on the reverse strand, counting down.
TAACCCGCATGAATATGATCCACTACCAAAAGATGTTATGAAAATGACAGATGCAGATATGGTACTTTACAATGGATTAAACCTAGAAGAAGGTGGAGCGTGGTTTAAAAAGCTATTAAAAACGGCAAATAAATCAGAGAAAGATGCACCTGTGTATAAAGTAAGTGAAGGTGTAGAAGCTATTTATTTAGAGACAAAAGGATTAGAAAAAGAGCCAGATCCACATGCATGGATGAATATTAAAAATGGCATTTTATATGCTGAAAATGTGAAAAAGGCATTAATTAAAGAAGACCCTAAAAATAAAGAATTCTATACTAAAAATGCCGACAAGTATGTAGCAGAACTTCAAAAGTTACACGATGAGACAGTGAACAGAATTCATCAAATCCCTGAGGAAAAACGTTTCTTAATCTCTAGTGAAGGTGCTTTTAAATACTTTGGAAAAGCATATGATATTAAGACGGGATACATTTGGGAAATTAACTCAGAAAACCAAGGTACTCCAGATCAAATTAGAGATGTTGTAAGTGTAATTCAAACAAACAAAGTGCCAGCTTTATTTGTGGAAACAAGTGTAGATCGACGTAGCATGGAAACTGTTTCAAAAGAAACAAACGTACCGATTGCCGGTACAATTTTTACAGACTCACTAGGTAAATCAGGTGAGGATGGAGATACTTATTTAAAAATGATGAAATGGAATATAGATACAATTATTAATGGGTTACAAAAGTAAAATTTGTTTTTTTATGTAGCATAACTATTGAAGTTTTATAAAATAAGAAAAGAAAGAGCCAACTCATACGAGTAGGCTCTTTTATTCATCCCGCCCTTTGCTGCTGGATGATAAGAATCTCACCTTAAAATTAGGCGAATGCGAGGGAGTTAAGTGGAAATCGGGATGCACGAAAAAGCATGATTGGTGTGGGCTATTAATCAGTGGGGGATGGACTCCTACTGATTAAAGTTTTATTTCATAATCTTTCACTTTATTAATAGTAGAATTTATTAGAAAGGATAATCATTTGTTTGATATAATTAATGGATGTGAAGTAGGCAATAGATAGAAAGATACTTCTAGCAATTTTATACTTATAATGTAGGGAGATTGAACAGAGTTATGGGGACAGAAAAAGAAATTAGTTCCGCTAAATTAATATGGAAGATGACGCGCCCGCATACATTAACGGCGACGTTTTCTCCTGTAATTTTAGGGACGGTGGCATCACTTTATGTTGCCGAAATTGATTGGCTTTTATTTATTGCGATGATGGTTGCATGTTTAGCATTGCAAATCGCAACGAACTTATTTAATGAGTACTATGATTTCAAACGTGGATTAGATACAGCTGATTCTGTTGGAATTGGTGGCGGGATTGTCCGTCATGGATTGAAGCCGAAAAATGTTTTAACAGTTGCGCTTTTATTGTACGTAGTAGCAGCTTTTATTGGTATTTATATTTGTATGAATAGTAGCTGGTGGTTAGTGGTCATTGGTTTAATTGGGATGGCGGTTGGCTATTTATATACAGGTGGTCCATTACCTATTGCGTACACCCCGTTTGGAGAATTAGTTTCTGGGTTATTAATGGGGACATGTTTTGTACTCATTGCTTTCTTTATTCAAACGAATACTGTAACAGTTGAAAGTATATTGATTTCCATTCCAATTGGAATTTTAGTCGGTGCAATCAACATGTCGAATAACATCCGAGATATCGAAGAAGATATTAAAGGTGGAAGAAAGACATTAGTAATCCTCCTTGGGAGAGAAAAAGCAATAGTAACACTAGCGGTAGCCTTTTTCATTGCTTATTTATGGATCGCTATAATTGTATTGATGGGTTATATAAGCCCTTGGGCATTAGTGATGTTCTTAGGTTTGAGAAAGCCAATCTCTGCAATTCAAAGTTTCCAAAAAGGGGCAAAGGATCCCGGGTATATGCGCATCGCAATGAAATCAACAGCGGTGACAAATACGATTTTCGGCTTCTTATTATCAGCAGGATTATTAATTAGTTACTTGTTCTAAATAACTTAACCCCAATTTCTTAATTTTAATATGGAGAGATTGGGGTTTTATTTTGAGTTTGTTTAACGTTAAGAACATTTTCATTCGAAGTGAAAATACCAATAAATTGCAACTTCATCATTTGTCATATCCAAACCTTTATAAACAAGAAAATCAAACCCACCAATTACAAATCCGCATTTTTCATAAAATTTACATGCTGTAACATTATTATTTTGCGTTTCAAGCATGATCCCGGGCATGTTGCTTTCTTTTGCCCATTGCTTTGCTTGATCAACTAATCTTTTACCAACTCCGAGTGTACGATATTTTTTATCCACCGTTATATCTTCTATGTAAGCATAGTGATTCCAATTTTTTTTCAATACTATGAATCCGATGATTTGGTTATGTAACAGTGCTATGTAAATTACTTGATTAGGCTTATTTATATACTCATTGTACGCCAGTTCTTCATTATCATTTTGTAAATAACTTTTTTCATAACTCGGAACGTCTTCTATTGTATATTCTATGCGTCTATTTACTTTTGAAAGAGAAAGAATTAACCGAGCATTCACTATAAAACTGTCATCAATCTCTGGGAAATTGTCTAAATCATTTGTTTTTAACTCTCTAATTAAAAGGCTCATCGTGATACCTCCAAATAATAGTATTTCTCCTGGTTCTTTATGTAAATCAAATTCATTCCAATTACAAAATTATAATAGCATTTCAATTGTAAGACTATCTCTGCATTTTATCTTTATATCGTCATGCTATTATCTTGATATAACTATGTTGTATGTAGTAGTGACGGAAATAGTGAAAGATTGCTAATTGGTTAATATATAAAATGAACTATTTCTTCCTAACAATAAAATAAATCGGGAGAAGATAAAAGATGCAAAGAACAATTTTAATCGTAGAAGATGAAGATATTTTACGTGAGATTATGAAGGATTACCTATTAAACGAAGGGTATAACATCTTAGAGGCGATTGATGGGAAAGAAGCGTTATCTATATTTGAAGAGTATGAGGTGCATTTAATTATTTTAGATATTATGTTACCGGAATTAGATGGTTGGGCGGTATGTCGGCGAATTCGAAAGAAATCTAATGTACCTATTATTATGTTAACAGCTCGGGTAGATGAGGATGATACTTTACTCGGATTTGAACTAGGAGCAGATGATTATGTTACAAAGCCATATAGTCCTCCTATTTTATTAGCAAGAGCAAAACGATTAATGGAAAGCCGATATTCTTCCGCTGTTAAAGTATTAACTGCAGACACATTAACGAGTAGTGGTATCCATTTACATTTTCCTTCTCGTACAGTAACCATAGATGGGGAAGACATAAGTTTGACGCATACAGAATTTGAAATATTAACGTATTTTATGCAAAATCAAGGAATTGTAATTTCAAGAGAACAACTAATCAATAAAATTTTTGGTTATGAATTTGCCGGGGATGATCGCACTATTAATAGTCATATTCGTAATTTGCGTCATAAATTAGGACAAAAAGCAGCTTGTATTGTAACTGTTGTACGAGCTGGTTATAAATTTGAGGGACAAGTATGAAAAAAGGAATTGTATTAAAGTTATTTATTTTAACAACAGCATTATGCACACTTATTTTAGTAACTATTTTTATCGGACAAACTATATTTTTTAAACAATACTACGCAAATCGAAAAGTGAATGATATTAAAACAAATATTCAATCCTTTGAAAAAGGATATGTAAAAGCTGGAGATGATGCGAAAGCAATTCAAGAATTGGAACAAAATTTCTATCAAGAGAATGCGACATGGATTACAACGTTAGATCGTGTAGGAAATATAAAATATGCAAATGATTTTTCTGTAGAAATTCAATTAGACCCTAACGAAGATAAGAGATTTTCTGAACGTTCCATTCATATACCGTTGTATAGTTTTATCAATTTAGAAGATATACAAAGGATGAAATATAGTTTAGAACAAGGGAGTCATATTATTATCGACGGAGTACAGAAGGGGGATATAGTAATCCCTGCGATGTTAACGATAAAAGAGAAGAATGTTGGGCTGGAGAACAAGCAACTGTCAGAAAGGTTGTATGGGCCAAAAGCCGCATCTTCAAAAGAAAGTTCACAATTATATTTAGCAGGAAGCATTCAGAATGTACAATTACCGGAGGGGACTGTAGGAACGAACTTTATATATGGAAATCGTGTGCTTATAGATAGAATAAAGCAATTTCAGGTGGATTTATTATTGGATCAAAAATTTAATGAGGTTACTTCTACAGAAATATTGGATTACGAAGAAAATGATATTAAATATAAACTTTTAATCAAGCCAACAATAGATGCAGAGGGTAAGACAAACTATATTTTTGCTATGACATCATTGCAACCAGTTGATGAAGCGGTGCAAATGATTAAGGATTATTATGTATATTTAATTATCTTTGTACTGATTTTAATTGTTTTGATATCGTTCTATTACTCAAAAAAAATCGCCAAACCACTATTACAAATAAATGATACTACAAAAAAATTGCGGGTTTAGATTTCTCAGAGACGATACCTATTACGACAAAGGATGAAATAGGTGATTTATCACAAAATATTAATACTCTTTCTAAAGCTTTGCATTCGTATATTCATCAATTACAGCAAGATATAGAGAAAGAAAAGCAATTAGAAAATACACGTAAAGAATTTATCGCGGGTGTTTCACATGAGTTAAAAACACCTTTAAGTATTATGAAGAGCTGTATTTCAATTTTGGAGGATGGCGTTGCTAGTAATAAAAAGGATTATTACTTTAAAGCAATGTCAAAAGAAGTAGATAAAATGGATATGCTCATTATTGATATGCTGGAGTTAGCAAAATTCGAATCTGGTACGTATAAAATGGAGATGGATGTCTTCCATATTGATGAGATGATTGATTATATATGTGAGCAATTAACTTCGGATATAACAGCTAAGCAATTATATGTTCATAAACAATTTTCTAAAATTGAAGTTGTTGCAAACCCAAATCGCATAGAACAAGTTATAACGAACTTTATTACGAATGCGATTCGTTACACACCAGAACAGGAGAATATTATTATTTCTACAATAGAAGAGAATGAACGTGTAAAAGTATGTATAGAAAATAAAGGGGCTCATATCGCGCCAGAACATTTAGAAAAAATATGGGATCGTTTTTATCGAGGAGATACGTCTCGTCAACGTTCAAAAGATGGAACAGGATTGGGCCTTGCTATTTCAAAGAATATATTGGAGCTGCATGATGCGGAGTATGGTGTTTCGAATACAGAAGATGGAGTATTATTTTATTTCTATTTAAATAAAAACGTGTAGAATTTCTGTTCTACACGTTTTTATCATTTTTAAACAAAATCGACATTATCTGCATTTTATCTTTATCAGTATTTATTACTATTTTCATTAGAAACGGAATGAAAAGCTGATAAGGAGATTGTTAAAATGCAAAAAAGAGCGATATTGCTTTTATTTATAATATTAATAATGGGCACAGGAGTTAGTTTCATACATGCTAAGGGGCATAAAAATATATCACAAGAGGATTTACGATTAAAAGGAAAAACTATTGTAATTGATCCGGGGCACGGTGGAGGAGATAGAGGGACGAAAGGAAAGAAATTTGGAACGATTGAAAAAGAACTCAATTTAAAAGTAGCACAAAATATAAAGAAAGAATTAGAAGAAAGAACGGATGCTAAAGTTATATTAACACGTGAAAAAGATACGAGTTTACTTCCAGAAACAAAGCAAAAGGAAGAGTTGCAAGCTCGTGTCAAAGTAGCAAAAGACCATGCGGCGGATCTTTATATTAGCGTTCATCATGATGCTTTTGAGGATACGAATGTAAAGGGAATAACAACTCATTATGGATCTAATAAAAGGAAAGATAAAAAGTTAGCTAAGATCGTACAAGAAGCTATTTTTGATCAAAATATAGACAGCCGAGATCGAGGTGTTCATGGAAGTGATTTTCTTGTCTTACGAGAAAATCCTTCTCCGTCTATTTTAATTGAATTAGGATTTACATCTAATGCGAGTGATGAAAAAAGAATGAATTTAGAAAAATTCCAGGCGAAATCGCAACAAGGTATTGTGGATGGCATTATTAATTATTTTACGATGTAATAAAATAGGCAAATAGAAAAATACTATTCTTTCTAAATCTTAATTAGGAAGAGTAGTATTTTTTATTTTGGGTGTATATCCAGTTTTCAAATTAGAAACAAATGTTTTCTAAAGAGTGGATGCGATACGCTATTCTTTAACTGATTTCGACATTATCTGCATTTTATCTTTATCCATCTCTATTAATCTATTTATTGTAAACACCGGTTGAAACTAACGATTCAGTCGAATAAAGGCTCAGCCTTATAAATAATGAATATGAAAATTAATAGGGAAAGGATCGAAAAATAATGAAAGAATCGCAAAGTAAGAAAAAAACAAGTGTAGTAACGAAGGCAATCATATCTTTAGGAGTTGTTTTAGCGACGACCTTTTTCACATTCTTCATAATTGGAAATTGGAACTCTACCCCAGCGAAGGGAGTAGCTAATGAAAGTAGTAAACAAGTTAATACGCAACAAGAAGAAAAGAAAAAAGAAACACCACCAGCAAAACAGAAAAGACCTGATGGAAAACCGGTAGGAAAGGTTGTGTATTTAACATTCGATGACGGTCCTAGCGAATTAACTGGAAAATTTTTAGATGTACTAAAAGAGCAAAATGTTGCTTCGACATTTTTTATGCAAGGTAGCAATTTACAAAATACAGGTTTTCAGGAAAACGTAAAACGAGCAGTAAAAGAAGGACATTATATTGGTGCTCATAGTATGACACATAATAGTGATAAGCTATACAAAAAAGGACAATTTGTATCGGAGATGAAAGAAACGTTAGCTCTTATCCATAATATTACGGGTAGAACGCCTAAACTAGTTCGTCCGCCATATGGATCTGCACCAGGATTAAAGGGTGAGGAAATTCGTAATCAAATTGTAGAAGCAGCAATAAAAGTTTGGGATTGGACAATAGACTCAAATGATTGGAAATTAAAAGATAATCCAACTCAGATTATCGATAATGTAAAGAAACAGACAACAGAAGAAGTAGAAGTTGTTTTAATGCATGAAAAGGCGCAAACATTACAAGCTCTTCCTGAAATTATTAAATTTTATAAAGAGAAAGGGTATGAATTTGGGGTATATAATGATGAGGATCATTTTCGTCTAAACTTCCAAAAAGATCAACGTCTATAGTATAAACATAGTTATTTTAAAAGGTGTTTTTATTACTAAATCAATAATTAAGCCAAAAGTCGATTTCCTATACGATAAAGAAATCGGCTTTTTTTATAAAGTTGACTTTTTTATCAAAAGGGTTTATTCTACTTGTGCAAGTAACAACTTGCATTCGGGTTTGGATAAAGATTATGTGAAAGTTGGATGAAACGTGAATGAAATGACAAATACATCAGAACGTATTATTGAGGCTTTTTTAGAACTATTCCGCACTCATGGCTATAAGGGAACGACTACACGCTCGATTTCGGAATTAGCGGGCGTAAACGAAGTAACAATTTTTCGGAATTTCGGGAGCAAAAAGAATATTATGGAAAAAGCCGTCGAATCTTTATCGCATGATATGGAATTGAATAAATTAATGCCTGGAGAGATGACTTGGAATCTTGAAGATGACTTGCTATCTATTGCAGAAGGATATCTTGCATATATAGAAAAGTTAAAGGATTTAATTTTGATTAGTTTTCAGGAAGCTGAAATGTTCCCAGAGCTCAAAGAAAAAATTGCATTAATTCCTAAACAATTAAAAGATAATTTGGTTTCATATTTCATTGAGATGAGAGAAAAGGGAAAGCTTATTGAAACTGATATGGAAGCCCAGGCGATGAACTTTATTTGGATGAATTTCGGTTACTTTCTTTCTAACTCACGCTTCGGTGACAATTTATTTTCAAATTCAAAAGAGACTTTTCTAAAACATAGTGTCCAACTATTTTCTAGGGGGCTAACTCCCTAGGTCTTTTTTTACACCTAACGCAAGTAAGTACTTGCTATAATAAAACAACAAGGAGTACGACAATGAAAACTTTAAAAAATTTCTTTAAATTCCCCCCAACATTCATTGGAATTGCAACAGCATTTGCCTTTCTGTTAATTTTCTTTTGTGTGTGGATGACTGCATACGATGGTGTTACTGATCGGATAAACAAATTAAAAATTGGGTTAGTTAATGAAGATAATGATATAGGAGCCAATATTGAAAAAAACTTGAAGGAAAATCTGCCCTTTAAAGTTAAAAGCTATAGCTCTGTAACACATGCCAAAGAAGATATGAATAACCGTAACTTAGATATGGTTATCCAAATTCCTGCAAATTTCTCAAGTCTATTGAAAGAAAAAAATACTACAGAGATTAACTATTTCATCAATTAAGCGAATGCATCTTTGACAAAACAGATTATGGAAGGCGCAACAAAAGATATTACGCAAACAATTAATAAAAATGTTTATACGTATAAACAAAAACTTATTTCTTCCAACTTATCTAATGAACTAAGTACAGTGATGCCGTCAGAAGAATTGGCCCAAAAGTTATCAGGAAACATCACGAAAGCTTTGAGTTCATTAAACATTGATTCTGTGCAATCATCTGTCAAAAAAACAAACAATACAGATGGCTTTGCAGCAACTATGATTCCATTTTTAATTGTTCTTGCTTCATGGGTTGGAGCTATGCTTATGAGTTTAAATCTTAATATTGTTGCAACAATATTAAAAAACACTCACGGAAAATGGTCTATATTCTTATCAAGACAAGTTATTAATATTGTCGTATCTGTTATTTTAGCTATTATCACGTTATTATTAATGACCTTATTTAATGTTAAATTAAATACAAGTTTGTTTGAAACATGGGTATTCCAAACTCTTGTCTTTTTCTCTTTCTTAAGCGTAACACAAATGTTCATCGTTCTATTTGGTCCTGCTGGTATGATGTTTAATATCATATCACTGTCAGTACAATTAGTTACTTGTGGGGTAATTGTTCTAAAAGCGTTACTATCAAATTTTTATCAGACTGTAGGTTCTCTTTTCCCTGGAACTTATGTAGCTGACGGATATCAAATAATAATTTTTGACGGGGGAAATCTATCACACGATGTGAATATTCTTCTTTGCACTTCAATTATTACCATTCTTATAGCGATGGGGAGAATTATGCTGCAAAGAAATAGTAAAAGTGAATCAATCAAACAAACGGCCAACAGATAAAAAGCTTATGGTACATGTATAGGCTTCTTTTTCTGGTAGCCCCCGTACCTATCAACTTAAAACATTTATAGCACCCCAGAACGAAAATCCCGTGTGTTTTTTCGTTTTGGGGTATTTGCTTTTTATAGTTTGATGGTGATGAGGGACCACCACATTGCTTAAAAAAAGAATAAATCTAAGATTTTCTCTTTTTTTAGCTAGCTGTGTCCTTGAAATAAGTCTATACCGTTTATTAAAAACATTTACATACCTTCCCGCAAATATGTTAGAAAAATTTTTGTAGCATTTGAAAATGTTTGATGCTTCTTCCAAAGGATATTTAGTCCTGCCTCTAGTTTAGGAGAGAGGGGGCGGAAGCAAAGTGTACTTTCCTCAGACGTATTAATCAGCTTATCAATACACAATGCGTAGCCTATATTTTCTTTTACGAGTAAGGATGCGTTATAAAGTAAATTATATGTACTTATAACATTCAAGCTTTCAATTTCCTTTCCAAGCCACCCTGATAATTCATTACTTACAGCCGTTTGTCTTGATATGATAAGAGGTGTATTTAGTAAGTCTGTTGGATGGATATAAGCTTTTTCCGCTAAGGGACTGTCTTTTCGCATAAGTACGCCCCATACATCAGTAGCTGGCAACTTTAAGTAGTCATATTTTTGTTTATTTGCTGGCTCAATAACGATACCAAAATCTAATAAACCACTATCTAATTTTGTTGTAATGTCATCAGCGTTGCCGCTATATAAATGAAATTTAATGTTAGGGTGATGGGCAACAACTTTTTTTATAGTTTGTGCAATGAACTGCATTGCCTCTGTTTCTCCAGCTCCAATATGAATTTCTCCACTAATAATTTCAGATTGTTGGTTAAAATTAGCCGCTGTTTTTTCTACTAAATCCACAATTTCTTTTGCTCGATCTAATAAAAACATACCTTCGTCTGTTAAAGTGATTTTTCGATTTCCTCGTACAAACAAAGTAGTTCCAAGCTCTTCTTCCAGGTTGTTTAACTGTCTTGATAATGTAGGTTGAGATAAATGCAATGCATTTGCAGCAGCAGATATATTCTCTTGCGTTGCTACCGCAATGAAGTAGCGTAATACACGTATGTCCAAAAAACTCTTCTCCTTTGTATGCCTATTTGTCATAGGAATGTATTCAATATAGGTATTTGTTATCTCGATAATACCATTTTATAATCACATTACCAAAAGCATTGATGAGAAGTAAAAGAGGAGTTGAAGTGTTTTTTATGAAGAATTCAAAAAGTGTATTAATTTTTATATTAGCAGTAGGGGTTTTCGGTATTCTTAATACTGAAATGGGATATATTGGCCTGCTTCCGGCATTATCAGATCATTTTGATGTAAGTGTTTCGAAGGCAAGTTTAATGGTTAGTTTGTTCGCGCTCGCCATTGCCATTGCGGCTCCAACGCTTCCTTTAGTTTTTTCGGGTGTAAATCGAAAAACGGTTATGTTGCTCGTACTAGCAATCTTTATTATCGGCAACGTTATTTCAATTTTTACAACGAATTTTACAGTTGCTTTAGTTGCACGAGTAATTCCGGCTTTCTTTCATCCAGTGTACGTATCGATGGCTTTATCAGTAGCAGCAACTTCAGTTAGTGCAAAAGAAGCTCCAAAAGCAGTTGCCAAAGTGTTTATTGGGGTTTCAGCTGGTATGGTTTTAGGTGTACCGATTGTCAACTTTTTAGCAAATGTATTTACACTTGAAATATCATTAACATTTTTTGCACTTGTTAATATTTTTGCGTTTATTATGACAATCGTATTTATTCCCTCTATGCCTGTTCAGGAAAAGCTTTCTTATGGTTCGCAGCTTAAGATTTTAACGAAAGGTATCACATGGCTATCCATACTTGCTGTAACTTTTTTAAATGGAGCGGTATTTGGAATTTATAGTTATCCAGCTGAATATTTAGATGTAGTTACGAAAATGTCGCCGTATATGATAAGTAGCATGCTATTTGTTTATGGGTTAGCAAATATTATCGGGAATATTCTTGCAGGGAGATTACTGACAATAGCTCCTGTCCGTACGGTAATCATTTATCCCATTGCTCTAATGATATTATATTGTGCCTTTTTCTTTGTATCAGAGCTTGCGATACCAACTGCAATTTTTATTGTAATTTGGGGTGTTCTTGGCGGGATTGGTGGTAATGTCAATCAATATTGGATGATGTCTTCAGCACCTAATTCACCAGATTTTGCTAATGGCTTATTTTTAACTTCTTGTAATTTAGGGACTACAATTGGTACTGGGATCGCAGGGATAATTATTGCACAAATTGGAACGAAATATATTTTGTTTGTAGGCATATTTGCATTAGTATTAGGGTTTATTTGTATTCTGCTTCGAAATATGTTGTATAAATCTACAAATGCCTAAGTGCTATTTTGCGTTACATTAATAAGGAAAAGCGCATTTGAGGTGTGTTAGGAAGAAAATGATTACGTTTTTATTTCTTTTCATTGTAATGCCGCTATTAATTGCTTGTGGTAGTGAAATATTTAATACGTAGCAATCTTATAACTATGAGAAAGTTCGTTTGTGATTACAGACAATTATTCTTATAATAATATAAATAATCTATTTTTTACAATCAGAAGGGATAGCTATGCAAGATAAATTAATCTTTGCATGTTTCATGCCTAAAAAAGTGGCGACTCAAAAACTTGAAAGAAAAGCAAGTAATCTAATATTGAGGTTACTTGTTTTTCTTTTTATCGAAACAATATAAAAGGGACTCTTAATTTTATAAGAGTTCTTTTTTGCAATCCTAATAAATTCTTCTCAATAATTGAAAATAAAATCAATCCAGATTATTATATTGTTATTGTAAATTTATTTTATTTAAGGAGGATACTACATAGATGAAAAGCTCAAAAGGCTCTATTGAATCAGAGATAAGCAAAGCAATTACTCACTGGGAAAAGGACTACCTAGGACGCGGGTCTATATCCGTTAAGACAGATATATTACGGGATATGATTATCGTAAATTTACAAGGTATTTTAACACCGGCTGAATATACTGTTTGCGAAACAAAAGACGGTATGCTAACGATAAAGAAAAATCGTTCAGAGTTAGTTGAATCTGGAATTGAAGATCTTAAAGAAATTATACTAGAATTAACTGGAGAGAAAGTGAAAAGCTTTCATACGGATATAAGCTCTCGTACAGGCGAACGAGTAATGATTTTTAAATTGTTTAATAATCTTGAGGAAAAATTTTAAAAATTAAAACCACCTTAAGGTTAGTGGAAGATAAACTGAAAATGCAGTGAGATAATTAAGAAAAATACAAGTTGTGCACTTTATTTAACTTTATTGATATGGTAATAATTAGAGAAAAGAAAATTTGAAATTATTTAGATATAATAAATTTTGATTCGAATAACGTTCAAAAAAACTGATAAATAAATTGACAAACTGCTTAATATAGTTTATCTTATAATTGTTTTAAAAAATTAATAGATGCTTATTTTAACTGTTTGCTATAATTAAGGCTTTAGCATTTTTTTAATATGTAATATTGACTAAATGAAAAAGTTTCTTAATTGAAAGATAGCGCATAACATAAATTGATATATTGATTGCATAATCTAGGAGATCAGAGATATACTGTTATTTTTAATAGGAGTAATACATACATTACTATCCTCTATAAAATGGGAGCTCTTCAAAAAACTTTATTGAAGTTAGTTGAAGTGAAACCGACAATCTCCATAATTCAATGATGATATAAATCATTGAATTATGGAAGTTGTCGGTTTTTTTTATGGAAAAAACGATGTACTAAAAAGAGTGAATAAAAATTGAAATTAAAAAAACTATCGTAATTAAAAGGAATTTTTATAGGTTATTTTCGTTTGGAAGGGAGTATTTTACATGTTAATTTCGCTAAGTTCATCAACACTGTTAACATTATTTTTTATCGCGCTTAGTGCTTCTTGGCTAAGTGGATTATTGTTTTTAAATGCAAGGATGCCTTTACGTTTTGTTCATATCCATATTGGTATCGCTGCTGTGCCTTCATTGGTTTCTTTGCTTGCACTTGTTAATAACAATGGAGATAGAGTTGTGGGGCCTTGGCGTCTAGATACTTTAGCTTGGTTAATGGCTTTCTTTGTTCTTACAATTGGTTTAATCATTCAGCGCTTTTCTGTACGTTACTTAATGGGGGATCGCTCATATCGAAAATACTTTGCACTTTTTACATTTACTACAGGTGTATCTTCTGTTGCATGGTTAAGTGATGATCTTCGCTTCATGATTATTTGTTGGGGCGCAACGCTTATAGGATTGGTTCTACTCATAGGGCTAAATAAAGGGTGGAAAGTAGTTAGCGAAGCAACAAAAATTTCTAGTTATTTATTTACAATAAGTTGGATCGCCTTGCTAGCAGCTATCATTTGGCTTTTTCAAGTCACTGGACAGTGGCAGTTAACATCAGTTTTAACGAATGAAAATGTAGCTCAATTTGGAATATTGGAGAAAACAGGAATTAACTTATTAATTATAGTAGCTGTGATGATTCCAGCAGCACAATGGCCTTTCCAAAGATGGTTAATTGAGTCAGCTGTTGCTCCAACTCCTGTTTCTGCTATTATGCATGCGGGGTTAGTAAATGCTGGCGGTATCATGTTAACCAGATTTTTACCTCTTTTTCATGATGATATTGCACAAATCATTTTACTTATTTTCTCTAGTATTTCTGTTTTCATAGGAACAGGAATTAGCCTAGTTCAAGTTGATTATAAACGTCAGCTAGTGGGATCAACTATTGCCCAAATGGGTTTTATGCTTATTCAATGTGCATTAGGAGCCTATGTAGCGGCTGTTATTCATTTAATTTTACATGGTTTGTTTAAAGCTACACTGTTTTTACAAGCTGGTTCTTCAGTAGAACGTTTTGGGGTAGTGAAGCAGTCTAATGAAAAGATGTCCAATTTATGGATGATAGTCGGGCGTGGTTTAGGATTATTTATAGCAATTACTTTTTGGTTTATGACTTCTGGAGATGGGTATCAACTAGTTAGTGCGTTAATCTTAGGATGTTCACTATACTTTTCGTGGAAACAACTTGTTGTTTTTGGAGAGGGAAGAATGGGACGAATTGCTGGCTTAATTGTTTTGATTGGATTTTCTCTCATTTACTTTACCGTTCATAATTCTCTTTATAAATGGTTGCATACTGATATTTATCAAAGTGTTCAACCTTCAGCTCCAGCCGCTATCTTTGTTATATGTATTTTACTATTTAGTAGTGCTATTAGTACTTTCGTTACTCGTAATCAATCTTCTACTTTATTCGCTGTACTTTATCTTTGGTTAGTTCGAGTAGGTGAGGCGAGAAGAAAGTCAGTAGAAAGTCACCCAAGCTATCTTAAACATTATGTATCAAAGGGAGGTAATTCGTGATGAGCATACCGTCAATATTAAAGAAAGATACAAACATTGATATGCAAGAAAATACTATAAATGATTTAGTTGCATCTGCTAGCCGTGTTATTGCGACACTTTGGCCTATCTCTACGTTTGCAGCTCATCACCCTTGGATGGGACTTGAAAAGCAATCATTTGAACAAGTCGCAAATTGGTTAAAAGAAGCTCGTAATGTGGATATTTATCCTAGTGCCTCCATGATTCATTCGGCAAAAGCGAAAGGTGAGATTGAGGAATCATTTTTACAAATGAGTTTGTCTCGTTGGCTGGATTCACAATCTTTTCATATTCCGCGAGAGAAAGCAGAGCGATTTTGCCAAGCAGCTTTAAAGTTAGAAAAATTACCTTCTAGTCTATTATCATCGCCAGAATTAAATAAATTGGCAGAAGAAATGAGTTATATAAATACAGGAAGTATGAAAGCCTCTGTTATGCAGCCAATAAGTTTGCTTATAGAGAATCAAAATAGTGAAAACCTATCTGATATTCTTAATTATCATATCATTAAATGGTGTAAATTATATCTTGATGAATCCGGGTTAAGTTGGACGATGCCAAATCGAGAGAAAGGTTTTTATCGGGCATGGCAACACCTTATTAAATTTGATCCAGCGCTCAGTAAAAATGAGCGTAAAGTTTTAAAAGATTGGCCACAGGATGCCCAAGTTGCTTTAGCGAGAGCATTATCTGAACTAGGAATTTCTGAATCTAACATGCAAGCTTACCTTGAAGGGCACTTACTTTCTTTACCTGGGTGGGCAGGAATGATACGATGGCGCTCACAACAATCAATTCAGGAACAGGGGCTCTTAATAGAATATTTAGCAGTTCGAATTTCTATGGAGTTGGCTATTGCAAAACCTTATTTACCTTTAAAAAATCAAAAGGTTGAGAAAAAAGTTTCGATCGTCCCACTTATAGCTTCTTGGATCTATTGGGGGAATATTTCAATAGAGGAATGGCTACAAATGCCTGCAGCTGAACAAAGCGAATTATTAACATTTGCTTATCGTTTTGATGAAAATATTCGCAAGAAACTTTGGCTCGAAGCTTGGGAACAGACGCATACAGAGCAATTAAGGGAGAAGATTGCTTCTAAACAATGTGCAACTAATGATAAAAAGCGTGTATTAGCTCAATTAGCATTCTGTATTGATGTACGTTCAGAACCGTTTCGTCGCCACCTTGAAAAATTAGGTCCGTTTGAAACATTTGGAATAGCTGGTTTCTTTGGATTACCAATTGCAACTAGTGAACTAGGTAGTAATAACAACCATCCTTCTTTGCCAGTTATACTCAAACCGAAACATCAAATAAAAGAGCTCACAAATGAAAATGAACTTAAATCTTATGAGCAACGTAAGAGGATAGGTAGTTCGGTGCGTTATACATTTAAAACGATGAAACAGAACGTACTGACAAGTATGGCGCTACCTGAGTTAAGTGGTCCATTACTTGGTCTACAGATGGTGACAAGAAGCTTTGTCCCAAGAGGAGTTGGTGGTTTCATTCGTAACCTTCGTAAAACTATGTTACAAAAACCTGATACAACATTCTCGCTTAATCATGTTCATGACACAAAAGGTGAGATACCTATCGGTTTTACGAAAGAAGAAAAAGTGAACTATGTGCGTCAAGCTTTAAAAATGGTGGGACTGACAGAAAAATTTGCTCCTTTAGTTGTAATGTGCGGACACAGTAGTCAAAGTACGAACAACCCTTATGCTGCAGCACTTGAGTGTGGTGCTTGTGGCGGAGCAGCAGGAGGATTCAATGCAAGAGTTTTTGCTACTTTATGCAATCTGCCAGAAGTGCGAGAGGCGTTGTTTGTTGAAGGTATTAAAATTCCTGAGGATACCATTTTTGCAGCAGCTGAACATAAAACAACAGTGGACGAATTGGAATGGATTTACGTCCCAGAACTTTCGGAAACTGCACAAGAAGCATTTGATTGTATCGAGTCGATTATGCCAAATGTGAGCCAACATGCAAATAGAGAGCGTTTAACACAATTACCAAATTTTAAAACGAAAATAAAAAATGCGAGTAAAGAGGCACATCGATTTGCAGAAGATTGGAGTGAAATACGTCCAGAATGGGGATTAGCCCGTAATGCATCTTTTATTATCGGGCAACGAGAATTAACTCAGGATTGTGATTTAGAAGGTAGGGCTTTCCTCCATAATTATGATTGGAAACAGGATGAAAGTGGCGATATATTAGCTAACATTATTGCAGGACCAGGAACAGTAGCTCAGTGGATAAATCTACAATATTACGCTTCAACTGTAGCTCCACATTATTATGGTAGTGGAAACAAAACAACACAAACCGTAACGGCAGGTCTCGGTGTTATGCAGGGAAATGCAAGTGATTTGTTGCCAGGCTTACCTTGGCAATCCGTTATGCAGTCAGATAGTGAGACGTATCATTCACCACTTCGTTTACTAATTGTAATTCAAGCGCCTATTGAATATATAGAGCGTTTGCTAAATAATGATTTCGCATTTCGAGAAAAAGTTCAAAATAGATGGGTTAGACTTGCAAGTATTGATCCAGAGGGACGCTGGAAAAACTGGTAACAATCATGCAATGCATAATCAACTATTGTTACTAGCTTAAAAATTTCATAAATACAATAATGAAGAAGGAGTGCTCCATATGAATTCAAAGAATAAAAAAGTTTTATTGTTAACAGACATTGAACATGGAATAGAGCCTATTATCCAACAAGTAACTAACATTCAACAAGAAAACATGTTGACTATACACAGCTACGATTCTGTAATTGTACATCCTTATGGAGATATAATGAGATCTATTATTATTGCTATTTATCAAGAAAATGTTGAAGAAATTTTTGTTGTAGGAATAGAGGATAAAGAAACTTCTTCAGTTAATCTACAAACTCAACATGATTTCATAAAAGATAATATAGAATTAGACTATCTCTTTAAACATTGCATGCCTGAATTTTCAAGTGGTAGCCTGAATGCATGGCTAAGTGGACAAGAAAATGTTAGTGAAAATATTAAGAAGAGTATAGATATGATTCGTCAGCATCCGTTAGTACCTTCTGATATTAAAGTTCATGGTTTCATGATTGATAGAACAGGTGGAAAAGAAACGGTTGCAAAAGTTTCTGCTAATAAAGTAGTTGAATACATTAACTAATCTATTAGGGACAAATAAATTCTTAGGTATAAATTACTGTTATATAATAAAATTTAATATGTTTTAAGAATTAGAAGGGATAGTTATGCAAAACAAAATTATTGTTATGTTTCAAAAAGATTTTCGCTTATATGATAACCCAGCTTTATTTGAAGCTGCTCAGTCCGGTGAGGTTGTTCCGGTATATGTACATGACGAAACTTTTTCAATGGGAAGTGCATCAAAGTGGTGGTTGCACCATGCTGTAATAGATGTAAAGAAGCAACTTGAGGCATTGGGCTCTACTTTAATAATTCGTAAAGGACGTACGGAGGAAGAAATACGTTCTCTCATAGAACAATTACGTATAACGGCTGTATATTGGAATATTTGCTATGATCCGGACAGATTACAATCTAATCAAAAAATGAAAATGATGTTAGAAGGTAAAGGCATTATTTGTAAGGAATTTAATTCGCATTTATTATTAGAACCGTGGATTATTAAAAAGAAAGATAACACTGAATATAAGGTGTTTACGCCTTTTTACAATGCATTTCAAAAGCAGATAATACCTAAACCTATTAGTAAAGTGCAGAGTATAAAGTGGGGAAACTCTTTACCAGCAAGCTTATCTGTTTCAGAATTACACTTGTTGCCGACTATACCGTGGACATCTCATATGGAAGCAATATGGGATCCGACAGAAGAAGGGGCATACAAAACATTCAAGAAATTTTTCTCTAGCAAATTAGTCTTTTATAGTGAAGGAAGAGATTTTCCAGATCAAAATGTACATTCGATGTTGGCACCGTATCTTTCATTTGGTCAAATATCAGTGAGGTTGATGTATCATTACTTAATAAATAAAAGTACCGAAAGACAATGTAGTCTTTTTGAAAAACAAGTGAATAGCTTTATACGTCAATTAATTTGGCGAGAGTTTTCTTATTATTTACTATATCATTATCCGTTTACAGTATATAAACCTCTTAATAAGAGCTTTGAACATTTTCCGTGGAATAATGAAGAGGAGTTATTAACAGTATGGCAGAAAGGTGAAACTGGTTATCCGTTTATTGATGCGGGAATGCGGGAACTGTGGCAAACAGGTTTTATGCATAATCGAGCAAGAATGGCTGTAGCTTCTTTTCTTGTAAAGCATTTATTAATCCCATGGCAAGAAGGAGCAAAATGGTTTATGGATACACTATTAGATGCTGATATTGCAAATAATACAATGGGGTGGCAATGGGTTGCTGGAAGTGGAGCGGATGCATCACCATACTTTCGTATTTTTAACCCGATTACACAAGGAGAAAAGTTTGATAAAAATGGGGAGTATATAAGAAGATGGGTGCCAGAATTAAGAGATATACCGAATAAATATATACATAAGCCGTGGGAAGCACCTGAGCATATTTTACAAAAGGCCAATATACAGCTTGGTCATACATATCCTTTGCCAGTTGTTGATCATAAGGCAGCGCGGGAGAGAGCACTTTGTGCATATAAAAGTATGAAAGAATTTATATAAAATACACGAGTCAATATGAATTTGATATGTAAAGGGTATAATGAAAAGTATAAGAATGTCTATTTGTGTATTAAAGTTGTATTCATTGAAAGAACATACGAATCATATAGAGTTTCTAAAACCTTCTAGTAAAAAAGGAGAATGTTTATGAAAAAATCTAGTATTATAGTGTTCTTACTAACATATGGTTTGTTTTATGTTTCTAGTGTTTTATTCCCTATTGATCGTACTTGGTATAATGCGTTAGAAAAGCCGTCTTGGACACCTCCTGGTATGACAATCGGAATGATATGGGCTGTATTATTTGGACTTATTGCATTATCAGTTGCAATTATTTACAACAACTATGGATTCAAGCCAAAAACATTTTGGTTTTTATTCTTTTTAAATTATATATTCAATCAAGCGTTCAGCTACTTTCAATTTAGCCAAAAGAATTTGTTTTTAGCAACAGTAGATTGTTTACTAGTCGCTATTACTACGTTACTTCTCATTATGTTTTCTTCCAATTTATCTAAAGTATCGGCATGGTTGCTAATCCCATATTTTTTATGGGCTGCATTTGCTACATATTTATCTTGGACAATTTATAGTATAAATTAAAGACGTAAATGAAAACTTGAGCATAATAAAAATGCTCGAGTTTTTATGTTTATCCCGCATTAACGGGCAGTAAGACCTCCACCTCAAAATTCAGCGAAAGCAAAGAAGTTAGGTGGGGATCGGGCTGCCTGTAAAAGCCCGATTGGTGAGGGCTGATAATCAGTGGGGGATGAATAAAACCCCCACTGATTAAATTTTCACTTTATTAATGATAATCTAAAGTATAGAATATACACATCTTAGGGAGGTCATATATGTGAAGAAATGGATAAAAATTGTTCTGTACTCTGTATTAGGTATTTTAATTATCGGAAGTATTACTTTTTTGACTTGGTCTCAGTTTACTTATAAACCAACGAAAGAGGCTTTGTCTCTAGTAGATAATAAAAAAGATGAAGAGAATATAGTTTTTGGAGAGAAAGATGCTAAAATAGGAGTTATTTTTTATCAAGGAGCTAAAGTAGAAGCTGAAGCTTATAGTTATTTAGGAGAAGCTCTTGCAAAAGATGGGCATTTTGTAGTAATGCCTAAGTTACCATTAAATTTAGCGATACTTGGAATCAATGCAGTAGACAGTGTAATGGAACAGTATCCTGAAGTTCAGAAATGGTATGTTGCAGGGCATTCAATGGGCGGAGCTATGATTTCTAAATATGCTTTTCAGCATGAAGAAAAGGTAGACGGAATCATTTTCTTAGGTTCTTATCCCGCAGATGATTTCTCTACCAAATCGATTCCAATGTTATCTATTTATGGAGAAGTAGATGCTTTAGCAACTGTAGAAAAAATAGAGAACAATAAAAAGTTAATGTCAAAGAATACAACTATGCACATGATAAAAGGGGGGAATCATGCTAATTTCGGCATGTATGGCGAGCAAAAAGGTGATAATGCTAGCTTAATTACGTCAAAAGCACAACAAGATGAAACAGTTAAAGTAATGGAAGAATGGTTGTTAAAACAATGATAGACGGGAGAGGTAATAAAGAGCCAACTCATACGAGTGGGCTCTTTTATTTAACTTCTATCTCCAATTTCCCTCTTATTTTCTCCGGAATATCCTTGTCAGAAATAGCCTCGTACGAGTAAACATACCTACCTTTCACATGAATTTTCAAGTAAGTTTTTCTTATAAAATCATTAGGAGTATTCGTTCCTACTGTATACTCTTCTTCATTGCCAGATTCATCAATGCCTTTTAACGAGTACATAGCTCTACCGTTCGTATGATAATCGGGAACACCATACCCTTTCGCAACGGCATATACATGTTTTTCTTCAGCAAGTGGATTAAATCGGTCCACATCCCCGCGTAATATGAACAGTAGTAAGTATATAAGGAGGCCTATTCCTAATATGCAGAGTAAAAATTTCTTCATGATTGTTTCTCCTTTTGTTAATTTACTTATTTTTAAGTATAGGAAAAAATTCTTATGAATATAGAGGGAAATTCCTTAATATTTTCTTAATAAAGTTTGACCGTGTGAAAAAAGACTAACTTGAGCATTAAGCTTACGGAATGAATAACCAAATAACCTGTTTTCTTTATTTTTTGATGGTAGGTTATTTGGTTTTTTATTTTTCTTTTGATTTAATTACCGAAAAAAGTATCTTGTACTCCTTTTGTAACTTTTTCTATATAGAAATTTTCTATAAAATAAAGGGCTTGCCTTCCAAATAAATCGTTATTTGTAACACTTTTATCAAAGCAAAGTTCTCGTGACATCACTTTGATATTCAAAAACATTAATAACCTATTGTATGAAATTTTTCGAAAATTTAGGTTTAACATCTTTAAAATAGGTGTATTACATATTACATAACAACTAAATAAAAAAATAAAAATCTAAAGGAGGAAAAATACCATGCATAAGAATGAACGAAAACCGGTGGTTCATGAATTTGAAAATGAACAGGAAGTAGTTATGAAAGTAAAAGAGCTAGAATTGCAAGGGATTCGCCAAGATGATATTTACGTCTTAACACATGAAAAACATCTAACAAAAAAGATTGCGGATGATACAAACACAAATACGATTGGAGTAAAAGAACAAGGATTGGGCATAAGTATTATTAACTTTTTCTCCCAAAAAGGGGACGAACTCCGAAATCAAATGGAGGAAATAGGGTTGTCGAAGGAGGAAGTTAACTTATATGAAGAAAAACTAGATCAAGGGAGAATTTTACTCCTAGTAACAGCTGAAACACCAACGGCGAGTGATAGGCAGCCGCAAAACTATCATTCTCTCTAATAGATTGCAACATCTGATAAATAGGTAAGGTAATTATTTTAGGTTGTAGCATTGAAAAAAATAAAAGTAGAGAAGGATGAGGAAAATGAAACATACGATATTTAAATATGCTGTGATTGGGATTACGACCGGAGTCATGGTCTCCCTATTAAAAAAAGAAAACCGGAAAGCTATACAAACAACAGGAAAAAGCGTAAAAGACAAACTACAAGAAGGAAACATAAAGGAAACATTAGAGAAGGTAACTGAGACAAGTAAAAAATTCTCTGTAACTGCAGCTAATGTTGCAAAACAAACATTACCACAACTGCTTACAGCCACACCGGTTGTCATTTCTACCATTAAAGATTTAACAGAAAACGAAAATAACAAAAAGAAAAAAGATGAGAAGGATTACGAAATAAATGAAAATAGTAAGGACATAGATGGAGAAAAAACGAAAAATGAAAAGAAATATATGAAAGAAGGGAAAGAAGAGAGTGCTTAGATTTAATTCTAAAAAGAGAAAGTGAGGAAAAAAGTATGAGATCTCTGTATGCGATTGATGTAGGAATTGGTTTTACCAAGCGGGCATATCGACAGGATGTAGATTCTGAGGTGACGATTAAGAGTGAAGCTTCCACACTAGCCCCTGTACCTAATCATGCTGAAAGTGAAGATTTAACAAAGGTAAGTTTTATAGACTTAGACTTTGCATACTACATGGGAAATGAAGCACATCAATCTGACGCATCATTTCTTCCTCCATTTGACGAAGAAATAGAAAATTATTATGAAAGCGAACGGTTTAAACAACAAATATTTGGTTGCATTGCAAAGGATTATAAAGAAAATGTCGTGTTACCTTTAGTTGTTACTGGGCTTCCCGTTACTTGTTTTGGTAGTCAGCATGAGCAATTACAACGTGCACTAAAAAAAGAAACTTCCGTGCAAATTGATGGGAAATTTATTAATATTACGGTGGAAAATGCTTTGATTCTTCAGCAACCAGTCGCTTTACATGCCTATTTCTTAAAAGAGGGAATCATTCAGGAACGAGATCGTATCTTAATTATTGATGGTGGATTTCGTACATTAGAAATGACAGATATGAAACAGAATGTCATTTTAAATCATTATGAGACAGAACTAGGATGTAGCAAGCCTTTGAAAAACATTAAGAATATCATGCAGAATCATGGGGGTGAAAGTAATCACTTGCATATTAACGACATGCCAAAAATATTAGAAAAAAGATATGAATGTCGAGAAGAAAATCCTCAGACAAAACAGGTTCATACTTTGATTCAAAAAGAGTTGGATGCACACTTCCAAGACGTCATGCGTGTATTACAAGAACAATTTAAGTTAGAACAGTACGATACTATTATTTGGACAGGAGGAATAGTAGATCTCCACAAAAAACGAATTGAAAAAATGCAAGGTGAAATTTCTTCTTTCCGTATGGTAGACGCTTCGAAAGAGGCTGCACTTCATGGATACTATATTATTGGAAGTCAAGTATTTGAGGACATCACCAATCAATCTGCATATGAATCTAAATTATAATAACGACCGAAATGGAGTTCGTTGAATGGACGTGCCAAATTATGTTGCTTCTTTTCCACATATAATAAATTCTTTATAAGAAAAGATAAAAAGTGCTTGTATAGAGGAAATGTTTAAAATTGAGAATAAAAATAGCTAATATATAGGGGGTCTTCCTTTTAACAGAATAAGACCTCCTATGCCATTTATTTTGTAATTTAGTTGATCAAAAAACTTTTCCTCCAAGACATGAATACCTACATACAAATTTCATATTACGGATATGATTCGATCAAACATAAAACTATTTAGAAAGGAAGAATAATATGGAATGCCTAAAAATGCCGAAATGGAGTTGGTATCATGTGAAAACTAGTGAGCTTGAAAATCTTTCTTCTATAATCCCTCGTGATGTAACATCTCATTTCTCTCAATTTGTAAAGAAAATAAGTTCTCCCTGTGAAAATGGATTATATGTTTATACGTTATCACCAAGTCAAACTTGTGTATATGGTTCATTTTTATATGATCAAGATAAAAAGG
The DNA here is from genome assembly GCF_000496285.1 of Bacillus toyonensis BCT-7112. GTDB lineage: Bacteria > Bacillota > Bacilli > Bacillales > Bacillaceae_G > Bacillus_A > Bacillus_A toyonensis. The sequence goes on along the minus strand of NC_022781.1, from coordinate 383,551 downwards.
ACGCCAAAATTCAAAACTTTCTTCATTATTTCGTAGCTCATGGAATACTGATAACGGTCCAAGAAAAAGAGGAAGAGGATTTTCAAAAATTAATACATAATTCCTCTTTTAGTGTAAAAAATTGTAATAGTTCCGCTGAAGGATTATGTGCTATCTTATCAATGTTTATATCTCACTACTTACGAAAGGTTGACTATTTCGAAAACAATTTCAGAAATGTATTATGGGATTTTTATCATTATAATAACATAGCAGTTTTAGAAAAAATTTATCATATTCGTCATGAATTATTTATGAACACACACGTGTTCCGCTTAATACAAGAAGTGTTACAAGGCCTGAAAGAAGCTTGGTTAGAAAACCTAACAAACACCCTTTGTTATAAACAAACACACGTAAAATTAGAGCGTGGATTACAACTCGTTAAAGAGTACCAAGAAGAATTAGACACGATGATTCATTTACAAGAAGTTGTTTCTTCTCATCGTGGGAATGAAATTATGAAAGCTCTTACTGTATTAACTGCTGTGAGTACGCCTTTGACAGCCTTAGGAGCATTGTGGGGGATGAATTTTAAATACATGCCTGAACTAGAATGGAAATATAGCTATTTAATCGCTCTCTTATTTATTATTTTCACAACAGGAGGTATGTATTTGTATATGCGAGTGAAGGGATGGACAGGTGATTTATTACGAGTAAAGAAAAAGAAATCTTTTTTTAAATCCAATTAATCCTTTTTATAAAAAATATGATAGATATTAACCTAGATATATGTTTAGTAATATTTATTAATTGAGGTAGTATCATATCCCCATCAAGTTAAAGTTTTGATGTTCACGCAATGATAAAAATGGTGAATATTTATATGAAAGATTAGAGCTCTTCTTCTTGTAGGAGGGCTCTAATCTTTGTTTAAAAACTATATCATACACATGGGCAGAATCATTATCTGAAATTTGTCCGGATTCAATTTAGAATATAACAAAAGAGAACTTGCGTTAGAAAACAAGCTCTCTTTAAAAGAAATAACGTAATTGAGATACTTATATAGTAACAATTGTTTTCTTCAAATTCCATATGTCTTATGTTGAGAAATAAATTATAAGTGGCTTGATATAGCTAAAATGAATTATTGACATAATATTTTGACGATAATATAATGAATCTCGAATTCAAGATAAGTTGTAAAGGATTGGTAATTACAAGCGTGATTAACGATGAGAGCTTATCTTTAAAGCTATTTGTTATATTATCAAGGGATTTACAGTCAATCACTAAGCGTATTGAAGAGGATATAAAAAGTTATGGACTTAATCCAACTGAATTTGCAGTGCTTAAGCTACTATACAGTAAAGGCGATCAGCCTATACAAAAAATTGGAGACAAAATATTACTTGCAAGTAGTAGTATCACGTATGTAGTGGATAGGTGGGAAAAGAAGAGATGAAAACTATGTCCTAAAGACCGCCGTGTCACGTATGCATCAATTACTTCAGAAGGTATTGGATTGATGGATACTATTTTTCCTCAGCATAAAGAGGGGATTCGGCAAATATTTGGTAGTTTGGACTATATTGAGAAAAAAATGATAATGAAACGGTTGAAAAAGTTAGGATATTACGCACAGAAATTGTAAGTTTGTAGAGGCTATTTCTGTTTAGTAATATCCTAATTACATATAAATTAAATAAATAGGAGGAAAAATTAATAAGTGGTAGTAAATGTATTATAATACAAAATGAATAAATCATATTATTTCAATCAGTACAGTATGGAATAAAGTTGTTATATTAACGTATACATATCGTCCTTTTCATTATAAATCTTTCATAAAGCGGAGAGTGGGTATCAAGAATGGAATTACGTCATTTAGAGTATTTTATTCAAGTTTGTAATAATAATAGTTTTACTAAAGCTGCGGAAGTTCTAGGTATTTCACAGCCGACTTTAAGTCAACAAATCCGTGTGTTAGAAGGTGAACTTGATACACCTTTGTTTCATCGAGTTGGAAGAGGTATCAAAATGACAGAAGCGGGTAAGCTGCTATTTGATAAAGGAAAATTTATCATGCAACAATTTGATGACGTTTATAATGAAATTTTTGAATTAAAGGGTGTACAAAGAGGTGTAATTACTATAGGAGGTTTATTAGAGGATCTCACCTATTTAACACCTTATATTATGAAGTTTCAACAACATTATCCCAACATCGTAGTAAAAATTATAGAATCTGAAGTTGCTGTAAATCAAATCGTTGATAAAAATATTGATATAGGCATCACGCGTAGTGCTCAAATTCCAGACACATTAACAAGCACCCTTTTGTATAGCGAAGAGCTTGTCCTTGCCATTCCAAAAAATCATCCTTTGAATGAAACATCATTTGTTTCTTTTCGAGAATTAGTAGGACTGAGTAGAATAATGGTTTCATGTAGTTGTCGTGAATCTATTAAAATATATTGTGAGAGTTTAGGGTTATCTTTATCTGAAGCAAATATAGAAACAAAATCTTCTATTTCTCTATTGAGTCTTGTATACAATGGACATGGGGTTGCCATAATACCTCTTTCACTGGTTAACTTCGTTAATAATGATACTTTGAGCATAGTTCGTATTATTGAACCAACACCAAGTCAAGATATTAATCTTATTCACTTTGATGATAAATTTTTAAGTTTTGCAGCACGTATCTTTATGCAGAAGTTAAATGAACCTAAAAAAGTATTAGTATAATAGAAATAATAATGATTATAGTGTGGGAATTAAAAATGATACATAATTCTTAGGATAAGACCTAAATTACAGTTAAAGGGCAAGTAGATTTATATGTGTGGTGTAGTCGCTTCAAAAGGGAATACCATGGAATTTTACTTAAGGGGAGAAGGCTGTTAAAAACAAGTCAAGTTAATCAATTAACTCTTCGGTCTTATCGCATAGTAATAGATTCCATTAGGGATATACTGCTATTTCTTTTTACATATTCTTATTGCATAAAGAAAACCACCGGGCATTATACCGGTGGTTTTGACTTAGAAAGCAAAGCAAGTACAACCAATACCCCATTTAGTTCCATCTTTTCCTATTATGGTATGAGTGTGTTGATGGAGAGGGTTACTGCAACTATGTAACTTGTGATCATGGGCATCGTGAGAAAGTAGAGTGTGGGCTAGGTTAGCACCACCATAACCATAAACTCCCGTCGGTGACCAATTAGGTGATGCTGGCGGCAATTCAGGTGATAGCCTTTTAAATTCATCATTTCCATAAACAACCTGCCCACCCATAATAGTGAGTAATGATTCAAGGTTCTTGATTTCTTCTTCTGGCACAGTAAAGTAGTCAGCAGACAATACAGCAATATCAGCAAATTGACCTACTGCAAGGATTCCCTTTTTACCTTCATCACCAGAGAACCACGCACTTCCTTTTGAATATAATTCCAGGGCTACTTTTCTATCAAGTTTATTTTTTTCGTCGTATATCGAAAGACCACCAATGGTTTTTCCGGCAACCATCCAGTAAAGAGCGACCCAAGGGTTATAGCTGGAAACCCTAGTTGCATCACTACCTGCGCCAACAGGTATACCTAGGTCTAACATACGATAAATCGGAGGAGTACGCTTTGCAGCTTCCTTTCCGTATAAATCAACAAAGTATTCACCTTGAAAAGCCATGCGGTCTTGGATAGCAATACCGCCATTTAAAGCCTTAACACGTTCCATACTACGATCTGAGATTGTTTCTGCATGGTCAAACCACCATCGTAGACCATTAAAAGGAATTTCTTTGTTGACTTCCTCAAATACATTTAAGAATCGTGTGATTGACTCGTCATAAGTTGCATGTAAACGGAATGGCCAACGGTTTTCTACCAATAGAGAAATTACTTTCTTTAAGTCAGCTTCCATCATCGTAGCTAGTTCGGGCTGTGGCATTTGAAATTTTTCAAAATCGGCTGCCGAGAATACTAACATTTCTCCGGCACCATTCATTTTATACTTATCATTTCCTTGACCTGGAGAAACAATTTTTGTCCATGAAGCAAAGTCTTCATATTCATGATTTGGATTTTGTGTAAATAGATTATAAGCAATACGCAAAGTTAATTGTTCCTTCTCGGCTAAATGTTCAACAACTTTGTAGTCATCAGGATAATTTTGGAAACCACCACCTGCGTCAATGGCACTTGTAATACCTAATCTATTTAATTCGCGCATAAAATGGCGAGTTGAATTAATCTGGTCGTCAAAATTAAGTATTGGAGCTTTACCCAAACTTGAATAAAGAATAGAAGCGTTAGGATTTGCAATTAAAAGGCCCGTTGGATTACCTCGTTTATCCCGTTCAATTAAACAACCTGGAGGGTCTGGGGTATCTTTTGTGTATCCCAGTGCACGCAGCCCTGCACGATTTACAAGTGCTCTATTGTAAAGATGTAGCACAAAGACAGGTGTGTCTTCAGAAACAGCATTAATCTCTTCCAAAGTTGGCATCCGTCTCTCTTTAAATTGAAATTCAGACCAACCTCCAACTACTCTTACCCACTGAGGAGCAGGTGTACGCCTTGCCTGTTCTTTGAGCATTTCGAGAGCAATGGCAATTGAAGGCACACCTTCCCATCGTAATTCCATATTATAATGAAGACCGCCACGAATAACGTGTATATGAGAGTCATTCAGACCTGGAATAGCTCTTTTTCTTTTAAGGTCTATTTTTTTTGTTTTTTCTGTGGCGCTATCAAGAAGCTCATCTCCACCTATTGCAGTTATTAAACCATCAGTTATGGCGATAGCAGATACCTCAGGTTGAGAGGGATCAAGGGTAGTAATTTTTCCGTTATATAAGATCATATCCGGTAAATTCATATTCACACCTCGTCTACTTCCTATTATTTTGTAACCATGGATGAAATAATTTACCGAAAATCGGCATAACTACCCATGATAGCAAGGACACTATACATACAGAAACAAAAAAAGCGGACATAATAGGGTTCATATGTTTTATGATAGGTCCTATCAATTTAGGAACTAACATGCTAAGAGGCCATACACCCAGAAGGGTAACGATAGACATTTTCCATTTTTGCGGTGGGACTGGCGTTTTCGGAGTAACAAACCAATAAGCCAAACTGCTTTCAGTTTTATAACTTGGATTAGTAACTTGAAATTGTTCTGCCGTTTTTAACAAATCTCGGCGAACATCTGATTCTTGCCAAGCGCGTAGATGCTCATACGTATCAAAGCGAAAAATAACAGTATACTCTCTGAATTCGTTATTTGGGACTATTAGATTTACACCTAAATGCCCTGGAAATTTAGTAGCGGCAGCTTCGATTTCATGTCTCCATGTTTCAAACTGTTTTTCTTTACCCTGTTGAATTTCCCATGTAACAATCGTTGTTACTGGATCGGCAGCATCCATCGCGTTCCCTGTATAAGTCTCTTCGACAGCTACTCCTTCTTGTTTCATATTTTCCTGCTTGGAAGCGCACCATGCACCATAGTATATGCGTATTCTACACCTTGACCATAAGCACCAGTGTGTTCCTTTACAATCTCCATTACAGCATCATAAGTATCTTTGTGTGCCCAGTCGCGTTGGTATTCAAGTAAAACTTGAATTGCTGTCACTGGAATTGCACCAGCTTGTTCTACACGACGCATAGCAGCGTTATGTGCTGTCAAACTAGTACCACCTGAAGCATCATCAACGGCATACACCTCATAGCCAGCTTTAATTGCTTCAAGCACAGGGAATGCAAGGCAAACTTCAGTCCAAAGTGCTGCAAATATTAATTTCTTTCTACCTGTTGCTTTAACTGCTTCAACAAATTTTGAATCTTCCCAAGAGTTCATTGAACTGCGTTCTATAATTTCATGGTTTGGGAATATGTCAAGAATTTGTGGCCAAAAATAACCAGAAAAGCTACGTGTCTCAACTGTAGTAAGAATAGTAGGTACGTTAAAAATTTTTGCTGATTTAGCAAGCAACATAACGTTATTAATCAATGTTTGTCTATCAATACTTGCAACTCCAAAAGTCATTTGAGGCTGAAAATCAATTAAAATTAAGGCACTGTTCTCTGGATTTAACAATTCTAAATTACTCATAATAAAACGCTCCTTTTTTTAATTGTAAAAAAAAATTTTGCTATACCTTTTAATTTAAAAGAGAGTGCTGATTTAATCAGCACTAAATGTATACTATCCATTTTTTTGAAAGTGATTTAAAGTCATTACTTTGAAATACATTTATGCATTTTGTTTACTAAGATCTCGCTGCGCGCCCATATAGCTTCCAATTATATTTTGATAGCCTGGAAGATTACTAGCAAGCAAATTGCCAAAACCTTCGACATCGTTGCGCCAATCGCGTTGTAATTCGCAAGCTACGCTAAACCAGTTCATAAGTTGCACGCCACTATGTGCCATGCGAGTATTTGCAGCATCTGCAACTTGTTTACTGAAAGTTCCCGAAGCATCAGTAACAGCAAATACTTCATATCCAGCTTTTATAGCGGAAAGTGCTGGGAAAGTAACACAAACGTCCGTAACTACGCCCGCGATGATAAGTTGCTTCTTTCCAGTTTCTTCGATTGCTTTTACAAAATCATCATTATCCCATGCGTTAATTTGTCCAGGGCGAGCTATTTTTTGTGCGTGAGGAAAGAGATCAACCAATTCTTGCATTAAAGGTCCGTTAGGTCCGTTTTCAAAGCTTGTTGTTAAAATAACCGGTAAATCAAAAAACTTAGCAGTATGAGCAAGAGCTAAAACATTGTTCTTAAATTCATCAACACCATAGTCACGTACTAGTCCGGACATAAGACCAGTTTGATGATCTACTAAAAGCACGACAGCATCATCTTTGTTAATACGAGAATAGAGATCAGTCATTATGTATTCCTCCTAAAAATTAAGTAATCGAAGAAAAGTTAAATAGTCGAATACTATCATAAGTTTCTTCGTTTGTTACGATTCGTTTATAACTAAGCTGACCAATAATATTAGTTATAGCAGCATTCACAGAACATGAAGTGCTATACAAATTTATAGTATTTGAAAACTGATTCGTTAATCAATTCTAAATTATCTATAATTCGTATAGGTCGTAACTATAGTTGTTTTCACTATAAAATAGATTGATTTTACCTATACATTCTATAGATAGAACGATATTGATAGTCACCTATTTTTGTTATTAGAATTGAATAGGAGGAATTTTCAGCAAATACTTCGTGATGAAAAAGGTAGGAGATGGGGAATTGTCCATAAACAGAAAATGAATTCATCGGAACAGTAGAGTTCACAACATAAACATGCATAAATAGGCTATGAGATTCATCCGGATTATTGAAGAAAAGGATATATATTAGAATATTTTTGGAGGTAGAAGAATGGCGAAAATTACTGTAGGAACCGAAAATCAAGCACCAATTGAGATATATTATGAGGATCATGGCACAGGAAAACCAGTTGTACTAATTCATGGTTGGCCGTTAAGCGGTCGATCTTGGGAATACCAAGTTCCCGCTCTTGTTGAGGCTGGATACAGAGTTATAACATATGATCGTCGAGGTTTTGGAAAATCATCTCAGCCGTGGGAAGGGTATGAATATGATACCTTTACTTCTGATTTACATCAACTATTAGAACAGTTAGAGCTTCAAAATGTCACACTTGTTGGTTTTTCTATGGGTGGAGGCGAGGTAGCCCGGTATATTGGGAAATATGGAACTAATAGAGTAGAGAAGGCTGTATTTGCAGGAGCTGTACCACCATTCCTTTACAAGTCAGCAGACCATCCTGAGGGTGTATTAGATGATGTAGCAATTCAAAGTTTTGAAAATGGAGTAAAAAGTGATCGCCTAGCATTCCTTGATGAGTTTACGAAAGGATTTTTTGCTGCTGGAGATCGAACTGACTTAGTTAGTGAACCATTTCGAATTTACAATAGGGATATCGCTGCGGGTGCATCGCCTAAAGGAACACTAGATTGTATCGCTGCTTTCAGCAAAACAGACTTCAGAGGCGATTTAGCTAAGGTTAATATACCTACCCTTATTATTCATGGTGATTCAGATGCAACTGTACCATTTGAATATAGTGGGAAATTAACACACGAAGCAATTCCTAATTCTAAAGTAACGTTAATAAAGGGTGGTCCACATGGGCTAAATGCAACGCATGCCAAAGAATTTAATGAAGCACTCCTATCATTTTTAAAGGACTGATTACAACTATATAATTGTTAATTGATAAATTATAAACAAGTTAAAATAAAGTTTTATAAAAGATGCTCTTGGATAAATCCAGGAGCATCTTTTTAAATGCGGGAGTAGTGCACCACTGTAATCATCCATTACGAAATTTCTACTTATTTTTAAATTTTGATATTGAGACGTTAGCATGAAAAATACTCATTAATTTCGAATTGAATAATCTTCTTAACAGCTAAAATGTATTGATTAGAGTTTTTTAGGTCTCTTAAATGCATTGATATATTACTATCAAGATAATATTTTGAATAATCCTCAAAACAAAGAAACGTACATTTTATTGTTTTGGGTAGTGAAGCCTCTTAAGTTGAGTGGGGGCCCCTATATCTTAATCAAAAAGTGTAGGCTTAAGCCTACAAATATTCATCTCCCACTTAAAATTGTCGTTTTACACCTTCACATTTTTGAGGAAGGAGTATTTTATCAGAAAACAATAAAATCTTATTATTTTTTATAATTAGTAGAATTTTATAGAAATAATCCTCTTAATATATTAAAATAACATCGTATTATGTCAGATTTTAATTAGGGGAGAGAAATTTTATGTTGAAAAAAATCATTCCAGTTGCTTTAGCATTAAGTACAGTTACTTTTACTAGTGTATTTGCTGCGCCTTCAGCCCAAGCAAGTACAGAACAAAACCGCTACATAGATGTGCAAATGCTCGGTATTAACGATTTTCATGGGCAACTAGACACTGTAAAAAAAATTAACAATAAAGATGCAGGGGGAATCGAGTACTTAGGGGCTTATTTACGTGATCGTGAAAAACAAAATCCGAATACATTAAAGGTACATGCTGGCGATGTTGTTGGAGCAAGTACTCCTGTTTCAGCATTATTACAAGACGAACCTACGATTGAATTTCTAAATGATTTGAAATTCGATGTTGGAACTATAGGAAATCATGAATTTGATGAAGGTGTTGAGGAAATGAACCGCCTTATTTATGGTGGATACCATGAGAAAACAGGCAATTTTAAAGGAGCAAAATTCCCATATGTTGCCGCAAATTTTTATAATAAATCCACTGGTCGTTTATTTTTACCACCATTCACTATAAAAAAGGTGCAAGGAGTTCCTGTTGGATTTATCGGAGTCGTAACAACGGATGTTCCTAACCTTGTTATGCCTACTATGCTAAAGAATGTTGAAATTACAGATGAAGTTGAAGCTATTAACAAATCCGTAAAGCAATTAAAAAAACTTGGCGTTAAATCTATCGTTGTTCTTGCGCATAACGGAGGTACAACAGATGGAAACGGCGTAACAAATGGTGATATCGTTCGATTAGCAAATGAGACTGATCCAGAAGTCGATGTTATTTTTGGTGGGCATAGCCACACCTATGTAAATGGAACTGTCAATAATAAACTTGTCGTACAAGCAAATTCTTATGGTATGGCTTTTGCTGATGTTGATGTAAAGATTGATCGTAAGACACAAGATATTGTTGAGAAAAAAGCAGAAATTGTTACAACTTACCATGAAGGCATGGAGCCTGATAAAAAAATAAAGAAGAAGATGGAGAAATATCAAGCAAAAATCGCACCTCTTGTTAATGAAGTTGTAGGTAAGTCTATTGCTCCACTAGATCGCAAACTCAATAAGGCTGGTGAATCTACTCTTGGAAATTTGGTTGCTGATGCCCAGCGTGCAACAATGCAATCCCAAATTGCACTTATGAATCCTGGTGGTATTCGTAATGACTTAGATGCTGGTGATATTACATGGGGAGAGATATATGGTATTCAACCATTCGGAAATCAATTAATAAAAGTAAATTTAACAGGTCAAGACATTCGTGATATTTTAAATCAACAATGGCAAAAAGATATAACAAGAATGCTTCAAATTTCAGGGATCCAATACACTTGGGATGCGAATAAGCCTAATGGAGAAAAAGTAAAAAGTATTCGCTTAACAAATGGAGAAGAAATCATTCCTTCTAAAACTTACAGCGTCGTTGCGAACGCATTTCTAGCTTCAGGTGGAGATGGATTTGTATCCTTTAAAAACGGTAAAGATGCTGAAACAGGACCAACCGATTTTGAAGCACTAGTAGATTATATAAAAAAATCAAAAGAACCAATTCAGTCTATTATTGATGGAAGAATTCAAAAAATAAATTAGTTTTTTATTAATCTCAAAAACAACTAGATTACCTGTGCGCTATACTTTTTAGTGTACAGGTAATCTATTTTTTTGATTTGAATAGTCTAACTGTGGCCAATGGGTATACCGTCTAGATGCAGAGTGCCGAAAAAAATTGAAATAAACAAAAGTTGATATCCTGGACGTACAGGGAGTCTTTTTTGAAAAAACGGGACATAGCGAACATCAAACAGGCTTAACGATGGATGTTAAAAGTATAAATAATGAACTAGAGTTATCATTTGCTAAGACGAAGGAAGGGAAATGGCTGAAAGAAAATGTGCATCGTGCAGGATTTATTATTCGCTATCCAAAGGAAAAAGAGAATGTAATTGGTTATGCGTATGAACCTTGGCACATTCGCTATGTAGGGGATGATGCTGAAAAAATATACAAGGAAAAACTAACTTTAGGGGAATATATGAGATAAGAAGGCTAAAGTGAATTGGAAATCTGTATTTTTTGTTTGGAGAATAGTATTTTATAAAATAGTAGGGTGCTTTATTTTAATAGATTGAACAATTGCCTATCTAAAAATTTGATAGGCAGTTGTTTTCTTTTGAGTAAAAAGTGAAATGATTTTATTATGTTCGCACATATGAAAAGTGTAATGTGTAAATATATCCTAAACACCAATTATTGCCCCTCATTATTAGCGATAGGATAGCTACTTAAGGACAAAAAAGAATTGGCTAACTTTTGTGCAAAATGTAATGGAGGCTCTACAGATTGGATATGAATATACATAATTAAGGGATTCATGTAAAGCCAGTGATTATGTAAAGCACTTACAATAATTCCTTGTTGTACAATTGATTTCATAAATGCAGGAGTCTCTTCTTGTAGAATAGCGATTTCGCCTAAATTTAATGCATTACCATTTTGATCCAACGATTCAAAACTTACTCCGACGGGTACTACATAGGTACTCGGTTTTCCTTGAACAAGCACCCTAAAATCGCGGTGAAAAGACACCGAACAACCACCTTGACTTATTTTACTTTTCCCTTTAAGTATTGTAGCAAATTGTTCACAAATGAAATTAAAATTTTGCATAAATTCAATCCCTTTCTCGTACAAAATTATGTAATTAGAGATTTGATTGATGAAATACAGATAAACAATCTTTCTTCAACATTAAAAAAACAGGCTGTAATTTTAATTTATTCAATGTTTATTTTAAAAGAAATGCACGCTATATTATTTAAATATTTAGAATTTATTCGAAAATGATTAGTATATTCGAGTTATTAAATTTATGATTCATGATAGTCCGTTCGAGATATTGTTATAAAAAATCTATAAAGTATGTAATTATACGCTTTTAGTCTATGTAGGTAAGATAAATATGTGTCTAAATTTGAATGATAAAACTAGAAAAACAACGGTGAGAAAATAACCAATAATATTTTATTTTCTATAAAAAGTACTGCTAAATAGTATTTTTTTCGAAATAAGTCTTTCTTATATAAGTATATTGCTACTATGAACATATCTATTTAAAAACAAGACTTTTTTGAATACAAAAGAATGGGTTCTAAAATACCTTGTTTATACAAGAAGAATTCAGTTGTTTCTCCTTGTATCTATTTATATTTTTAAGTATAGAAAAAACCTCTTATGAATATAGAAGGGAATTCCTTATGTTTTTCTTAAACAAATTATTAAATTACGGTTATTTTAACCAAAATTTTCATAGAAATATCTTTTAAAAGAACATTAGTTCGTATATAATAAGAACAAATGTTCCTTATTAGGGGTGATAACCTTGTATGATTATTCTCTTTTACCGAATCGTATTATTCTTTGTGTAGACCTTCGTAGCTTCTATGCAAGTGTGTCATGTATTAAAAAAGGACTGGATCCACGTTATACAAAATTGGCTGTCGTAGGAGATGTAAATCGGAGTGGATCAATCGTATTAGCAGTAACACCGCCATTAAAAGCGTTAGGGATTAAGAAAATGGCAAGGTTGTACGAAATACCGAAGCGGCCAGATATTATTATTGCAAATCCGATTATGCATACGTATATGAAATGTTCAACTTTCATAACTAGTTTAGCTTTGCAATATGTTGCGCCGGAAGATTTTCATCAATATAGTATCGATGAGTTTTTCATGGATATGACTGCAAGTATTCATTTGTTTGCGAGTAATCCGCTCGAATTCGCATTAAAGCTCAAGCGAGAAATATATGAACGTACACGGATTGAAAGTACGATTGGTATAGGGCCTAATTTATTATTGAGTAAAGTAGCGATGGATATTGAAGCGAAAAAGAGTAAAGATGGAATAGCACACTGGACGTATGACGATATACCCGAGAAGTTATGGAGTATTAGACCAATCAGTAAATTTTGGGGTGTATCGTACAAAACTGAAATGAAATTGAATCGAAAAGGTATACATACAATTGGAGAATTAGCTCAGTATCCTTTGAAATATTTAAAGCAATCTTTCGGTGTAATAGGGGAAGAATTGCATTTACATAGTAACGGGATTGATTTTAGCAGAATAGCAGAGAAATACGTTCCAGCGACAACATCTATAGCGAAAAGCCAAATATTATTACGGGATTATTCGATAGGAGAGTTCGTAGTTATTTTATTAGAGCATATAGAAGAAGTTTGTTATAGGTTGAGAAGAGAAGAGAAATATGCACAAACAATTCATTTTTCAATTGGGTATAGCAAGGAATACGGTGGGGGAATAAAAAAGGCGCATACGTTAAATCGGGCAACAAATGTAACGATGGATATTTACAATATTTGTACATATTTTTTATATGAGCGCTATACAGGAGAACCGATTAGATCGTTAAGTGTCTCATTAACAAACCTTATTAATGAAGGTGAAGAGCAAATTTCGCTTTTCGATAACATTGTACAAAGGGAAAAAGAAATCCGATTAACGAAAGTTATGGATGAAATTCGAACACGGTTTGGTAAGAACAGTATTTTACGTGGGATTTCCTACACAAGCGTCGCAACATCAAGATATAGAAACACATTATTAGGAGGACATAAATCGTGAAGAATGCTAATATGCCAAAAGGAAGAGGGATGGTAAAGTGGCAACCGTTCGCTAGTATGCCAGAGCAATTCGCAGTTATTAAAGAAATGATACATGTGAAAACGAAAGTCACGCGTCCGATCTTAACAGAGGATGCAAAAGAAGTGCTTGAAAATAAGTTGTTATGTTCCTATTTAGGTGAGGAAGAGATTTTACTTACATATTATAAAGGTGGCTACTTATATAAAAATTACATAACAGTAGTTGATATTAATCCATTAAATGAGACGATTATTTGTACAGATGCTTTTGGGCATAAACGTACTTTTAAATTCGGTGATTTAATTGAAATGGAATAGAATAGCTTTTTTAGCATGGAGGGTCACACTTTAAACACTCTAACGGTTTGTTTAAAGTGTGGACTTCAAGAAATAAAAAGAAAAAATCCCATTGACAATGATAATGAAAATCATTATCATTTATTTGAGAGATAATTTATTTGTATAAAGGGAGATATTGCTTTGAAAAAAAATAATATGAGAGCGTTAGTAGTAGCTACAACATTAGCTATTCCTTTTGCTGTTTATTCTAGCCCAGTGCAAGCAGCGGAAAAAATAGCAGAAAATAAAGCAGGAGTTATGGTAACAGATCGTGTATATAATGTTGAAATCAAAATATATAAAGATCAAAAAGATGAGCCATCCATGGTGTCTCAATACATAAAAGATCCCAAAGTTAAGATTGAAAATGGGAAAAAAGTTGTTACTGCAACAGTACAAGATAGCGATTATTTCCAATATCTTAGAATAGAAGATAGAAATCAACCAGGTGTATTTCACGATGTGAAAGTATTGTCAGAAGATAAGAGGAAAAATGGGACGAAAGTAGTTCAGTTTGAAATAGGAGAATTTTCGAAGAGATATAATATGCAAATGCATATTCTCATTCCTGCTATTGGATATGATCATAAATATCAAGTTCAATTTGAAATTTCAGATCCGACAGCAAATAACAAAGAAACTGAGAAACCAGATGATAATTCTAATGCAGGTGATAAGGAAACGGATCATCAAATTGATAGTCAAAATATGATAACGGACAAAAAATTAAGGGAACTTGTTAATAAAAAAGTATTTAATAGAAAAGATTTAAATACACCAATTACGAAAGAAGAGTTATTACAAGTAAAAAACTTATTTTTAAATACGAATGAGATCCTCGACTATAGTGGATTGAAATATATGCCTAATTTAAAGTCTTTAACAGTTGCTAATGCAAAGATAACAGATCCGTCGTTCTTTGCGAACTTAAAACAATTGAACCATTTAGCTTTGCGCGGTAATGAAATTGTAGATGTAACACCGCTTATTAAAATGGATAATTTAGAATCTCTTGATTTAAGCAATAATAAAATTACGAACGTTGCACCACTAACTGAAATGAAGAATGTGAAAAGTTTATATGTAGCAGGCAATCAAATTGAAGATGTAACAGCATTAGCAAAAATGGGACAATTAGATTACTTGAATTTAGCAAATAATAAAATTACGAACGTTGCTCCATTAAGCTCGTTAAAAAATGTAACATACTTAACTTTAGCGGGTAATCAAGTTGAAGATATTACACCGTTATATGCATTACCTTTAAAAGATTTAGTATTAACGCGTAATAAGGTTAAAGATGTATCGGGCATTGACCAATTGAATCAATTAGATGAATTATGGATTGGGAAAAATCAAATTGAAGACGTGACACCACTTACTAAAATGACTCATCTTAAAGTATTAGATGTACCTAATAATGAGTTAAAGGATATTACTCCATTATCAAATTTAGTAAACTTGCAAAAACTTGATTTAGAGGCAAATTATATTTCTGATTTATCACCAATTAGTCAGTTGAAAAAACTAACGTTTTTAAGCCTTGTAGCGAATGAAATTCGTGACGTTAGACCTGTTATCGAATTAAGTAAGCAAGCATACATTAATATTCAAAATCAAAAAGTCTTTTTAGAGGACGTAGAAGTACATAAAGAAGTGAAAGTACCTATTTATGAAAAAGACGGTGAAATCTCTACAAAAATCCGTTTAAAAAGTGATGGCGGCACTTACAATAATGGTGTAATTACATGGAATACGTTAGGTGAGAAAGTATATGAGTTTGGAGTAAAAGATCCATTTGCTGATACAGGCATCTTTTACACTGGTACAGTAATACAAAATGTTGTGGATAAAGTATCGGGAGAAGTAACAGATCCAAAAGGAGAAGTAACAGATCCAAAAGGAGAAGTAACAGATCCAAAAGGAGAAGTAACAGATCCAAAAGGAGAAGTGACAGAACCAAAAGGAGAAGTGACAGAACCAAAAGGAGAAGTGACAGAACCAAAAGGAGAAGTGACAGAACCAAAAAGTGAAGTGACAGAACCAAAAGGAGAAGTGACAAAACCAAAAAGTGAAGTGACAGATCCAAAAGGTGAAGGAATAGATCGAGTGAATTCGCAAATTACTAAAAATAACGCATTGAATAAACAAATTGTTAAGAAGGAACAGATATTACCTGCTACAGGACATGATACGAATTGGTTATCCGTTTTTGGTGGGGGATTAATGTTGATAGGAGCTTATTTATATAGAAGGTTAAAGAGAGTTAACTAAAATAAAAACCTTTTTGCTAACTAATGAATTGAAAAATCGAAGTAATCTGTGCGATACAGTTATTTGAAGGGATTATCCTAAATATAGGATTCTTTCTTTGAGCAAAATTAGATGTGCTATCCTGAATTTTTAATAATGGTAACAAAAATAAGAACAGCCATTCAACGAAGAAGGCTGTTCTTATTTTTATTTCAATAGATATTTTTACATTATCAATCTGTCTGGATTGTCTTTTTTCTTTTAGTAACTTTATATTTTAATAAGAAGCTTCTTAAATAAATAATAGTAAGTCAGCTTAGGTGAATCCATTTTTATTTTCTATATCTCTTCCTAACTTAATTATATCATGTAATTAACGTTCGAAATAGACTGTTTATTCTTATTGACTACTGCTAAAATCAAGAACACATGACTAGTAAGGAGAGATGTTAAATGAGTTCTTTCGTTCTCGATTTTCAGGAAATAGAAAAAACACAGCTTTTTCTCGTTGGTGGAAAAGGATTGAATTTAGGGGAGTTATCAAACATTCAAGGTATACAAGTGCCAGAAGGATTTTGTGTTACAACAGTAGGGTATGAAAAAGCCATTGAACAAATTGAAGTGTTTCATACTTTGTTGAATCAACTAGCCATACTAAAAATTGAGGACCGAGATCAAATTAGTGAAATTAGTAAGAAAATTAGAGAAGCCATTATGACAGTGGAAATTCCAGTTGATGTAGTGGAATCAGTAGCTCATTATCTCTCGCGTTTTGGAAATGAACATGCATATGCAGTGCGTTCTAGTGCTACTGCTGAAGATTTACCGTATGCCTCGTTTGCTGGTCAGCAAGATACGTATTTAAATATCATCGGAAAAGAAGCGGTTTTGCAGCATGTAAGAAAGTGTTGGGCTTCTTTATTTACAGATCGAGCGGTTATATACCGAATGCAAAACGGCTTTGATCATAATCAAGTTTCTATAGGTGTTGTCGTTCAAAAAATGGTTTTCCCTGTGGCTTCAGGGATTTTATTTACTGCGGATCCGATTACTTCTAATAGGAAGGTGTTATCAATCGATGCCAGCTTTGGACTTGGCGAGGCGCTAGTATCTGGATTGGTTTCTGCCGATAATTATAAGGTAAAAGAAGACGAAATCGTCGAAAAGGTCATCGCAACGAAAAAATTAGCCATCTATGGACGAAAAGAAGGCGGAACAGAGACAAAGAAAATTGCTCCTAATCAGCAAAAAGTTCAAACACTTATTGAACAACAAATTTTACAATTAGCACGCATCGGAAGACAGATTGAAGCTTATTTTGGTTGTCCGCAAGATATTGAATGGTGTTTAGTTGATGATACATTTTATATTGTTCAAAGTAGGCCGATAACGACTTTGTATCCAATTCCAGAAGCGAATGATCAGGAAAATCATGTGTATGTATCGGTCGGTCACCAGCAAATGATGACGGATCCTTTGAAGCCATTAGGAATGTCTTTATTCCAGTTAACATCCTTTGGACCGAGGTTTCAAGCTGGGGGAAGGCTGTTTGTTGATGTTGCACAAAGATTGGCCTCACCTGCTAGTAGAGAATTTTTATTAAATACAATAGGAGAATCAGAGCCGCTTATTAAAGATGCATTAATGACTGTAATAGAGCGAGATAATTTTATTAAATTGTTACCGGATGAAGAAGAAAAAAGTCTTGGAAAAAGTATGCCACCTGCAAGCTCGCAACCACAAATCGAAAACGACCCAGCAATCGTTACGGATTTAATCAAGAACAGTCAAGCATCGATAGAAGAGTTAAAACAAAGTATTCAAACGAAATCAGGATCAGATGTACTTGATTTTATTTTAGAAGATATTCAGCAATTAAAGAAAATATTATTTCACCCGCAAAGTATGGCTGTCATTATGGCAGGTATGAATGCTTTATCATGGATCAATGAAAAGATGGAGCAATGGCTAGGAGAAAAAAATGCAGCAGACACACTTTCTCAATCTGTACAAAATAATATTACTTCAGAAATGGGTTTAGCATTATTGGATGTCGCAGATGTGATTCGTCCGTATCCAGAAGTCATTGCGTATTTACAGCATATAGAAGATGACAGCTTTTTAGATGAACTAGTTCAGTTTAAAGACGGGGAAAAAGTTCGAGATGCAATCGAGGCGTTTCTAAATAAATACGGAATGAGATGCAGCGGCGAAATCGATATTACGAAAACGCGCTGGAGTGAAAAACCAACTACAATTATCCCGATGATTTTAAATAATATAAGAGATTTTGAAGCTGGTGCTAGTAAGCGGAAGTTTGAAGAAGGGCTGCAGGAGGCTTTAAAAAGAGAAGAAGAGTTATTAGACAAATTGCAGTATTTAGCAGATGGCAAACAAAAAGTAGAAGAGACGAAGCGAATGATCAGTATAATTCGGAATTTCGCTGGCTATCGTGAATACCCAAAATACGGAATGATTAATCGCTATTTCATATATAAGCAGGCATTACTAAAAGAAGCCGAGCAACTCGTGCGAAATAACGTTATTACTGAAATAGAAGATATATACTATCTTACTTTTGAAGAACTTCACGAAGTCGTCCGCACTAATAAACTAGATTACAAAGTTATTCATAAACGAAAAAATGAGTACAAATTATATGAAAAACTAACACCTCCGCGTGTTATTACTTCTGATGGTGAAATTATTATAGGTAAATATAAACGAGAAAATCTCCCTACCGAAGCAATAGTAGGTTTGCCTGTTTCTTCTGGAGTGGTAGAAGGGAGAGCTCGTGTTATTTTAAACATGGAAGATGCAAGTTTAGAAGATGGAGATATATTAGTTACGGCATTTACTGATCCTGGCTGGACGCCATTGTTTGTGTCTATAAAAGGGTTAGTTACGGAAGTTGGCGGACTCATGACACACGGGGCAGTGATTGCGCGTGAATATGGATTACCAGCAGTCGTCGGGGTAGAGAATGCTACGAAACGAATAAAAGACGGGCAACGAATTCGGGTACATGGAACAGAAGGATATATTGAGATAGTGTAGTTATATTTTAAATAAAAAGATCGTCCACTAAATATAGCGGACGATCTTTTTATGATTGTAAGCTTGCTGCTATCATCCATCTGAAACTGAAAATTAAAATAAAAATGAGCATATGAATTGGATTTCTTTGAATGCCCCTGTCGTAGAAGGAGACATACATGCTACGATACTCATTCACATGCAAGAAGCAACCATGAAGATTGATGAATTAGAATGTACATCAATCTAAAACAAAGAATATTTTCAAAAATATTACAAATTCAGACAACATATTGTAAATTATCTGAATTTTCATTATTATATAAGCGTTATAACGTATTTAATATTGGGGAGGAATAGGGATGAAGAAAAAGCCTTTTAAAGTGCTGTCTACGCTTGCGGCGGCAGCAGTGCTTAGTTGCACATTTGGGGTAGGTAGTCAATCTGTTTATGCGGCAACGCCGTCTAATGTAGGATCTTTAAGTCCGATTGATGGAAATTTAATTCAAGAGGACCGTCTAGCAGATGCGCTCAAGAAACGCGGTGTAATTAATAATTCTGCGTCGAAAGAAGACACATTAAAAGCTGTTGAAAAATACGTAGAGAAGAAAAAAGGCGAAAATGCTGGGAAAGAACCAGCAACAGGGGATAGTGTCTCGAGAGAAGCGTTTGACTTTTTGAAAAAAGTGAAAGATGCAAAAGCAGATGCGAAAGAAAAAGCTGATCAACCTGCTAGTGGCCCGGTAGTTGGACAAGAGCCGGTTAAAGGGGGATTAAACGGCAAAGTACCAACTACTTCAGCGAAGCAAAAACAATATAATGGTGATGTCCGTAAAGATAAAGTGCTTGTATTGTTGGTGGAGTTTGCTGACTTTAAGCATAACAATATTGATCAAGTACCAGGTTATATGTATTCAAATGATTTTAATCCAGAACATTATCAAAAAATGTTATTTGGTAATGAGCCATTTACACTCTTTGATGGTTCAAAAGTACCAACATTTAAACAATATTATGAAGAGCAATCTGGTGGTAGTTATACAGTAGATGGCACAGTAACAAAGTGGTTGACAGTTCCTGGTAATGCGGCAGATTATGGCGCAGATGCAGGAGATGGCGGCCATGATAATAAAGGACCAAAAGGACCTCGTGATTTTGTAAAAGAAGCATTAAATGCGGCTGTAGAAAGTGGTATTGATTTATCTGAATTTGACGAATACGATCAATATGACAATAATGGTGATGGCAATAAAAATGAACCAGATGGTCTGATTGATCACTTAATGGTCATTCACGCTGGAGTTGGGCAAGATGGAGGCGGTGGTAGACTAGGTGATGATGCAATTTGGTCGCATCGTTGGCACCTTGGAACACCATATCCAATTGAAGGAACAAAAGCAAAAGTTGATAACTGGGGCGGTAAAATGGCAGCGTACGATTACACAATTGAGCCAGAAGACGGAGCAGTTGGTGTATTCGCACATGAATTTGGTCATGATTTAGGCCTTCCGGATGAGTATGATACGAAGTATTCAGGAGCAGGGGAGCCAATTAACTCTTGGTCTGTTATGAGTGGCGGCAGCTGGGCTGGTAAAATTGCAGGTACAACGCCACCGAGTTTCTCTCCGCAAAACAAAGAGTTCTTTCAAAAGAACATGGGTGGAAACTGGGCAAATATTGTAGAGGTAGACTATGATAAATTAAATCGTGGTATCGGTTTTGCAACGTACTTAGACCAAAGTGTAACGAAATCAGCTCGTCCTGGTCTAATTCGCGTTAACTTACCAGATAAAGAAGTGAAAGGTATTCAGCCTGCATTCGGTAAGAAATATTACTATAGTACAAAAGGCGATAATCTTCATACAACATTAGAAACACCAGTGTTTGATTTAACAAATGCAACACTGGCGAAGTTTGATTACAAGTCATTGTATGAAATTGAAACAGATTATGACTTCCTTGAAGTATATGCAGTGACAGAGGATAATAAGAAAACGTTAGTCGATCGAATTGGCGAAAAGAATGTGAAAAATGGTCTAGATACAACGGATGGTAAATGGGTAGATAAGTCATATGACTTAAGCAAATTTAAAGGTCAAAAAGTAAAACTAGTATTTGAATACATTACAGATGGTGGCTTAGCACCGAACGGTTTTACTTTTGATAACGCTACATTAACTGTAGATGGAAATGTTGTCTTCTCTGATGATGCAGAAGGCGAATCGAAATTAAAATTAAATGGTTTCGTTGTAGCAAACGGTTTTGATAAGAAGAAACATAACTACTATTTAGAGTGGAGAAACTACGCTGGTGCTGACCAAGCATTAAAATATAGCAGCGGTGTACCGTATAATACAGGTCTTGTTGTATGGTATGCAGACTCTAGCTTTACAGATAATTGGGTTGGTATTCATCCAGGAGAAGGTTTCTTAGGGGTTGTTGACTCTCACCCAGAGGCAATTGTTGGAACGCTAAACGGCAAACCAACTGTTCAAGGTAGTACACGATACCAAATCGCAGATGCTGCATTCTCCTTTAATCAGACGCCAGCATGGAAAGTTGTATCTCCAACACGCGGAACATATGATTACAAAGGATTACCAGGTGTAACGAAGTTTGATGATTCTAAATTGTATATAAATGATTTAATCCCAGATGCAGGACGTAAATTACCGAAGTTTGGATTGAAATTTGAAGTAGTTGGACAAGCAGATGATAATTCTGCAGGTGCAGTTCGTTTATATCGTTAATAATGGAGAAGCTGTTGAAGGGGATTCCTTTCAACAGCTTTTTTCATAGAAACATAAATTTCATTAAGCAATTAGTTGATGTCCAGATTGATTAAAATATATTTCTATGCAGGTTGGCTTACTTCTTTAAACCAGCCGCATAAAACGGGCCGTGAACTGCGATAGTTGATAAAATACGAGCAATTTCCTTAGGTGTTTCTTTTTGGCCATTATTTAACCATTGCTGAATGACACCTATATGAGCAGATGCCATATAAGAAGTTAGGTATTCGCTTGGAACAAGCAAACTCTCTTTATCAATAAGAGCCCCATTCGTATCTTCAAATAGTGTTTTCCACATAAAGTCTTTCAGTTTTGTTTGGAAAGATAAATCTCCTTTTGGACTTAACACAGCTTTCATAAAATCACTATTTTCATTTAGAAATTCAAGAATAGAAGCGATAAGTACAAATGGCGTCGTTGGGGAAGGGTTTGAGCCAAGATCGGCAATCACTTCAGGGAATTTTTGTTTGGCAATGCTAGAAAACTCATGCATAATTTCTTCTTGGCATTTCGTCATTAAATCAAATTTATCTTGATAGTGCGCATAAAATGTACCGCGATTTATGTTCGCTTTCGTTGTAATATCTTTTACTGTAATGGCGTCAAAACCTTTTTCTTCAATAAGCTCCACTAGTGCATTTCGTATGGCCGTTTTCGTACGAATAACACGTAAATCTAAATTACTATCACGCAAAGCATGTCCCTCCTTAATTTTACTCAACACATTTAGCAAAAGTGTCTTATAACCGACACATTCACGATTTTTGATTATTGAATAAGATTTAGTTCAAACATATAATTCAAAATATAAATAAACAACACGTTGTTCATTTATTGTAACGAAAATTAAAGGAGGAGAAAAGAAAATGTTTAAAAACAAACTTTTATTGTTAGCACCAGTTATTGCACTACTTGTTGTTTTTATTTTTTCATTAACATTATTCCCAACTGTTCAACCAAAGCCAAAAAACTTGCCAATAGCAATTGTAAATGAGGATCAAGGTGTAGAAGTTCCAAATCAACCGAAAATGAATATGGGGCAAACAATTGTTGATAATATCAAAAAAACAGCGAAATCAGATGAAGAACCTGCGATGAAGTGGGTAGAAGTGAAAAATAAGGAAGCAGTTCAAAAAGGTTTAAATAATCAAGAGTATTATGCCGCATTCGTCATTCCGAAAGAATTTAGTATGAAACAGGCTTCATTACGAACACCGCAGCCATCTTCACCAGAAGTAGAAATATTAATTAATCAAGGAATGAATATGGCTGCATCAACTATGGCAGGGCAAATGTTAAATGGTGTAGTGGATAATATGAGCAACAATGTTCGCACACAAATATTAGATGGATTGAAAGCAAGGGGAGCTACTTTAACAACAGATCAAGCTTCGAAATTAGTAACACCTATTGTAAAGCACGTGAAAAATGTGAATGAGGTCGGAAAAAACAGTGCGAACGGTAACTCACCAATGTCATTATTTCAGCCGTTATGGATTGCAAGTTTAGCTAACGCAGCAATTATTTTTATTGCGCTTAGTAAAATGCCGGTACGTACAAGAAAAGAAAACTTTGGATTAAAACTAAAACAAATAGTAGCTGGAGCAGTTGCGACACTTGTAATTGGTTTTGGCCTTACGTGGATTGCAGATGGGATGGTAGGATTAAATATTTCGAATTTCACGGAGACAGCGTTGTTCTTATCCATCACGTCTTTTAGCTTCTTCTTAATGATATCGGCGGTACTTTCATTAGTTGGGCTAAAAGGTATCGGTTTATTCGCACTCTTACTATTCTTCGGGGCACCGTTATTATCATTAGCACCTGAAATGTTGTCGCCATTTTATCAAAATTGGGTTTATTCTTGGTTACCAATGAAATTTATGATCGAAGGACTCAGGGAGATCTTCTTCTTCGGAAAAGGGTTAAGCTGGAATACACCTGTTACTGTGCTCGTTTGGATTGGTGTGGTAAGTATGGTTGTTATACTAGCAACTGCATTGAAGCGTAGTGCAGTAAAGGGACATAAAATGGAATTGAATGCTTAAAAGATAAAAAACGTTTCACTCGTAGTGAAGCGTTTTTTGATGAAATCATTAGGAATCGTTAAGGAAATTAAGCAGCGATAGATAGGGTTTTACAATATGTTATACGTGATTGAAGTATTCGTGTTTGCAGTAATTTTTTTGTATACATGCTCCTACTATTTCAAAGTGCATAAAATGTTATGCGAAATTATGGAGGGGATACGATGTATAATTCGAATTATCATGATTGGTATAGGCAAAATGATAAGTTGATAAGTGATATTGAAAAAGCTATAAACGGAGAATATAGCGCTATAAGCTGCTACGCAAAGTTAGCTAACATGGCTCCAAATCAAGTAGAACGAAATCAGATTCTTGAAATTCGTAATGATGAAATAAAGCATTTCCAAAACTTTGTCCAAATTTATACGAACTTAACTGGCAGGCAGCCTAAACCACAGATTACCGAAGAATGCCCGAATACGTACTTACAAGGATTAGAATTCGCTATACAGGATGAGCAAAGGACAGTAGATTTTTATTTGGAAATTTCAGATGAAACATCGGATGCATCTGTGAAAGATTTGTTACGGAGAATAGCTGCAGATGAACAAAATCATGCGGTTTGGTTTTTATATTATTTTGTGAAGTCGAAGTGAGTATAAAGAATGAGTGGCTGATGTGATGAATATATTAGAAATTGTTTTAAAGCGTAGTGCAACAATTGAATGAAAAACTTAAATATAAGCAGAAAGAAACCGTTTCATAAGTAGTGGGACGGTTTTTCGCGGTGAAATACAAGTTACATAGGTATCGACAAAATATAGTAGTTGAATTTGGTATATAATGTATGAAATGAAAGCGAAAATAAATAAGCTAGGAGCAAATAAATGAAAAGAGGAATTATTGTAGATATTCCAAATGAATATGATAATCTACTTTGGAAAGTGTTAAAGCCGATCGATATTACGTTATTTGATTGGCGAGTGGAAAATGAGGAATCTTATTTCAGATTACCTGATGGATTAGGATCAGAATTATTCTCAGAAGATAACAAGGTAATGAGTGGATTAGAATTGAAAAAATTAATAAAAGACAACATATATTATCTCATTTTTGCAGATTTAAAAGCGTATCCAAAAGGAGAAGTATTAGAAGAGATTGAAACATATGAAGAGTTCACAGAGAGCAAGTGTGAAGTAGTCGTATTAGTAGCGGACGGTGATTATATACACATTTACGCTAAAGACCCAAAAGCGATTGAATTGATGTATGAAAACGCACTGAATCAAGGTTTTTATGTTGAATACGTTACAGACGAAAATGACGGTAGAACGCGTTTGTCAGTATAGTAGTAATTTGAAAGGGGAACGGCAATATGGAGAGAAATACAGTTAAAGAATATACAATACGAACTGCTACTGAAGAGGAGAGCGATACTATTATTACTCTATTAAGAGAAGTAGCAGAGTGGTTACAACATAAAGAAGTAGATCAATGGCAGTATCTGTTAGGAGGAGAGGCTACAGCTGAAATATTAGAATGTATAAGAAATAAATATACGTATATTGTTATGAAAGAAGATGAAATTGTTGGTACGATTACAGCATCTCCTAAACAAAATGAATGGGATGAACATATTTTTGGTAAAGAGGAAGTTTCGGATTCAGTATATATTCATAGATTTGCGGTGAGACGGAAGTATAAGGGGAATGGAATAGGAGAATCGATTTTGCAGTGGGTAGAAGAAAATGTACAGTGTGATAAAGAGTACTTGAAGTTAGATTGTGTGGGACATAATCGTACGTTGAATGATTTTTATAAGAAAAATGATTTTGAGTATGTGGGCAGTACGGATGGGCTTAGTAAGTTTCAAAAGAAAAGGAGCAAATAAATGAATCTAATTAACGTAAGTTTAGTTAAGAAGTTAATACAGAAACAGTTTCCTGAATGGGCACATTTAGAAGTGAAACCTGTAAAGTTTAGTGGGCATGATAATAGAACGTTTCACTTAGGAGATCAGATGAGTGTTAGATTACCAAGTGATGCAGCATATGCACCGCAAGTAGAGAAAGAAAACAAGTGGCTTCCTATATTAAATAAGGAACTTTCTTTACCAATTTCTGCACCAATTGCAAAAGGGCATTCGTCTGAAGAGTATCCGTGGCCATGGTCTATTAATAAGTGGATAGAGGGAGAGACAGTTACGAAAGAAAATGTTCGTGACTTACATGAATTCGCAGCGGACTTAGGATCATTTCTACTAGAATTGCAATCCATTGATTCTAGTAACGGACCAATAGCTGGAGCGCATAACTTTTACCGAGGCGGGTTTATATCTGTATACGATGAAGAAGCGAGAGTAGCTATTGAAAACAATAAAGACGCTTTTGATGAGGCATTGTTAAAGCACCTTTGGGATTTAGCGCTCCGATCAAAATGGGAACGCACACCAGTTTGGATTCATGGAGATGTTGCGCCAGGGAATTTACTCGTTAAAGATGGAAAGCTTTGTGCCGTAATTGATTTTGGTATACTAGGAGTAGGTGATCCGTCGTGTGACGCGGCGATGGCATGGACATTTTTTGATGAAAATAGTAGAAATGTATTTAAAGAAGTGTTGAGGATGGATGAGGAAACGTGGGATAGAGCGAGAGGATGGGCGCTTTGGAAGGCGTTAATTACATATGATGCGAATAGAAATAGTAATGAAAAAGTAGCTGAGGAAGCATATCGTGTAATCCAAGTGATTGTGGATGATTATAAAATGAGATGAAAATAGTAATGTGTAGCACAAGTTTTGATTGAAGTTATTTGACGTTTACTATGCAATAAAAAGGAGGGAACATAATTGAAAGTCAGGCAAGGGAAATATGAAGAAATAAAATTGCGTGATAGAATTCCAGGTATGGTTGAATATATAGATAGCACAAGACTTCCGGCTGATTTTCACTACTATATCCCTCCACACTGGCATAGAAGTATTGAAATTAGTTTAGTAATATATGGAGACGTTTTTTTGTATGTAAATGGGCAAAAAAAGAAAGTATCAGCTGGCGAGTTTATTTTTGTAAACAGTGGAGATGTGCACGAATTTGAAAAAGTTGAGAATGCAAGTTGTGCAGTAATGATGTTAATAGTTTCGTATGAATTTCTTAAAGAGCTAAATGCTGATTTTGATAAATATAGATTTACTCTACAAGCATCATTTGTGCAGAAAGAAAAGCTCCAACAAATATTTTATGAATTAAAGGAGTTAGTCACAAATTTTGATGAGTTAAGTTATATAAAAATGAATAGTTTAATTTATGAGATTGTTTATATTCTATTGCGCCACTGTAAAGATAGAAAAAAAGAAGATAATGATTTTCAATTTGGAAATAAACAAAAAGAGATAATTACATATATGTATGAACATTATGATGAAAAGCTTAAAATGAAAGATGTAGCGAAACACTTTTTTGTAAGTGAGGAACATTTTTCTCGGATGTTCAAAAAATCTTTCGGATCAAATTTCATCTCTTTTTTAACGAGATACAGGCTTCATAAAGCGTATGAAGATATTATTAGCAGTACGAATTCTATACAAGATATAGCAGTGAAACATGGATTTCCCAATGTGAAGTCATTCATTTCGCAGTTTAAAGGGAAATATGGGGATACACCATTACAGTATAGAAAAAATATCATATCAAAAAATGACAATAATTGAATCAAATATGAACAACAATAAAAATACGTTCCATGTTACATTTTGTACATGGAACGTATTTTTATTTAGTAAATGGAAATGTATACGGTTATATAATTTTTCGGAAAATGAAAGCGTTAAAAAAGAGATGGGGGAATAGTGAATGTCTAGAAAATATAGCTTAGATTTATTAGAAAAGATTCAAGAAAAACAAGAAACCATCAATGTACAAGGCGCAGAAGTAATAGTGAAAAACATACCAGATTGCGATGAAAAGGGAGCAATGGATCCACGTCTTTATAAAGATATGAAGGTTCAAATGAATATAATGAGGTTTATGCCTAAAAATATGATGAAAATGGACGCTTCTGAAAAATCGGTAAAGAATATGAGAAAGCAGTTTAATGGTATTAAAAGCGTTCCAATCGTAACGAAAGATATAAATATTACGAATGAAACGGTTAAAGCGGAAGATGGATATGACATTCCGATAAGGATTTATAATAGTATTTCAAAACAAGAAAACGCGCCAATTTTATATTTTATTCATGGTGGCGGATTCATGGCAGGATCACCAGATGTGGTAGAAGAACTTGTGAAATTAATAGTAGAAAAAACAGATATACTAGCCTTTTCTGTAGATTATCGATTAGCTCCAGAACATCCTTTTCCAAATGGACATACAGATTGTTACACTACTTTAAAATGGATTTATGAGAATGCTGAAGCATTCGGCGGTGATAAGAATAATATTTTTGTTGCGGGTGATAGTGCTGGAGGGAACTTAGCACAGTATTGTACAACGAGAGATATGGAAGATGGTAGAAACTTCGTTAAAGGGCAATTACTTCTGTACCCTACACTTAACATGTGTGACTATGAAGACGAGTTTTATTCTTGGAGTATAGATAAATATGAGATTGCTCCGAAATATAAAAAAGGATTAGAAAAAATGCTTAATATGATGCATGCAATGGTCGGAGGGATGGCAGAAATACTTGGTACGGAAGACATTCATTCGAAGTATTTAAGTCCATACGTTGATGTATCTTCAGATTATCCAAGTACATTTATTACGGTAGGAGAACATGATTTTTTAATGATTGAATGTTTAGCGTATGCAGCTAAATTGAAGAAACAAGGAGTGGATACTGAAACGATTCTCTATCGTGGTTTAGGGCACGCGTATGGAGATAATGTAGGTGTCTATCCTCAAAGTGAAGATTTAGCGATTGAGATGGGGAGTTTTATATTGAAGCATAGTAAGAAAGACTCCTACTTTGAGCAATGATTTTAAACTCTACTTTGTGCTTTAAGTGAGAATATCTAAAAAGTATATAAAAAGCCTAATTTGATCTAAATGTTTCAAATTAGGCTTTTTTATATGATTAAATATTCAAGATCAAAAGAAGGAATAAAACTATATTATGCAGAATATTTAGATAATAGGAGGTGTCGAATTTTGAGTGAAATTGAATTAAAAAGTAATGTAATTAAGACAGGAAGAGAGAGGAGTATGATTCTTCGGTTTATACTCGCTAGTCTCGTTGGGGTGTTTATGTTTTTCGTACCTGTTACGATAAATGGAGCTTCTTCTATTATGATTGATCATATCGTATCGTGGATCCGTACTTCAGTTCCGGGCGTAGTACCTTATTATGCATTGTTTGTTATGGTGATTGGTGCGATTTATCCATTTTATACGAAGAAATGGAATGCATCTATCGTAGACATTTGTTTTTCTATTTTAAAAGTAGTTGGTGTTGTTTTTGGCGTATTATATTGTTTTAAAGTGGGACCAGCTTGGTTTTTTGCACCAGATGTTGGGCCGTTTTTGTATGAGAAACTAGTTATATCGGTAAGTTTACTCGTTCCGATTGGTTCGGCGTTTTTAGCGTTATTAGTCGGATATGGGTTGCTTGAATTTGTCGGTACATTTTGCCGTCCGATTATGAGACCTTTATGGAATACGCCGGGACGATCGGCAATTGATGCGGTTGCTTCCTTCGTTGGAAGTTATTCACTAGCCTTATTAATTACGAACCGCGTATATAAAGAAGGAAAGTATACGACAAAAGAAGCAGCCATTATCGCTACAGGATTTTCTACAGTATCCGCAACATTTATGATCATCATCGCAAAAACATTAGACATTATGCATTTATGGAATGTTTATTTTTGGACTACACTTGTAGTAACATTCATCGTGACTGCTATCACCGTAAGAATCCCACCTCTTAGTAGAAAGCCCGATACATATATTACGAAAGAAGGGTTCCCAGAGCCCGTTTATAAGGAAAAAATGTTAGAACGTGCTTGGGAAGATGCATTAGAAGTATCAAGATCTGCACCGAGCATTATGAAAAATATTGCAGTGAACTTAAAAGACGGTTTTATTATGACGATGGGAATTTTACCATCTATTATGTCAGTAGGGTTAATTGGTATCGTCTTAGCGAAGTTCACGCCAATATTTGATTGGATCAGTTATATTTTTTATCCATTTACATGGGTTTTACAATTACCAGAAGCAGACTTAGCTGCTAAAGCGGTATCAGTTGGTATTGCAGAAATGTTTTTACCATCATTATTAGTTGTAAGTGCGCCGCTCGTGACAAAGTTTGTCATTGCGGTTATTTCGGTATCATCTATTTTGTTTTTCTCCGCTTCAATCCCTTGTATATTATCGACAGATATTCCGTTAAAAGTATCTGAACTTATTATTTTGTACGTGCAGAGAACGATATTAACGTTGCTTATTATTACGCCGATTGCTTATTTGGTGCTTTAATAGGAAACCCTCGCTTTCTATGTGAGCGAGGATTTTTGTTGTTAAAATCATTATATATAAATTTTGAGATATTTATTCATATGTTATAGTAACAAAAGAAGGGGGCTTACAAATGGAAATCATTCACGAAAGAGCGAAGTTACGGTTAATGGATAGTGGTGATGTCGAAACTTTGTTTTCGATTGTAGAAGGAAATAGGCAAATTTGGGCGTATTTAATCTCTAAAATGGAAACTGTTCAAGATATGCAGCAATATGTTCAAAAAGCGATAAAGAGTTATGGAAAGGGTACACAAATCCCTTGCGCTGTAGTGGATCAACAGACGAACAAGATTGTAGGGAGTACACGTTTATATAATATTTCAGTAGAAGATAAAACAGTGGAGTTAGGGCAGACGTGGTACCATCCAATTGTGCAACGTACGAGTATAAATACAGAATGTAAGTATATGCTTCTCCAGTATGCTTTTGAAAAACTGCATATGCTACGAGTGCAAATTAAGACGGATGTAAGAAATGAAAAAGCACAACGAGCAATTGAAAGGTTAGGCGCGGTAAAAGAAGGTGTGCTAAGAAATGAAAGAAGATTGCCGAGCGGTCATGTGAGAGATGCAGTTGTGTACAGTATTATTGCGAGTGAATGGTCAGGCGTGAAAGGAGAATTGTTAGAAAAATTAGAGTTATACAAAGAAAAGCTATAATTCGTATTTTGTAAGGTATATGATCGTAATTTGCGAATAATATACCTTTTTTTCTTACAAAACACTAACTTATTTAATTTACTTTTGTTTCATCATTCCCTTCTGAGAAAAAATTCGTTACAATGTAGTTGTATGGTAATAAACTAATGAATTAAAATTGTAATGAAAACCGCAAATGAAAAATGAATTGATAATCCTCAATTTTAAATGAAAACCCTTTTATATATAATAAGTAAAATACCTTCTTTTAAACAAACTCAAACAAAACGATTTGATATAAATGTTTTTTTATAGAAGTATGGATGATGTACGGAGGCAATTACAAATGAAAGAAAATAAGAAGAGTAAAAAAAGACGAATCTTTCAAGTGTTTTTATTAATGATTTGTTCTGCTATTTTGTATGTGAGCTATGCAGCTTACGATATTTGGAGTTATCGCTTTAAAACGGATGATGATGTGAAGACAGATGCTGGTATCGTGCTAGGAGCAGCTTCATGGAACGGAAAACCATCTCCTGTATTTAAGGAAAGAATTAATCACGCGATTTCTCTATATAAAAACGGAAACATTAAGAAAATTATTTTTACAGGTGGTACAAAGTTTGAAGCAGAGCTTGAGGAAGCTCGCACTGCTAGAGTATATGCATTGAAACAAGGTGTAAAAGAGGAGGATATTTTAATAGAAACAAAATCCCTTTTCACTGAAGAAAATTTAAAGAATGCGAAGGAAGTTGGAATAGAGAACGGAATACACTCATACACGATTGTAAGTGATCCGCTTCATATGAAACGCGCAATGAGAATCGCAAA
Organism: Bacillus toyonensis BCT-7112; assembly: GCF_000496285.1. Taxonomy (GTDB): domain Bacteria; phylum Bacillota; class Bacilli; order Bacillales; family Bacillaceae_G; genus Bacillus_A; species Bacillus_A toyonensis. Next base: position 351,620 of record NC_022781.1, on the reverse strand, counting down.
ACATATTAACATTGAGGCATATGCTTCACCGACTCCAACATCAGCATATAAAACGTTAGATACAGAAATTCCATTCTTTTTTAAAGAATTATTCTCGTATATCGGATATGTAACCTCTTTGCCGCTAAAGGCATTGAAGGGGGATTAATATAAGAAAAGGACCTGTTTTTCTATAGGGATTTTTCGGGGGATTAATATAAGAAAAGGACCTGTTTTTCTATAGGGATTTTTCTTATAATCCAAAAACATTGTATTTTTATCGGAATAGTGAAACAATAGAGAGGTAGCTTCATATAATCATAATGACAAAATGAACGGTTTATGAATCGAGCATTTACGGGCAGCCCGACTCCCACTGAACTTCTTTGCTCCACCTGAATTTTGAGGTGGGAGTTTTACTGCCCGCAAATAGCGGGATAAAGGAGATTATAGTATGGCACTCTCATTTGTTGAAACAGAAGAACAATCTTTCATTATTGAACAAATAAATAAATTGATTCCGAAGTTCATGGAAAGGGAGCATCAATTAAGTGAATTAGGATCATTTCCGTATGAAAATATTAATAATTTAAAAGATATCGGATATACGAAAATAACGTTACCGAAGGAATTTGGTGGTAGTGCGATTTCTTTATATGACTTCGTTTTATTTCAAGGGAAAATTGCAGAAGGCTGTGGAGCTACTGCATTATCGATTGGATGGCATATCGGTATTGTAAAAGAGCTAGCTGAAAATCGCTCTTGGAATGATGGAATGTTCAAATGGTTTTGCGAAGAAGTGCGTAATGGTGCACTCTTTAATCGGGCAGCAACAGAACCGAAAACAGGAAGTCCGACGCGTGGTGGTAAACCAGAAACAATCGCGGTGCAACAAGGCGAGAAGTGGATTATAAATGGAAGGAAAACTTTTACAACGATGGCACCAGTACTTGATTATTTTATTATTTCAGCAAGTATGGAAGGCCGAGAAGAAGTTGGTGAGTTTGTCATTCCAAGAAATACGCTCGGTGTATCAATTGAAGAAACATGGGATAGCGTTGCGATGCGAGGAACTGCTAGCCACGACCTTGTCTTACAAAATGTGGAGATAGAAAACCGCTTCTTTACGAATGTATTGGGCGGGAAAGTGAAACAAAAGGGTATTGGCTGGTTGCTACATATACCAGCATGTTATTTAGGAATCGCACAATCAGCAAGAAATTATGCAGTTCAGTTTGCGGAATCATACAAGCCAAATAGTTTAAACCATTCTATTAGTTTATTACCGAGTGTTAGAAGATTAGTTGGAGAAATAGAGCTTGAGCTTATGCAAGCTCGCGTCTTTTTATATCAAATTGCGAAAAAGTACGATGAGGCAGAAGATAAACTATCACTACAAGCAGAACTAGCGGCAGTGAAATACGCAGTAACAAATGCGGCGATATCTATAGTAGATAAAGCAATGCGTATCGTAGGGGCAAAAAGTTTATCAGAAAAAAATCCACTTCATCGTTATTACTTAAATGTCAGAGCGGGTTTACACAATCCGCCGATGGATGATGCAACATTGTCTATACTGGCGGATGTAGCATTTCGGTCGTGATGTTTTAGGAATAGAGCTTATGAATTTAAATGTTATTGTTTATGGACAATATAGTTGTTTTGAAAGCACGTGTTTGATTAGTAATCGAACACGTGCTTTTTATTTGTTTGCCATCCTAGTTTGAAATGTAGTGTTTTCATATAAATGATTATCATGATTTGATGAATGTTCCTAGATGAAAAATATTTATTGTAATGCCAGTTTGGATGTAAACGGTGATAAGGTGTTTTTTGTTGGGAAGGAATTTGTAACTTTTAATAGAATAATTTATGAAGATGATTAGATAATAAATGTTTACACATAAGGAGATAAAACTATGGAAAAGAACAAATTACTAAGAATGGACAATGTCAGTATCGTTGTAGAATCTCTTGATGACGCAATCTCTTTCTTCGAGGAGATTGGCTTGAAACTCGAAGGGCGAGCTACTGTCGAAGGTGAATGGGCTGGTCGCGTAACCGGACTGGGCTCCCAGTGCGTAGAGATTGCTATGATGGTTACGCCAGATGGCCACAGCCGAATTGAACTTTCGCGATTTCTCACCCCACCTACTATATCAGATCACCGGACTGCTCCTGTAAACGCCCTCGGTTATTTACGCGTCATGTTCACTGTTGAAGACATTGACGAAATGGTATACAGACTCACGACTAAGTGTGGTGCTCAGCTCGTTGGCGAAGTGGTTCAGTACGAGGACTCGTATCGACTCTGTTACATTCGTGGAACCGAAGGGCTTCTAATCGGTTTGGCGGAACAACTCGGTAACAAATAAGAAAGTGACGTTTTATAAAAAAACTTTACTGAAATATATTACTGAAGTGAAAATTGAAACAGAATAGTAGTGTGAAAGTAACTTTAAGAAGTAGGGTACGTCATATAACATAACATGCAAGCGAAAGGACTCTCCGAACCACTTGGTTGCCGGGGAAGAAGCAGGGAAGAGATTCAGGTAACATCTCTGTGAAAACGTTATATGCTAATTCCTCTCAATGTGAAGAAATTTATTATTCAATAAAAGGGCTCTTCTCCAGAGCGACAAAAAAGCCAATTTCCTTAATTTTAATATTGAGAAATTTGGCTTTTAATTTTGGAATTTCTTTAACGTTGTAAATTCGTATTTTCCTGAGCTACCCTATGCTCATCAAACTAAGAAGAGCAACTACTCCAAAGCGAGAAAATTGACATCTCCAGATGAGGATGTACAATTTTTTGTTTTGAGGATGCTCCAAAATATTAGCTTGATAGCAATGGGCAGCATCCCTTGAATAGCTTCGAAGAACTCAATTCTAAAAAATACATCTGAACGAGAGATAATGGAATGTTCTTTTGTAAGATGTATATCTTTTTCTCTTTTTAGTAGTATTGTTCATGAAAAATAGCACATTACAAATAAGTGTTATCAATTGAAAAAATCTTTCTTTTCATTCTTCTTTTTATAGTTTTATAGGAGAAAGCTAGGCTTCTTATTTTTACTAATGTATAATAAGAAAAAAGCACGAAAAGAGGTTATCTCATGCTAGAGGTTATTGCAACATGTTTAGAAGATGTGAAACGAATTGAAAGCGCGGGTGGGAAGCGGATTGAATTAATTTCATCTTATACAGAAGGTGGATTAACGCCGAGTTATGCATTTATTAAAAAAGCGGTAGAAGCAGTAAATATACCGATTCACGTTATGATTCGTCCGCATGCGAAGTCTTTTACATATACGGAAGAAGAAATTGAAATGATGAAAGAAGACATTAGCGTTGCGCAGAAGTTAGGTGCAGCAGGCGTTGTATTAGGCGTATTAAACGAACAAAAAGAAGTTGATAAAGAGAAGCTAGCAGATTTGTTATCTGTTGTAGATGGAATAAATGTAACGTATCACCGTGCGATAGATGATATAGAAAACCTAGTAGAAGCGATGAGAACTTTAAAGGAATTCCATAAAGTGACTCACGTGTTAACTTCAGGTGGACAAGGAAATATAGTAGATAATATTCCAGTGCTTAAAGATATGCAAAAGGTAAGCGATGGTCAAATTCAACTTGTAGCTGGAAGTGGTGTAACGAAAGAAAATATAAAGCAGTTATTAGATGAAACTGGAATTTCGCAAGCTCATGTCGGTACAGCGGTAAGAGAAGGTAAATCATGTTTTTCTGAAATTGATCGAAGTTTAGTGCGAGAATTAGTTGAAATAATAAAATAAGTGCATAAGAAAGAGGAGAAACGATGAAGGAAAATACGAAGAAAGAATTATTCTCTTGGGTTAAAACAATAGGGTTTACCCTTGTACTAATTGTAATTATTCGCGGTGTTTTATTTACACCTTCTTTAGTGCAAGGTGAATCGATGATGCCAACGTTAGAAAATAATGAGCGCGTTCTCGTGAATAAGATTGGTTATAGTATAAGTGGATTAGATCGCTTCGATGTTATCGTCTTCCACGGAAAAGAAGGGTACGACTTAGTAAAACGAGTAATTGGTTTACCAGGTGATACAGTTGAGTATAAAAACGATGTTTTATACGTAAACGGAAAAGCGATGGAAGAACCGTATTTAAAAGAGTTTAAAGAAAAAGCAGCTGGCCGTGTATTAACTCCAGACTTTACATTAGAACAAATCACAGGGAAAACGAAAGTGCCAGAAGGCCAAGTATTTGTTTTAGGAGATAATCGTGAAGTTTCTAAGGACGGTCGCATGTTTGGCTTTATTTCAGAAGATGAAATTGTTGGAAAAGGACAAGCTGTTTTCTGGCCATTGAAACAAGTAAGAGCGTTATAAAGCAAGTATGGGAGAAATGTTCTTCTTGTGGATTTAAATCACATTTTTTGTAAAACTGAATGTTCATTTAAGAAAGACAGAGGTCATTTTGATTATTATTTTTCAAAATGACCTCTGTTTATTTGAAAATAGTGTTGCAAGGAGGGAATTTAAATGATAACGAAAGAAGCAAAAGTTATCTTAAACAGGAAAGGAGCCAGGAAAGTAAACGAAATTCCTAAAGAGGTCTTACAATTACTACAGCAAGGGAAAGTAGAAAGTGTTAATCTAACAGAATGGCTAGCTATAAATCATATTGAACTACTCAAAAATGTCTTACCTTCAATAGGACTCAAGAATAGTTTGGAAAGCATAGTAGCTGAATTAGAAAAACAGAACGTGGAAACAGGAATGAAAGTCATACGAATAACAGGAACTTTATTGGATGAAATTATACTCAAAGAGAATGAAGGAAACAAGGAAGATGTATTGTTAAAATTATCTAATCATATTTCAGATAGTGTACGATGTTGGGCAGCGTTTATGAATAAAAAATCAAATAACACATTAAAAGATACATTAACGTACATTCGACCTTTTGCAGCGGATCATCATTTTGGTGTTCGAGAAATTGCTTGGATGTCTATTAGAGAAGATCTTTCACAGAATATAGAAAAAAGTGTGGAGTTGTTAGTAGAATGGGCAAAAAGTGAAGATGAGAATATTCGTAGGTTCTCTGTAGAATCTATTCGTCCTCGAGGTGTATGGAGTAAACATATTGAAATATTAAAACAAGAACCTGAAAAAGCACTTCCTATTCTTAATTTACTTAAATCAGATCCATCAAAATATGTCCAAGATTCGGTTGGAAACTGGTTAAATGATACAAGTAAAACGAAACCGGATTGGGTAATGAACCTGTGTGAAGAATGGGAAAAGGATACTGATATAAAATCAACTAGTAGAATTATTAAAAAAGCTAAAAGAACGATTTTGAAAAATAAGTAATATGTACCTAATAGACTTGTTAGTTGAACGAAGGAACAATCAATCAATCAATCAAGTTAAAAAAGAATACTGTGAATAACAATGAGAAGAGCATGTTTTGATCAAAAATTGATTCAAACATGCTCTTTATATTTTCTTTTATAGCAGTGTTATTAATGAAAAGTGATCAAATTTTATTTCAAATCTAAACTTCCGTACTTTTTTATTGTAACTTTTATTCTAATAGTTCGTTCTTCAAGTGTTAAAGTTTTGTCAATCATTCAAGAGCCTTTTATTTTATATAAATCACTTATTATTTGTGTTTTTTTAATAGCGGACAAAATATATCGGATTATGTACGTGAAAAAAATATTGATAGAATTGAAAGAATATTTTATAATTTTAAATTATATCTTTGTTTCGAAAAATGGAATTAAAGTTCCGAAATTCGGAACAAAAAGGAGATAGGATGAGTATAAATAAAACGGCAGTGAAGACAATGGATATTTTAGAGTTATTTTATGAGCATGAAGAGTTAAGTTTAACAGAGATGGTTCAGCTTACAAATATGCCAAAAACATCTGTTTATCGTTTAATCGGTTCGCTAGAAGAAATGGAGCTTTTACAAAAAAATGAGAAGGGGAAATATTGTCTTGGAGTCGTTTTTTTAAGGTTTGGGCAACTTGTTTCACAAAGATTATCAGTAAGAAATATTGCGATTCCATATATGAAAGAGCTTAGAGATAGTTTAGGGCAGGCAGTTAATTTAATTATTCAAGATGGTAATGATGCAATTTACGTTGAAAAGATGGAAGGAGTTCAGCCGGTACGTGTTTATACAGCGGTTGGAAGAAGAGCACCTCTTTATGCGGGGGCATGTCCGAGAATTTTACTATCTTATTTTTCTGAGGAAGAGAAAAGGAAGTACATAGAGGAAACCGATTTAAAACAGTTTGCGGATGGAACAATTGTGAATAAGGAACATTTGCTAGAAGTATTACAACTAGCGAAAAAGGAAGGTTACACAATTAGTTATTCTGAATTAGAAAATCATACAGCAGCTATAGCAGCTCCGATTTTTGCGAATGATGGAACGGTTGTAGCAGGTATTAGTGTTTCAGGTTTAGCAATTGAGTATGGCGAAAGTAACATTTCATATTTTACTGCGAAAGTGAAAGAAACAGCATACCGCATTTCGAAAGAACTCGGCTTTTTGGCATAGAAAGAGGGAATGGGATGAAATTTTCTGCGTTAGGGGATCAAGCAATTATTGTTACGTTTGGTGAAGAAATTAGGATGGATATATACGGAAAAGTGCAGCGATTATTTCAAGCGTTGAAACAACATCCATTTACAGGAATGGTTGAATGTGTGCCATCGTTTACTTCATTAGCAATTTACTATAATTTGTACGAAGTATGGATGCAAAATGAGAGAGGTGAAAGGTCATATGATTACGTTTGCCAATATATACAGGAGCTGTGTGATTCATATAAAGAAGAAGTGAACCAGAAAGTGAAACATATTTCTATACCAGTTTGCTACGGAGGCGAATATGGGCCGGATTTAGAAGAGGTCGCACATTATCAAGGTTTGCAAGTAGAGGATGTTATTCGTATACATAGCGAAACAACATATTTTGTGTATATGTTAGGTTTCACACCAGGATTCCCATATTTAGGGGGACTATCAAAACAATTAGAAACACCTAGAAAAGAAACACCACGGTTACAAATTGCTCCTGGTTCGGTAGGGATTGGTGGAAAGCAAACAGGTATTTATCCGCTTGAAACACCGGGTGGATGGAATATTATCGGCCGAACACCGATTTCATTATTTAATCCAAGAGAAGAATCACCTACCTATATTCAAAGTGGTATGTATTTACGTTTTATCCCGGTAACAAAGGAAGAATACTTATCGCTAGAGGGGGCTAAAGAATGGATGTAGAGGTTTTACATGCGGGGATGCTTACAACAGTCCAAGATTTAGGACGATTTCATTATCAACAGTATGGTGTACCAGTTGGCGGTGCGATGGATAAAAATGCACTTAGGCTAATCAATATGTTAGTCGGTAATGAAGAAAATGAAGCAGGTTTAGAAATGACGATAATGGGACCTAAATTGTTACTAAAGAAAACGACTTTGCTCGCGATTGGCGGAGCGGATTTGGAACCGTTATTGAATGGAGAACGAATTCCGTTATGGCGTCCTATTTTAGCAGAAGAAGGCAGCATGCTTTGTTTTGGAAAAGCGAAACGTGGGTGCAGAGCATATGTAACATTTGCTGGTGGTATTCATATTGATCATACAATGGGAAGTAAAAGTACATATATGCGAGCTGCTATTGGCGGGATTGAAGGAAGGATGCTCAAAAAGGGTGACTATTTTCAAATTGGTACGCACGCAGAAATGGCGAGTCGTTTCATTCAGAACTTACAAAAGGAAGAGCGAATAAAAACAAAATGGGCAATTCGAAATAACGTCTTACCAAAATATAAGAAGCATCCTACGCTTCGCGTCATAACAGATTTTGAATATAATCAGTTTACAGAAAAAAGTAAAGAGTCATTTTTTATGAAAGAGTATAAAGTGTCCAATTATGCTGATCGCATGGGATATAGGTTTGATGGGGAAGTTTTAAATAGAGAAATAGAACAAGAAATTCTATCAAGTCCTGTTACATTTGGAACCATTCAAGTTCCAAATGGTGGGCAGCCTATTATATTAATGGCAGATAGGCAAACGACAGGTGGCTATCCGAGAATCGGAAATGTCATTTCAGTCGATTTACCTCTGCTTGCCCAGCTGAAACCAGGGGACTATGTAACTTTTGAAAAAGTTTCTATAGAAGAAGCGGAGCGATTGTACATAGAGCAGGAAGAAAATGTGAAACTATTAAAGAAGTTCATCGCTTTACGAAGCTGAGAGTAGGAGGGAAATATCGTGACGACAATCGATTTGAATTGTGATTTAGGAGAAAGTTTTGGAGCTTATAAAATGGGGAATGATGATGAGATTCTTCCGTTCGTTTCCTCTATAAATGTTGCTTGTGGTTTTCATGCGGGTGATCCGTTCGTTATGCGTCAAACAGTTGAAAAAGCTTTGAAACATAACGTAGCAATAGGGGCGCATCCTGGATTTCCTGATTTAATTGGATTTGGAAGAAGAAACATGAATGTTTCAGCAAGTGAAGTATATGATTACGTTTTATATCAAATTGGTGCATTAGACGGGTTTGTGAAAGCGGCAGGGGCGAAGATGCATCATGTGAAACCGCACGGTGCCCTATATAATATGGCGGCAACTGACCCAGTAATTGCAGATGCAATCGTAAAGGCAATTTCTCATATGAACCCGGATCTATTACTTTACGGATTAGCAAATAGCGAGGCGTTTATACAAGCTGCAGAAAAATATAAAGTAACATTCATGCAAGAAGTTTTTGCTGATCGTACGTATAAGCAAGATGGGACATTAACAAGTCGTACAGAAAAAAATGCACTTATAACAGATGAAGGCGAAGCGATAAAACAAGTGCTTCAAATGGTAAAAGAAGGATATGTAGAAACGGTGAATGGAGAGAAAGTAACAGTTCAGGCGCAAACAATTTGTTTGCATGGCGATGGAGAGAAAGCGGTACAATTTGCGGAGAGAATATACAGAACATTCGAACTTAATGGTGTTTCTATATGTGCACCGAAATAAAAAATGAGAGGAAGTGCTGGAAATGATTAAATTAATTGGGATACTACTTGTTGCAGTTGGCTTTCTATTTAGGTTAAATACACTATTAGTAGTAATGGTTGCAGGAATTGTTACTGGTATGGTTTCAGGATTAAGTTTTTATGACGTCATCAGCATGTTCGGTAAATTTTTTATAGAAAATAGATATATGTCTATGCCTATTATACTAACTTTACCTGTAATCGGAATTTTAGAGCGTTATGGTTTAAAAGAAAGAGCAGAAGCACTTATAACGAAATCAAAAGGGGCAACAACTGGAAGAGTATTAATGTCATATTTTACAATAAGAGAATCATCAGCGGCACTAGGGCTGAATATTGGTGGTCATGCGCAAACAGTAAGACCGCTCGTTGCACCAATGGCAGAAGGAGCGGCACAAGGTAAATACGGTAAACTTCCGGAAAAATTAAGAGAAAAGATTAAAGCAAACGCAGCTGCTGCAGAAAATACAGCTTGGTTTTTCGGAGAAGATATTTTTATCGCAACTGGTGCGATTTTATTAATGAAAGGATTCTTCGATTCAGTAGGTATGCATGTCGGAGTATGGGATATGGCGCTTTGGGGTATTCCAACAGCAATATCCGCACTAATCGTAAGTTGGATTAGATTCAGAAGGTTTGATAAATATATAGCGAAAACAATGAAGGCAGAAGGAAAACAAGAGAAGGAGGCTATATAAGATGAACATCATAACTATGGATACAATTTATTATGTATTAGGTATAATCGTTGCCTTTATCGCTGTGCGTATCGCATTCGATCGTGAACATCCAAACCGATTCGGTTCTAGCTTATTTTGGGCATTATTCGCAGTTACATTTTTATTCGGAAATGTAATACCTTCGTTTTACGTTGGGTGTATCGTGCTCGCTATGGTCGTGTTAGCTTCATTGAATAAAGTAACAAAATCCGAGGAGAAAGAAGTACCTGTACAAGAACGTGTGAAACATGCTGAGAAATTAAAAAATAAAATTTTCATGCCTGCACTTTTAATTCCTATTTTTACAATTATCGGTACGTTAACGTTAGGGAAAATCAAATGGGGAAATGTATCCCTTGTAGATCCAGATAAAGTAACGTTAGTTGCATTAGCGTTAGGAGCATTACTCGCATTCGTTGCGGCGATGCGTATTACAAAATCGAAAATAACGACGCCTGTTCAAGAAGGAAGTAGATTATTACAAGCTGTTGGTTGGGCAGTTATTTTACCACAAATGTTAGCAGCACTTGGCGGCATTTTTGCGAAGTCTGGTGTTGGACAAGTCGTTTCTGATTTAGTTGGAAAAGTGTTACCGACAGAATATCCATTCGTTGCTGTTATGGCGTACTGTTTAGGAATGATGCTTTTCACAGTTGTAATGGGGAATGCATTCGCAGCGTTTGCAGTAATCACTGGCGGAATCGGATTACCTTTAATTGTTCAAATGCACGGCGGGAATCCAGCGATTATGGCCGCACTCGGCATGTTTGCTGGATATTGCGGAACACTGCTTACGCCAATGGCAGCAAACTTTAATATCGTTCCAGCAATGCTTTTAGAGTTAAAAGATAAAAATGCTGTTATTAAAGCGCAAGTACCCATCGCGCTTTCAATCTTTATCATAAATATGTTTATTATGTACGGCTTAGTATATCGTTTCTAATTAGGAGGGAAAACGATGAAAACAGTATTATTAACAGGGTTCGATCCGTTCGGCGGAGAAAGTATCAATCCAGCTTGGGAAGTCGCAAAAAGCTTACATGAAAAAACAATCGGAGAGTACAAGATTATAAGTAAACAAGTTCCAACTGTATTTCATAAATCAATAAAAGTTTTAAAAGAATATATAGAAGAACTGTCGCCGGAAATGATTATATGTATCGGACAAGCTGGGGGTAGACCAGATATTACGATAGAGCGTGTCGCAATTAATATTGATGATGCAAGAATTGCTGACAATGAAGGGAATCAGCCGGTGGATGTACCGGTTGTTGAGGAAGGACCTGCTGCCTATTGGTCCACGCTCCCAATGAAAGCAATCGTAAAAAAACTTCGCGAAGAAGGCATACCGTCATCTGTTTCACAAACGGCAGGTACATTCGTTTGTAATCACTTATTCTATGGACTTATGTATGAACTAGAAAAACATGATATGAAAATAAAAGGCGGATTCATTCACATTCCGTTCTTACCAGAACAAGCGAGTAGCTACCCAGGGCAACCGAGTATGTCACTTTCTACTATTAGTAAAGGGGTAGAGTTGGCAATCGAAGTAACGACGGAAGTAGAGGTAGATATTGTAGAAATTGGGGGCGCGACGCATTAAGTAAAGTGAAATGTACAACACCTCCTGTAAACAACTGGTATAATAAGTATAGGAATATACATAGAGGTGATTTTTGTGCAATTTGAAGAAGTTCGTTCAATTTTAGAAAAAGCGAAGAAAATTACTGTATTAACAGGCGCAGGAGCCAGTACAGAAAGTGGCATCCCAGATTTCCGTTCAGCAAATGGGTTGTATGCTGATGTGAATGTGGAGATGTACTTATCGAGAGGGTACTATAACAGAAGTCCGAAAGAGTTTTGGAAGCATTATAAAGAAATATTTCAAATTAATACGTTTCATCAATATAAAGCTAATCGTGGACATCGCTTTTTAGCTGAGCTAGAAGAACAAGGAAAAGATATAACAATTTTAACGCAAAATATCGACGGTTTACATCAATTAGGTGGTAGTAAACATGTCATTGATTTACACGGAACACTTCAAACAGCACATTGTCCGAAGTGTAAAACGGGTTATGATTTACAATATATGATTGATCATGAAGTACCGCGCTGCGAGAAGTGTAATTTCATTTTAAATCCAGATGTTGTTTTATACGGAGATACACTGCCGCAATATCAAAATGCGATTACACGTTTATATGAAACAGATGTGTTTCTCGTTATGGGAACGTCATTAAAAGTACAGCCTGTCGCATCTTTCCCGGAAATTGCAAAGAGGGAAATTGGAGCAACAACCATTTTAGTAAATGAAGAGTTAACAGGGCAGGAATATAACTTTGATTTTGTTTTTCGACAAAAGATTGGTGAATTTGTTGAAGGGTTATCTTCAAATAAATAAGTTATCGTAAAAAAACTGAGGTGCAATGTATCTACCTCAGTTTTTTGTATTCATGATATTGTATTGTAAGGGGAATGGTAATAAATAGGATGTAAAATCCGAAAACTGAAAATTAAATCTTTTCTTTCTTTTGTAACTAATATAAAATTCTATATATATCATATAAATAAATTTGATACATAATGAGTTATCCCGTTATTTGCGAGCAGTAAGACTCCCATCTGAAAAATTCGGCACAGGCGAAGAAGTTAGGTGGAAGGGAAGATTACCTGCTTGTAAAAGCCCGATTGCTGTGGGCTAATAAACAGAGAACCACTCTGTTTAAAGTTTCAATTTATGCGTAGAAGTTAATAGAATGAAGCGAGGGAGCGAAATGAGACAGAACAAGGAAAAAAAGAAACAGCCGAAAAAGAAAAAGACTCATATTCCATTTCGGTTAAATGTACTATTTTTTATCGTCTTTCTTTTATTTTCAGCTATTATTATTCAACTAGGTAAAGTGCAAATCATTGATGGAGAAACGTATCGAAATGAAGTGAATAAAAAGGAAGATGTGACGGTGAGCACGCCTGTTCCTAGAGGGAAAATGTTTGATCGAGAAGGCAAAGTGATTGTAAATAACAAACCGCTACGAACCGTTACATATACGAAAATGAAAGGAGTAGACTCGAAAGAAGTTTTAAAAGTAGCGAGAGAGTTAGCAGGGCTAATTGAAATGTCGCAAGAGGATATGGATAAGTTAACAGAGACAGATAAAAAAGATTTTTGGATGCAGTTAAATGAAAAAAGGGCTGCAGAAAAAGTAACGAAAGCAGATGAGAGTAAATTTAGGAAGCAGGAAATAGAAGGGAAAGAATTAGATAAAAAAGTAGAAGAGTTGCGTCGGGAGAGAATTACACAAGAAGAATTAAAGGAGCTTTCAAAAGATGATTTAGAAGTATTAGCAATTAAAAGTAAAATGAATACGGGATATAAAATGACGCCGCAAATCGTTAAAAAAGATGTAAGTCAAAATGAATATGCAATCGTTAGTGAAAGATTAGCAAGCTTGCCGGGGGTAGATACGACAGTAGATTGGGAACGTGAATATCCAAATGATAAAATCCTTCGTTCTATACTTGGTAGCGTTTCTAATGAAAATGAGGGATTGCCAAGAGAACAATTAGAGTATTATTTAGTTCGTGATTACAACCGAAATGATCGTATTGGTAAGAGTTACATCGAAAAGCAATACGAAGATGCATTACATGGAATGAAAGAACAATCTAGAAATATTACAGATAAAGCAGGGAATATTATTCGGACTGAAAAAGTGACTGAAGGAAAAAGTGGAAATAACTTAATGTTAACGGTTGATATGGATTTGCAAAAAAAGGTAGAGGAAAGTCTTGAAAAAAATTTACGAGCGTTTCATTCTTCAGAACCGATGATGGATCGTGCTTTCGTTGTAATGATGAATCCGAAAAACGGTCAAATTTTATCAATGGCAGGAAAGAAAATTGTAAATAAAGATGGCGTGATGCAAATAGAAGACTACGCATTAGGGACGATGACAAGTTCCTATGAGTTAGGATCAACTGTGAAAGGGGCTACTTTATTATCTGGATACCAAGCAGAAGCGATTAAACCGTTTACGCATTTCTTTGATGCGCCAATGTACTTTAAAGGAAGTACTAAGCCGAAAAAATCATGGAAAGATTTTGGTGATATTGATGATTTAAGAGCTTTACAAGTTTCGTCGAACGTTTATATGTTTAATACAGCATTAAAAATGGCGGGGATTAATTATGTGCCAAACAATCCGTTAGATATTAAACAAGAGACATTTAATAAAATGCGTTACTATTTTAGACAATTTGGTTTAGGTGTATCGACTGGTATTGACTTGCCAAATGAATCAATTGGTCAAATGGGTAGAACTGATAATATACCAGGCTTTTTACTTGATTATGCAATTGGACAATATGATACATATACACCGCTACAGCTTGCTCAATATATTTCAACAATTGCAAATGGCGGTTACCGAATGAAACCACAAATTGTGCAAGAAATTAGAGAGCAGCCAAACCGCCCAGAGGATGTCGGAAAAGTTATTCGATCAATTGAACCGGTTGTTTTAAATCGAGTGGATATGGACACGTCATACATTAATCATGTAAAAGAAGGGTTTAGAAGAGTTTTTCAAGAAGCTGACGGAACAGGTACAGGAACGTTTAAAGGCTTACCGTATAAACCAGCTGGAAAAACAGGAACAGCTGAGACGGTATATGGTGGAGAAAGTGATATTGGAAGAGATGAGAACTATAACCGAAAAAAATGTTATAATTTAACTCTTGCCGGCTATGCGCCATATGATGCTGATCCGGAAGTAGCTTTTTCAGTTGTTGTACCATGGGTGAATAATGATAAATCAGGGGTTAATTCCGCGATTGGTAAAGAAATTTTGGATGCGTATTTTGACTTGAAAGCGAAAAGATCAAATGCAAATTCAGTCCCGGTAGAACAGCCGAACAAGGCCCAGTAAAAATAATATCACTGCACAGGAATATATTGTGCAGTGATATATTTTTTGAGTTATTTTATAAGGTGGGAATGGATATGAAAGAGGAGATTAAGAGAGGTTGGGGGAAGTACATACTATTTATACTTGTTATGGTAATAGCCTATCATTCTTTTACGTTATGTAAGGTAGAAGGGAAATCCATGCAGCCGACTTTAAATGAAGAAGACTACGTATTTGTAAATAAAGCAGCAGTACATTTTTCTAACATACAGCACGGGGAAATTGTCATTATTAAAGAAGAGGACGAATCGAAATATTATGTGAAAAGGGTAATAGGGCTACCTGGTGACGTAATTAACATAACGAATGGAACTGTATATGTAAATGATAAAAAACAAGTAGAGCCGTATACAAATAAAGATTTATTCAACAATACACAAGTATTTTACAATTTCCAAAAGACAAAGATTCCACCAGATAAGCTATTTGTCATGGGAGATAACCGTGAACTTAGTAGGGATAGTCGCAATGGCTTAGGATATATTGAAGAAGATAACGTGATAGGAAAAGTAGAATTTGTGTATTATCCTTTTTCAAAAATGAAAATTATAGAATAAGTGGGGAATTCATAAAGCCCCACTTATTAAAGTTTCACTTTATTTTCTTTAAAAAACCTTTTGGATTAAAAGATATGAAAAATTTATGTTTAGATTCATCGATTATGAAATTGTTATTTTTAGCTAAAAACTCTTCCACGGCTTCCATCGGGCCAGGGCCCCAATCTGGAAGGAGAGGATTTCCGTTAATACATGTATCCTCTACAATAATGTAACTACCAGTGGTTACAATAGATTTATAAAGTAAGAGTTCTTTTGATACATGTTCTTTACTATGATCAGAATCTAAAATAACTAAAATCACATCATCAGGTTTGCGCATACTTACTATTGTTTGGACGGCCTGCACAGAAACAGAAGATGCTGTTAAATACGTAATCCGATTATGTGATGGCCGATTTGGCTGCGGAGTTATATCGATAGTAAGTACGTGACCTTTTCCGATTAAATCTAACATAGAAGCTAAATACAGTGCACTACCACCATGAAAAGTCCCGCATTCAATAATTAAATCGGGCTTTAATTCATAAATGATTTCTTGATACAAAAAGAGATCAGAGGGAAGTTTGCAGATGGGAACACCGAACCAGTAGGTATCTTTTAACCAAACGTGGCTGTCGTAATACTGTTTTAAAAATTCACTGCTTGTAGTATCGATTTTAAATGCTCCTTTCTAAAAAGGATTCTTTCGTTTGACGTAAAGTATTTACGTATGAAAGTTGTACTATATATTATGTGATAAGGAATTGTAAGGCGAGTGTTTTCACTTGAAAATAAGCAAAATAACTCATGTGGAAAATCAATTGCTTACAAAAGAAGGTGTAATTGAAAGGAAATGATAGTATGTATACATACACAATTTGCTTCATTAGAAAAGGAAATAAAATACTCTTACTAAATAGAAATAAAAAGCCGAATATGGGAATGTGGAATGGTGTTGGGGGAAAAATTGAAGATAATGAAACGCCATATGAAGGAATAATTAGAGAAACGCTTGAGGAAACGGGCATAGATCTCCAAAGTGTAACGTATAAGGGGAATGTTGGTTTTAAAGATAAAGACGAGCCTCTGGCTAGTGAAGGAATGTATGTATTCCTTGCTGATTTGCCAGAGGGAGTACAAATGGATACACCGTTAAGTACTGATGAAGGTATATTAGAGTGGAAGGAAATTGGATGGATATTAGATGAGAATAATAGAGGTGTAGTTAGTAATTTACCAAAATACTTACCGCTAATATTAACAGAAGAAAATATGTTAGAGCATATATTCACGTACGATAACCGGAATATTATTAATTACACAACTGCATTTTTGACAGAAGATGATGCGAACAAACGATATGAAAAACAACTCGTTTCTCAATAGAAGATAGGATGAAAAACTACACTTATACTTTAGTTGAAAAAATATATATGTTAGGTGATTACATGCTGAAAAAATATACTTTATTAGCCAAAGTTGTAACACAAACTTTCGTTACTTAAATTAAAACAAAAAGAGATGGCATATCCATCTCTTTTTGTTTTCGTATGCTCCATGATTAGTTGCGAATCGCTTTAATGATAAAGCGATGTTGCTTCACATCAAAATAGCCTTTTTGCAACATAATCTCATGTATGCGATATAATTCCTCATAATACCTTTCGACAGTAAAATCAGGAGTTTGCCACGGAATCGCTTTTAAATAATAGACGATAGCGCCAATATCATAAAAGCGTTGAAGAGGGAATTCTTCCTTTGCATCTAAAATAGTAAATCCATTTTCCTTTAGCTCATTACAGGCAGTTTCGAGTGACCAACTTGCAAATTCGCTATTTAGTGGTGTGCCAAACTGCTTATTAAGTTCTGCGCAATCAAGACCACCAGCTTGTTGTGTAAGAAATATTCCATTAGGAGAAAGGATTCGGTTTACCTCAGAAGCAGCATAGGATTCATGTTGGTTCACAATTAAATCAAATTGAGCATCTTGAAGCGGTAGGGCAGCATCATCCTTTACTTCTACAACAATAACCCCTAAAGGCTCTAATTTCTTTCGGGAAATTGGCACGTTTGGAGCGTAGCCCTCAGTAGCATAAATAGTTGGCGGGAACGGTTGTAACATAGATAAAAGCTCTCCACCGCCAGTGCCCATATCTAGCATTGATTTTGCGTGTTGTATAAGCTGGAAAGCAGTGCTACCGTACGACCACGATAAAGGCTCACTTTTCATTCGACCCGTTTCTGAAATGAAAGAAAAATCCCAGCCGCTAAAATTTGTATTTGCACTGTCTAATAAAGTTAAAAATAATGGATCACGTTTCATAATTGTACCCTCCTATTTTGTAAATGAATGATATGATGAGAAAAGTAAAAAGGAGGACCTCTTATAAAAGTGAAACGGATTTACGTTTCGTGTTCGAATAGATGCATATAAATTCGCTCCTTGCGAGAATGATTATTTATATATTCGGGATTTTTGAGTGGAATTCCTTTGAAATATAAAGAGAAGGTAGATATTTAATGGAAAATTGGATTGAGTTTACAGATAAAGAGTACGATCGAATTTGGGATAAAGTATATAGTGACTATGAATTTTCACCAAGTGTTTCAATATTTCCATCGTTTAAAGTACCAGGACCGTTTATCACATATGACATCTCTCATTATTTTGGAGAATCGGTAGATTTAAATGTATATGATGAACTTGAAGAAAAAGCATTAAAAGTTTTCAAAGAGAATACAGCATTGAATGAATATATGATGGCACTAGATTGGCAACATGAATGTTATTGGGTAAATCCACACTTAGAGTTTGAAAGAAATGAATTTTATGAGTGGCGTATACCAATATTTCCGAATGGTGATTACTATTTCTTTATTCAGAAAGACTTTAAGTGGGGGTATTTAGGCCATCCTTGGGAGAAGAGTATAACGATATTTGGAAAAGAAATAATAGAGAGTTTTAAACAAAATAAACCGGAAATGTTTCAAAATATTTTAAGGCAGGGATAATGTTTTAAAGAGAAAAAACGCTTATACTTCATTCTTGAAGCATAAGCGTTTTTGTTTTGGCCGTTTTCATTTAAAAATACTTAAAAATAAAAATCTTTTGGTAAAGTACCATTTTTTATCACCGTTCTTAACCCATGTTTTATAATCCAAGGGTTAACAGGATGCTGTTTATCACGTAATTGCTGCAACCATTGAAAAACGAGTTCTTTATCTTCCTTCGTAATATCGTTAATATGATTGGCTACAGATTTTTGAACATACTTAGAAGGGTCATTCATTAATGGTTCAAGAAGCTGTAAATTGTTCTTAAAGTTACCTTTTAGAGCTCCTGTTTTTTTTGCCCAAGGAAGTCTTGGTCTTGTACCTTCAGAAATTAGTCTCCTAATGTGGCTGTTTTCGTCATGAATCCACTGTTGTAAAATATTTAGTGTGTCTTCATGGTACGTTTCAAGAAAAGGCCGAATGGCATATTCAGCAGTATTCCTTTTTGTTATTTCATACATTGCATGGAATGAGGAGTCAAAATCGTTAAGCCCATATTTTTCAACGTATTTTGCGATAGGCATGTACATATAGCCGTTTGTAAATGTACCTACTTCTGTTGTATTTTCTGGTCCCAATGTTTTCAGTAATATATGTATTGCTTCATTAAAATCTTTTTGTAAAGCATTGTGTAATTCATCTGCTATTACTTCAATCCGTTGCTTTAACTCTAAACCTTCAACTTTACATGTTACGGAGGCTATAAAGTTTTTTTTAGAGAAAGTAGAATCGTGTTTACAAATAGAGTCAGCCATTTTTTCTGCTAATTCATCATTAAATAAAAATTTTAATGGAACGTATTTACCCATTTTTCCACCTCATTGGTCAGTTGAAAATAATTTTTATTTTTTAATCGACAATCCATAAACTAACGTCTCACTAGGAGTCGTAATACTAAAACCAGTCGTCTTATAATCAAGTTTCACTGTATCACCAGTGTAATCTTTCGTGAATGATTCCATTTGTACAATAAGCATTTCATCCTCATATACAATATCATCTGCATTGTATGTATCCCAAACTAAATCAACATCAACGAAAATGCTACAAGAGTTTGTCATTGTTCCTCTAATGCGAATGATCTTTTTATCTGCACGTTCTAATCTATGTATAGCTGCCTTTGCTTCATCAGTAATACGAATGTTCATTGTATCCCAACCTTTATTTTTATTTCTTTTATTATTGCAAAAACAAAAGAAATAGGGAAGTAAAGAGAATTGTAAAAAAAACGAGCAAACAATTTTGTTTGCTCGCTCTACTTTATTTTAGTTCACATTTATCAAGTGGAATCACTTTTGTTTTCTTTGTAAATTTATATCCTAACCATAGTACTAAGAAGAGCGGTAAACCGATGTAAGAAACGAGTACGCCGTTCCAATCGATTGATTCACCCATAAATGCGCCGTAGTTTTGTCCTAAAATTACGATGACGCAAAGTGTAAATGCGAAGATTGGACCGAATGGGAACCATTTTGCTCTATATGGTAAGTCTTTTAAATCTTTTCCTTGTGCGATATATGCTTTACGGAAGCGGTAATGACTAATTGCAATACCAACCCATGCGATAAAGCCAGACATACCAGAAGCGTTTAATAACCAAATATATACAACACCGTCACCGAATAAAGAAGCGATGAAAGCGACGCTACCAACTACTGATGTTGCGATTAGAGCGTTAACAGGTACACCACGGCTATCTAATTTGCCTAAAAACTTTGGTGCTTTTCCTTGACGAGCTAAATCCCAAAGCATACGAGTTGATGCGTACATGCCAGAGTTACCAGCAGATAAAACTGCCGTTAAAATAACAGCGTTCATAACAGAAGCAGCAAAGGCAACGCCCGCTTTTTCAAATACAAGTGTAAATGGACTTACTGTAACATCACTTGCTGCAAGACTTTCAGTTGTATAAGGAATTAATAAACCGATAACGAGAATTGCAAGGATATAGAATAAAAGAATGCGCCAAAAGATCGAACGAATTGCTTTTGGGATATTGCGTTCTGGATCAGACGTTTCACCAGCAGCTACACCTAATAATTCAGTTCCTTGGAAGGAGAAACCAGCAGCCATAAATACACCGATAATTGCCATGATACCGCCGTTAAATGGAGCATCTGCAACAGTGAAGTTTTTAAAGCCGACAGATTCGCCGCCCATAATTCCAAAAATCATCATGAAGCCGACAACTAAGAAGATAATAATAGTAACTACTTTAATAAGTGCGAACCAATATTCAGATTCACCAAAACCTTTAACAGATAAATAGTTTAAGAGAAAAATAATAGCTAAGCATAATCCACTCCAAATGAGGGAAGGGGTATCAGGGAACCAAAATTTCATAATTAATGTTACGGCCGCTAGTTCTGCCGCAATTGTAATCGCCCAGTTATACCAATAGTTCCATCCAAGTGCAAAGCCAAGTGATGGATCAACAAATTTTGTTGCATACGTGCTAAAAGATCCAGTAACAGGCATGTAAGCTGCAAGTTCAGCTAAGCTTGTCATTAAGAAATACACCATAATTCCAATTGCGGCGTATGCGATTAGTGCACCGCCAGGACCAGCTGAATGGATTACACCACCGCTGGCAAGAAATAGTCCGGTACCGATTGTACCACCGAGAGAAATCATCGTAAGGTGACGAGATTTTAATCCGCGTTTTAATTCACCTTGTCCTTGTGTAGTTTGCGTTTTAGAGGTAGATTGATTTGTTGCGCTATTCATGTTCAACACTCCTTTTCTTGTAGGTTAGGAAGGAGCGGGGGAGAAAAATACAAAAAACCGCCAAAGGAATTAGGCGGAACGTTTCACAAATAACCACCCCATCATACCCTTCCGTTAAGATAGCACCCCACGTTTACACGGTAATTTTGTAAACGTGACAGTTCTGTTCCTTTCGGAGACAGCCCCAGCTCATACTTCCAGAGAAGAAATACAAACTTCGGCAACTTTTCCTTTCAAACGGAGTCAGTGACATTCTCTGTGTCTCGTCCGTTTTACTTTTAAAAGTCGCAACCTCTACCTCATCGGATTGATGAGGATTTATATATTGCTAAGATATTTAATATATGGCAATTGTAATGAGTTTCTGAATATATTGCAAGGAATTTTGTTAGGAAAAGTCAAAAAATATCGGTTATTGTATAGGAAACGCTTGCATAACTCCACCCGAACCTACTATTATGTAGCAATAAACAAAGAAAAAATTGTTATACAAATGTTTCGCAAAAAATAATGAAAAACCCTTTAAAATTAAAAGAAAATTCAGAAAATATAATTCGACATAACGATTGAAGGGTATCACTTCTTTTATTTTGTTCTAAAGAAAAAACATATGTGCAAATTAAAAGATTGAATATTCTTTCTTTTTTGTAGTAAAATTGAAGTACTGTTTAATTAAAAAGGGGACATCGTTATGAAATTAGAAACAGAAAGATTACATATTATCCCGTGTACGGAAGAATGGGTTCAGATTGCGAAGAATCAAGGATACAATAGCGGCCCGCATATTGCAGGGCATGTAGAAAGTGTAAAACAAGACGCAGCTTTATTACCTTGGGGTGCGTGGTATGTCATTCGAAAAGAAGATGACATCGTACTAGGGGATATAGGATTTAAAGGGAAACCGAACGAGAAACGTACAGTAGAAATTGGTTACGGTTTTATTGAGAAATATTGGAATAAAGGGTATGCTACAGAATCTGTAGATGAATTAATAAAGTGGGCTTTCCAGACAGGAAAGGTAGATACAATTATTGCGGAGACACTCCTTGAAAATGCTAGTTCGATTCGTGTATTAGAGAAATTACATATGAAGAGAGTAGATACAACAGATACGATGATTAATTGGAAAATAGAAAAATAAAAAATACCGCTCGATATAGTTCGAGCGGCATTTTTTATCATTATGGTAGCATTTGTTTTTGATCTTTCGGATAGCCGCCTGTTGATGGGCTAGAACGATTGGAATGATTACGGACAGCAATGAAAATAGAAATAATAACGACAAGACCAACTGCCACGTAAGAAAGTGAAATAATAGTTGGATCCACTTTAAATGTTGTAAGTAGTGTACGAATATTCGTAAAGATAATAAGGCCACCAACTAATACCCCAAGTAAATGAGGTGGAACGATACGTACTAACCATGCGGCAATTGGAGCTGCGACAATACCGCCAAGCATTAAGGCGAATACCCAAACCCAGCTTACTTGTTCCCAGCCAAGTGAGATGAAGAAACCAATTGTTGCAGCGAGCGAAACAGGAAACTCACTCGTATCTACAGATCCAATAACTTTTCTAGCTTCATTTCCTCTTGCTAGCAGTACAGGTGTCGTAATTGGACCCCAGCCACCGCCACCAGTTGAATCGACGAATCCAGCGAATAAGCCGAGTGGCACAAGTTGTTTGGCAGACATACGCTTTTTGGAAGTAACAATTTGTTTTTGAATAATGAATCGTAATAAAATATAAACGCCTAAAGTGAATAAAAATATTGAAATGTACGGTTTAATCACATCGCCAGGTAAATTACTTAA